>NZ_JBXASF010000004.1:0-291936 GCF_058809015.1 Caulobacter sp. GW821-FHT11A05 | reverse complement strand
ACAGCCTGTCGCCACCGCCTCTGCGCAGCTGAAAGACCTATCGACCCCTCATCCGGCCCTTCGGGCCACCTTCTCCCACAAGGGGAGAAGGGAGCCCAGAGGCGAACTCACAGACCTAGTGGTTGTCCCTCGGCAGGCCATACCGGTCGATGATGCGGTGGTACTTGACCGCCGGTTCCAGAACCGCGCCGGTTTCCAGTTCGCCGACCATGCCGCGCTGCATCTCCTGCCAGGGCGTCTGGGAGGGGGGATATTTGAACCCGCCCGCCGCCTCGAAGGCGGCCCGGCGCGTGGCCAGCTCCTCGGCGGAGATCAGCACATTGGCCTCGCCGGTGTTGAGGTCGATGCGCACCCGGTCGCCGGTGCGCAACAGGGCGATGTTGCCGCCGGTGGCCGCCTCGGGCGAGGCGTGCAGGATGGAGGGGGAGCCGGAGGTGCCCGACTGGCGGCCGTCGCCGATGCAGGCCAGGGCCGAGACCCCCTGTTTGATCAGGTAGGCGGGCGGCCGCATGTTGACCACCTCGGCGGCGCCCGGATAGCCGACCGGGCCGGCTCCCAGCATGACCAGCAGGCTCTGCTCGGTCAGGCCCAGGGCCGGATCGTCGATGCGGTGGTGGTAGTCCTCGGGCCCGTCGAAGACCACGACCGAGCCTTCGAAGGCGTTCAGATCGTCAGGGTTGGCCAGGTAGCGGGCACGGAACTCCGGGCTGATGACGCTGAGCTTCATCACCGCCGTCGAGAACAGGTTGCCGCTGAGGATCAGGAAGCCGGCGTCGGTCATCAGCGGGTTGTCGAAGGCGCGGATGACGTCGGGCGACTCGCTTTCGCGGCCGCGGCAGTTGTCGCCGATCGACTGGCCCGAAACGGTCTGGGCGCCCTCGTGGATCAGCCCCTGCTTCATCAGTTCGTTGACCACCGCCGGCACGCCGCCGGCATGGTAGTAGTCCTCGCCCAGATAGGCGCCGGCCGGCTGCAGGTTGACCAGCAGCGGCACCTTCAGGCCGTGGGTCTCCCAGTCCTTCAGCGGCACCTCGACGCCGGCGTGCCGGGCCAGGGCGGTCAGGTGGACCGGGGCGTTGGTCGAGCCGCCGATGGCGGAGTTGACGACGATGGCGTTGTGGAAGGCTTCTTTCGTCAGGATGTCGGAGGGCTTGAGGTCCTCACGCACCATCTCGACGATCCGCTTGCCGGTCTCATAGGCCACCTCGCCGCGCTGGCGGTAGGGGGCCGGAATGGCGGCCGAGCCGGGCAGGGACATGCCAAGCGCCTCGGCCAGGCTGTTCATGGTCGTGGCCGTGCCCATGGTGTTGCAGTAGCCGACCGACGGGGTCGAAGAGGCGACCAGTTCGATGAAGCCGTCGTAGTCGATCTCGCCGGCCGCCATCATCTGGCGCGCCTTCCAGATGATCGTCCCCGAACCGGTGCGCTCGCCCTTGTGCCAGCCGTTCAGCATCGGCCCGACCGACAGGGCGATGGCCGGGATGTCGACGGTGGCGGCGGCCATCAGGCAGGCCGGGGTGGTCTTGTCGCAGCCGATGGTCAGCACCACCCCGTCCAGCGGATAGCCGTAGAGGCACTCCACCAGCCCGAGGTAGGCGAGGTTGCGGTCGAGGCCGGCGGTCGGCCGCTTGCCGGTCTCCTGGATCGGATGGACCGGGAACTCCATGGCGATGCCGCCGGCCTCGCGGATGCCCTCCCGCAGCCGCTGGGCCAGCACCAGGTGGTGGCGGTTGCAGGGGCTGAGGTCGGAGCCGGTCTGGGCGATGCCGATGATCGGCTTGCCGGCCTGCAGCTCTTTGCGGCTGAGGCCGTAGTTCAGGTAGCGCTCGAGGTAGAGCGCCGTCATGTCCGGATTGTCCGGGTTGTCGAACCAGGCGCGCGAACGGAGGGGTTTCTTCGTCATTGAGGATCAGTTCCGGCCGCCATCGACGACATGAGAGTTGGTGGCTGCGCGGACCACTTAGGATTTTCAGATTTTATTTGTGGTGTCATTTTCGTTTGTAAAAAATGGCGGCCGGGCGCCGGCAAGTCAACGCCGGGCGCGTTCAAGCGGCCGACAAGGCCCCGACCTCCGCCGAGATCAGCTCCGCCGCCCGCCGAAGTTGGCCGAGCGCCTCGCCCAGGTCGCAGGTCGGCGGGGTGCGCTCGATGAAGGGGGTGATCAGGGTGGCGATCACCCCGTCGGTTCCCATGATCGGCGCGGCCAGGTCGGTGACGCCGCGAACGAAGGTGCTGGCCCGCTCGGCGTAGCCCTGCGCCCCTGCGGCCTCGGCGGCGGCGACATAGTCGGCCACCTGTTTCTTGCCGTGCTTTGGGGTCAGAAGCTCGCGCAACAGGTCCCGGGCCCGGGGGGTGGCGCAGCCGTAGAACAGCAGGCCCGACGTCGCCTCGATGATGTTGCGCCGATAGCCGATGCGCACCGAATAGCCCATGTCGCCGGGGGCCTCGATGCGGGCGACGACGACGATCTGCTCGCCGGAGGGCGCCACCAGATGGCAGGACTGGCCCGTGGAATCGGCCAGGTCGCGCATCAGCGGCAGGGCGGTGTCGATCAGGTTCTTGGCCGGGGCCTGGGCGACGCCGAGGGTGAACAGCCGGTTGGTCAGCCGATAGCCGTCGGGCGAAGGCTCGATATAGCCGCGGAACTCCAGCACCTGGATCATGCGGAACAGCTCGCTGACCGAGCGGCCCAGCATGGTCGACATCTGCGACGGCGTCAGCGGCAGACCGTGCTGCGACAGCAGCTCCAGGACATCCAGCCCCTTTTCCAGGGCGGGCGCCCGGTACTTGCGCGTGTCGTCGTCCAAACTGTCCAGCATGCGAACCCCTCTCCAGGGCCTTGGTCATATCACCAGTAAAAGCCGTTGCCGATCTTGAAAATGCCATTCGGGCCATGGTTACGGCCCGGGGGACGGGGTGAAACGCACGGCCGCTCCGCCGCTGGGGGCCAGGGTGAGGGCCAGGGCGTCGCGGGCCGTCACCGTCCGGGTTTCGATGCGTGTCGCGGTCGGCGTCGCGCCGTCGGCGTAGATGGTCGCTTCGAACCGGCCTTCGCCCAGGAAGCTCAGCGGGACCCTGACCTTGCGGCCCTGCTCGTTGGTCATGGCCCCGAGGTACCAGTCGCCGCCCTTGCGGCGGGCCAGGACGATCGACTCGCCGATGTCGCCGGACAGGAAGCGGGTCTCGTCCCAGGTGGTGGGAACCTGGCCGATGAAGGCCGTTTCCGGCTGGTCGCGGTAGGCGTCCGGCGTATCGGCGACCACGGTCAGCGGGCTTTCATAGACCACGAACATGGCCAGGCCATGGGCCCGGGTGGTCATCACCGTCGGCAGGATGAACTTCGACTTGAAGTCCGCCGGCGCCACGTTGCGGAAGCCGCCAGGGGTGTAGTCCATCGGGCCCAGCAGCATGCGGGTGTAGGGCAGGGTCACGTTGTGGGTGGCGGTGATGCGCCGCGACCACTTGTTGTACTCCGCCCCCAGGACGCCCTCCTGGGTCACGAAATGCGGATAGGTGCGGGTCAGGCCGGTCGGGTGGTAGGCGCCGTGCAGATCGACCAGCAGCCGGCGCCTGGCCGTGGCGGTCAGCAGGCGGTGATACCAGTCGACCATCTGCGCGTCGTCGCGGTCCATGAAGTCGACCTTGATCCCGGCCACGCCCCAGGCCTGGTAGGTGTCGAGGGCGGCGTCGAACTGGGCGTCCAGCGCCTTCCAGTTGACCCACAGCAGGACGCCGACCTCGCGCTCGCGGCCATAGGCGACCAGGGCCGGGACGTCGACCTCGGGGATGTGGCGGGTGACGTCGACCCCAGGGCGCGGCTGGCCGGCGCCGCCAGCGCCCATGCACCAGCCCTCGTCGATCATCACATATTGCAGGCCCGTCTCGGCGGCGAAGTCGATGAAGGCCTTGAAGGTGGCGGTGTTCATGCCGCTGCCCGGCACGGCGGCGATCTGGCCGCCGTTCCACCAATCCCAGGCCGACTTGCCGGGCTTGATCCAACTGGTGTCGAAGCTGGGATCGGGATTGAGGTTGGTGACCAGGGTCGAGGCGATCAGGTCGCCCGGGCGGTCGGCGATCATCACCACCCGCCAGGGCGTGCGCAGGGGCGAGCCGATACGGCTGCGCGTGACCACGCCCGGATCGTCGGGCCGCCCCGCCAGCCGCACCTGCAGCCCCAGGCCGCCGTCTCCCTGGGCGGCCAGGTAGAGGCCGGCGTAGTCGCGCAGGTCGGCCTCGGCGATGGCGAAAGCGGGGCCCTTGCCGCCGGTCCCGCAGACCAGGGGGGCGTCATAGGCATTGTGATCGCGGATCTTCGAGGCGGCGATGGGGTCGAACTCGCCTTCGTGGGCGTTGTAGAAGCGACCCAGGTTCAGCCCCCAGCAGCGGTAGTCCGTGGGAAAGGAAAACAGCGTCCCCTCGTGCGTCAGCCCGACGGCCTCCAGCCCACCGTCGGTCGGCACCGTGTAGCGGAAGGCGATCCCCTCGTCGTAGGCCCGGAAGGTCAGCTGCATCCGACGCCGGGCCCCGCCGGGCTCGGCAAGGTCGAGGCGCAACTCGCGCCAGTCGGCCTGGACATGGCTGCGCCGGCCCAACAGCCGGTAGTCGTCGCGGCCGCTGGCGGTCTGGGCAGGCTTGTCCAGCTGCAGGCCGGGGCCCAGCAGCCCCCCCTTGTCGAGCCCAAGCGCCAGGGCCGAGGGGGACAGAACCGCGCGACCGTCGCGTAGCACCGAATAGCGGGGGCCGCCGTCGGGCCCCTGGTCGACGACGACCTGGATGCGGCCGTCGGGCGAGGTAACGCGGCCCAGCTCCTCGGCCTGGACGGCGAAGGGGGCAAGCGCCAGGGCAAAGGCCGTCGCGGCCAGCAGGCGAAGCGTCATGGAGGTCTCCAGAAGGATCAGCGATCCCAGGCCGGGGCCTGGCAGTTGGCCCGGATGAACTGGTCGTGGGTCGGCATGCGCGCGACGCCGTCGCGGATCATCGCCTTGATGTGGTGCAGTCTCGCCTGCAGCTCGTCGAGCGGCACGATGTCGGTGATCGGGTCGGCCCGCTCGGGGATGATGCCCTGGCCGAGCAGCACGGCGACCCAGCTGGCCTCCTGGAACAGCTCGTCCTCGTAGCGGTAGACCCGGCCGCGGCTGCGGAACAGGTCCATCTTTTCCTTCAGGCTGTCGGGCACGGTCATGGCGCTGGTCATCCGCCAGAGCGGCTGATCGGTGCGTTCGGTGGCGTGGTAGTGCAGGCAGACGAAGTCGCGCACCCGCTCGAACTCCTTCTGCATCAGCTTGTTGAAGTTATCGATGTCGGGCTGGGCGAAGGCGGTGTCCGGGAAGGTCAGCAGCAGCTTGGTGATGCCGGCCTGGATCAGGTGGATGCTGGTCGATTCCAGGGGCTCGATGAAGCCCGAGGCCAGCCCGAGCGACAGGCAGTTCTTGTTCCAGGTCTTCTTCCGCCGGCCGGTGGTGAAGCGCAGGAAGTTGAGGTCGTCCATCGGCTTGCCGTCGAGGTTGCCCAGGAGGCGGGTCCCGGCGTCGTCGTCGCTGATGAAGTCGCTGGAATAGACATAGCCGTTGCCGGTCCGGTGCTGCAGCGGGATGCCCCACTGCCAGCCGGCCTCCAGCGCCGTGGCGCGGGTGTAGGGATGGGGATCGGCGACCCGGGTGCTGGGCACGGCCACGGCGCGGTTGGCCGGCAGCCAGTGGGTCCAGTCCTCATAGCCGGTCTTCAGGGCGCCTTCGATCAGCAGGCCCCGGAAGCCGGAGCAGTCGATGAAGAAGTCGGCGCTGAGCACCTCGCCATCGTCGAGGCGGATGCTCTCGATGAAGCCGTCCTTCTCGCGCAGATTGACGTCGACCACCTTGCCTTCCCGGCGGATGACGCCGCTGGCGATGGCCCGCTCGCGCAGGAACTTGGCGTAGAGCGAGGCGTCGAAGTGGAAGGCGTAGCCCATCTGCGAGCGCACCGACCGGGGGTCGGGCTCGGGCATGGCGAAGCGGCCCATGCGGGCGGCCACGGTGCAGGCGGAGTAGTCGCCGAGGTCCTCGTCCAGCCCGGCCGCGTTGAGCCGCAGCCAGTACTGGTAGAAGCCCGCCGCCCCCATCCGCGTGCCGTACTGGGCGAAGGGGTGGAAGTAGCTATGGTTTTGCCGCGTCCAGTTGCGGAACTCGATGCCCAGCTTGAAGGTGGCCTGGGTGGCCTTGATGAACTCGACCTCGTCGACGCCCAGCAGCCTGTTGAACTGGATGATCGGCGGGATGGTCGCCTCGCCGACCCCGACCGTGGCGATGGCGTCGGACTCGACCAGGGTGATCTTCACCTTGCCCTGAAGCACATGAGAGACAGCGGCGGCGGTCATCCAGCCGGCGGTGCCGCCGCCGACGATGATCATGCTCTGGATGGGAGGGGCGATGGTCATGGGGTTCTCGTTCTAGAATCGGGCGGCCGAGGGCCGGTCCGGAAAGAAGCTGCTGTGTTCGGGGACGGAAGACGCGGCGCGGGCGATCAGGTCGCGCAGGCGCTCGGCCTGGTGGGCAACCTCGTCCAGGCTCAGCACCTCGACCAGCGGCGTCGCCCGCCTTGGCCAGACGCCGAGGCCGGTGAAGATGGCGGCCCAGCTGTCCTCGCGGAAGGATTCGTTCTCCAGCAGGCGGATCTCGCCGCGGGCTTTGAACAGCTCGATCTTCTCCGCCAGGCTGTCCGGGAGGACCATCTCGCGGCACTGGCGCCAGAGCTCGCCGTCGGCCCGCCCGGCCAGGTGATAGTGCAGGACGATGAAGTCGCGGACCCGCTCATACTCCTGGGCCGAGCCCTGGTTGTAGGCGGCGATCAGGGAGGGGTCGAAGTCGCGATCGGGGAACAGCTCCAGCAGCCGGCCGATGCCCGATTGGATGAGGTTGATGCTGGTCGATTCCAGCGGCTCGATGAAGCCGCTCGACAGGCCGAGGGAGACGACATTGCCCTTCCAGGCCTCGCGCCGGCGGCCGGTGGTGAAGCGCAGCGGGTTGGGGTCGGTCAGCGGCGGTCCGACCATGCCGATCAGGTCGTCGAGCGCCTCCTGGTCGCTGGTGAAGGCGCTGGAATAGACATAGCCGCCGCCGATCCGGTGCTGCAGCGGAATGCGCCACTGCCAGCCGGCCTTGCGGGCCGTGGCCCGGGTGCAGGGCTCGGGCGTCCCGGACAGCGGGTAGGTCAGGGCGACGGCGCGGTCGCAGGGCAGCCAGTGGGTCCAGTTCTCGTAGCCGGCCTGCATCACCCCTTCGATGAGCAGGCCGCGGAAGCCCGAGCAGTCGAGGAACAGGTCGCCCTCGACCAGGGTCCCGTCGTCCAGCGTGACGCCGGTGATCAGGCCGCTCTCGCCGTCCCGGGGCGAGTCGACGATCTTCCCTTCCTGGCGCACCACGCCCAGTCCCTCGGCCAGGACCCGCAGCCGTTTGGCGAACAGGCCGGCGTCGAACTGGTAGGCGTAGGAGTAGGAAGACAGCACCGAGCGCGGATCGGTCAGCGGCGGGGCGAAGCGGTTCTGGCGGAACAGGATGGTCGGCAGCGACCAGGGCTCCAGGCTGTCGATCCGGCCTTCCGCCTGCAGACGAAAGAGATACTGCCGCCAGGCCTGGCCCCGAACCGTGGGTCCGTAGTCGCCGAAGCCGTGGAAATAGTTGGAGCCCGGATGCGACCAGTCGTGGAAGTCGACGCCCAGCTTGGCCGTGGCCATGGTGGCGCGGACGAACTCGGCCTCATCCAGGCCGACGGTGGCGTTGAACTGGCGGATCGGCGGAATGGTCGCCTCGCCGACCCCGACGGTGGCGATGGAATCCGATTCGACCAGGGTGATGGGCAGGGTCAGGCCGGCCGGCCCGCTGAAGGCGCGCGCCAGGGCGCTGGCGGCCATCCAGCCCGCCGTCCCGCCGCCAACGATCACGACGCGCCGCAGCGCCCGCCCGTGAGTCATTCCCGTTCGTCCTCCCGGCCGGCGTTTCCCGCCGGTCCCACAGCATGCCATCTCTTCACCCTGCGGGCGAACGGCGCTCTGTGGCTTTGGAACCACCCTGCCTGACCAAAAATGGTAGCGCTACCAAAAATAACTTTTCATCCGGTGAAAACTTATGCATCGTTGAAAAATCGGAGCGGCTTTTGACGCACCGGTCAAAACCATTTGGGAGAACATGTCGCCAAGCGATCGCTCATAGGAGCGGCGAGGCGACCAAGGGGGAAGGAAGGGACTCATGTCTCATAAGAATAACGCCCAGCGCGCCGCCCTGCTTTGCGGCGTCTCCTTGTTCACGCTGGGGGCCATGGCGCTGCCTTCCCTGGCCATGGCGCAGGACACGCCGGTCGCCACCCAGGACGAGGGGGCTACCGACGTCGACGAGGTGGTCATCTCCGGCATCCGCGCCAGCCTCAAGTCCTCGCAGGACATCAAGCAGAATTCCGAGGTCATCGTTGATTCGGTCACCGCCGTGGACATCGGCGCCCTGCCGGACCGGTCGGTTTCGGAAGCCCTGCAGCGCATCCCGGGTGTGACTCTTCAGCGCACCAACGCCGCCCGCGACCCGGCCCGCCTGGCGGCCGAAGGTGGCGGCGTCTTCGTTCGCGGCCTGTCCTGGGTCCGCTCCGAGACCAACGGGCGGGACATCTTCTCCGCCTCCTCGGGTCGTGGCCTGAGCTTCGAGGACGTCTCGGCCGACCTGCTGGCCGGCGTCGATGTCTTCAAGAACGTCGCGGCCAACCAGATCGAGGGCGGCATCGCCGGCACGGTCAACCTGCGCACCCGCACGCCGTTCGACATCGAAGACCACCTGATCGCCTTCAACACCGACTACAATTACGGCGACCTGTCGGAAAAGGGCTTCTGGTCCGGCAGCCTGCTGGGCAGCGACCGCTGGGACACCCCGATCGGCGAGATCGGCTTCCTGGCCAACATCAGCATCTCCAACGTCGGCAACACCACCAACAGCATCTCGGTCGACCGCTACGACCCGGTGACGCTGAACGCCGGCAACGCCCCGTCGGATGGCTCCGCCGCGGCGGGCGACACCGTCTACATCCCCAAATTCATGGGCTGGCGGACCATCGAGTGGGAGCAGAAGCGCAACGCGCTGGCCTTCGCCCTGCAGTGGCAGCCGAACGACCAGTGGCTGGTCACCCTCCAGGGGCTGGGCTCCGAGGCCAAGGCCTACAACGTCGAGTATGCGCTCGGTTCGGAAAGCATTCTCAACGCCAACAACACCTATAGCTATCGCAACGACGTCTTCGTCGGCGGCACCGTGCCGAACGCCAACTACAACACCGACACCCGCATCGGCGACGACACCAAGAAGACCGGCGACCTGTCGCTGAACGTCAAGTTCACGCCGAACGACAAATGGTCGTTCAGCGGCGACCTGCAGTACGTCAAGTCGACGGCCGAAATCTATTCGATGACGGCCTTCACCCAGTTGCAGAACCGTCCCACCCTGGACATCGCCATCCGGGGCGACCTGCCGCGCATCACCTCCACCGGCGGCACCATGGAAGACAAGTCCACCTACTGGTGGGCGGCGGCCATGGACCACATCGAGGACAATGAAGCCGACGAGATGGCCGGCCGCCTCGACGCCCGCTACGACTTCGACGAGGGCTTCCTGAAGTCGGTCGCCTTCGGCGTGCGGGCCACCAACAAGGACTACATCAACCGCCAGACCGGCTACAACTGGGGCCTGCTGAGCAACCAGTACTGGGGCAACGGCGGCGGCGCGGTGGTCTATCTTGACGACACCGGCTACCCGGGCGGCACGGCCGATCCGCGCCTGCCCGACGCGTCCTTCCTGTACAAGTTCGATAACTTCTTCCGCGGCGACACCCAGGTTCCCGGCGTCGCCTGGTTCCCGCGTGAAGGTCTGCTCAACCGCGGCACGGCCTACGCCTACGACATCCTGCGCAACACCGAGAGCTCCGGCTGGGGCTGGACGCCGCTCAGCGACGACTATGACAGCTATCGTCTCGGCGGCGGCAACGGCGGCATCACCGAACTGACCGAAGAAACCCAGGCGGCCTATGTCCATGCCCGCTTCGGCGGCGAAAACCTGTTCGGCAACCTGCCCTACGACGGCAACATCGGCGTCCGGATCATCCGCACCGAGGTCAACACCAACACCGTCACCACCCTGCCGACGATCAACGGGACCTGCCCGCCGATCGGCAACCCGCTGGCCAACTGCACCGGCTTCAACGCGGCCAGGGCCTTCACCCTGGGCGGTTCGCTGGATGGCCAGACCGTCCAGAAGGAATACACCAACGTCCTGCCCAGCCTGAACTTCCGCGTCCTCCTGCGGGACGACCTGCAGCTGCGTTTCGCGGCGTCGCAGGCGATGGTCCGGCCGGAAATGTACCAGATGCAGCCGTTCACCAACCTGTCGATCAACTTCGAGGCCGACGGCTACACCCTGGACGACCTGAACCCCTTCACCGGCAACGCCGGCAACCCGGGGCTCGAGCCGATCAAGTCCAACAACTACGACGTCAGCCTGGAGTGGTACTTCGCCCCCAGCGGCAGCCTGACCTTCGTGGCCTTCCACAAGGACATCACCGACTACATCTTCACCGGGTCGGACACGGTCGCCTTCACCAACGGCGGCCAGACCTTCGACTTCGTCCTGACCCGCTACCAGAACGGCGACGAAGGCACGGTCGACGGCTTCGAGCTGGCCTACCAGCAGTTCTACGACTTCCTGCCCGGGCCGCTCAGCGGTCTTGGCCTGCAGGCCAACTTCACCTTCATCGAGAGCGACGGCGGGCGTAATACCAGCCAGAACGTCCTCGACCCGCAGCAGAACGCGGGCGCGTCGGCCAGCCTGCCGCTCGAGGGGATGTCGCGGACCAGCTACAACGTGGCGGTGATGTACGAGAAGTACGGCATCTCCGCCCGCCTGGCCTACAACTGGCGTGAAGAGTACCTGCTGACCACTTCGGCGGCGAACATCAACGCCCCGGTCTGGGCCAGCGACTTCGGCCAGCTCGACGGGTCGGTGTTCTACACCATCAACCCCAAGGTGAAGCTCGGCCTGCAGGCCACCAACATCCTCAACGAGCGCACCACGCTCCTGGTCGGGGATGAATCCCGCAAGCCGGCCTACAACTGGGTTGATACCGACCGGCGCGTCGCCGTGGTGCTCCGCGCCACCTTCTGATCCTTGCGCTAACTAGGGGGCGCCTCCTTTACGGAAGCGCCCCCGCCTCTTTTGGTATAGTTTGGGAGGAACAACGGGGATGGCCCGAACGATGATCCGCGCCGGTATGCTGGCCGCCTTCATGGTCTTCGGCGCCTCGACGGTCCTGGCGCAACCCGCGAGCGCCCAGCAGCCCATCCCCAAGCTGGTCAGCAAGGACGGCAATCACGCCCTGATCGTCGACGGCAAGCCGTTCGTCATCCTCGGCGCCCAGGTCAATAATTCCAGCAACTACCCCGCCCCCCTGGCCGAGGCCTGGCCGGCCATCGCCTATGTCGGCGCCAACACCGTGCAGATTCCGATCGCCTGGGAGCAGCTGGAGCCGGAGGAGGGCAGGTTCGACTTCAGCTTCGTCGACCACGCCATCGCCCAGGCCCGCGAGCACAAGGTCCGCCTGGTCTTCCTGTGGTTCGCCACCTGGAAGAACACCAGCCCCGCGTACGCCCCGGCCTGGGTCAAGCTGAACCCCAAACGCTTCCCCCTGCTGGTCAAGGTCGACGGCGCGGACTCCTACGCCCTGTCGCCCTACGGCGCCGAGACCCGCGCCGCCGACCGCAAGGCCTTCGCCGCCCTGATGGCCCATATCAGGAAGGTCGATGAGGCCGAGCGCACCGTCATCATGGTCCAGCCGGAGAACGAGACCGGCACCTATGGAACGGTCCGCGACCATTCGCCCGCCGCCGAGAAGGCCTTCAAGGGCCAGGTTCCCAAGGCCCTGCTGGAACGGCTGAAGAAGAAGCCGGGAACCTGGGCCCAGGTGTTCGGCAAGGACGCCGACGAGTTCTTCCACGCCTGGTCGATCGCGTCATACGTCGGCGACGTCGCCGCCGCCGGCAAGGCGCAGTACCCGCTGCCGATGTACGTCAACGCCGCCCTGCGCGATCCGATCAACGACCAGGCGCCGGGCAGCTACGCCTCCGGCGGGCCGACCTGGAACGTCGTCGAGGTCTGGCAGGCGGCGGCGCCCGCCATCGACCTGCTGTCGCCCGACATCTACGAGCGCAAGTCGGTCATCTACGACGCGCACCTGGGCCGCTACGACCGGGCCGACAACGCCCTGTTCGTCGCCGAGACCGGCAGCGACTGGCAGTTTCCGCGCTACGCCTTCCGGACGCTGGGTCGCGGCGGCATCGGCTTCTCGGTCTTTGGCGTCGACTACACCGGCTATTCCAACTACCCGCTTGGCGCCAAGGCCGTCGACGAGCCGAGCCTGAAGCCCGTGCGGGAGGTCTATGCGACCCTGGCCGGCTGGCAACGGGCGCTGGCCGCAGCCGCCCTTGAGGGTAAGGTCTGGGGTGTTTCCGAGCCGGACGATCACGCCGCCCAGACCCTGGACCTTGGCGACTGGACGGCCGATGTCGGCTTCGGCCGCTGGCAGTTCGGCCAGCCCGACTGGACCTGGCTCGGCCCCCTCGATCCGGTCCCCGGCTCCGACAAGCCGCGCGGCGGCGCCATCGTCGCCCAGGTCGCGCCGAACGAGTTCCTGCTGACCGGCTACTGGGCCCGCATCGACTTTAAGGCCAAGCCCGGCGGCAAGCGCCGCATGGTCGTCCGCTACGAGGAAGGCCATTTCGACGCCGAGGGCCGGTGGGTCTTCGACCGCCTCTGGAACGGCGACCAGACCGACTACGGCCTCAACTTCACCGACCGCCCGCGCCTGCTGCGGGTGATCACCGCCACCTACTGACCGTCCTCTTTTTCGACGAGTACGCCATGACCCTGACTATCGTCCGCCGCCTGTTCGCCGCGGTCCTGCTGGCCGCGCCCTTGAGTGTCGGCGCCATCGTCGCGCCGGCGCCGGCCGTGGCCGCGCAGGCCGCCTTCGAGCGCACCGCCAGCGGCATCGTCGTCACCCCCGACGCCGGCCCGGCCCGCCGCCTGCGGCTGGAGGTCTATGGCCCGCGCATCATCCGGGTGACTGCCGTCGAGGACGCCAGCTTCGACCTGCCGCCCAGCCTGATGGTCACCGCCAAGCCCTCGACCGACACGCCGTTCGAGGTCGAGGTTCAGGGCGACAAGGTGGTGCTGAAGACCGCCCAGGCCGCCGTCGAGGTCAGCCAGGCCACCGGCGCGGTGCGCTTCCTCGACGCCAAGGGCCGCGAAGTGCTGGCCGAACGCGCCGGCAGCCGCGAGATCCGGCCGGTGACCGTCGAGGACCAGAAGGGCGACCACCGCTTCCTGGCCACCCGCCAGGTCTGGGAAAGCCCCGACGACGAGGCCTTCTATGGCCTGGGCCAGCACCAGCAGGGGATCATGAACTACAAGGGCCACGACGTTGAGCTGGCCCAGCACAACATCGACGTCGGCATCCCCTTCGTCGTCTCCAGCCGCAACTACGGCGTCCTCTGGGACAACAATTCGATCACCCGCTTCGGCGATCCCCGGCCCTACGGCATGCTCGACGAGCGGCTGATGGTCCGTGACCTGACCGGGCGGTTCGGCGGCCTGTCGGCCAGCTACTTCCAGGACGACAAGCTCAAGGTCCAGCGCCAGGAAGGCCAGATCAACTACGAGTTCATCCGCGACCAGCAGCGCTGGCCGGAAGGCTTCAAGGCCCAGCCCGGTCAGCCGGTGCAGGTCGGCGATATGGGCAAGTCCGGCCAGGACGGCGTCAAGGTCGTCTGGGAAGGCAGCATCGAGACCGCCACCGCCGGCGAGCACAAGTTCCGCCTCTACTCCTCCAGCTATGTGAAGGTCTGGATCGACGGCAAGCTGGTCATGGACCGCTGGCGCCAGAACTGGAACCCCTTCAACCACGACTTCCAGGTCAAGCTGCCGGCCGGCAAGCGCGTGCCGATCAAGGTCGAGTGGATCCCCGCCGACGGCTACATCGCGCTGCGCCACCAGGACCCGCTGCCGGCCGCCGACCAGGGCGCTCTGTCCTTCGCCTCCGAGGTCGGCCGCTCGGTCGACTACTACTATGTGGCGGGCGACAACCTCGATGAGGTCATCGCCGGCTATCGCGGCCTGACCGGCAAGTCGGTGATGCTGCCCCGCTGGGCCTACGGCTTCTGGCAGAGCCGCCAGCGCTACAACACCCAGGCCGAGGTGGTCGACACGGTCAAGGAATACCGCCGCCTGGGCCTGCCGATCGACAACATCGTCCAGGACTGGTTCTACTGGCCCGAGGACGCCTGGGGTTCGCACCAGTTCGACAAGAAGCGCTTCCCCGACCCCGCCAAGATGGTCAAGGACGTCCACGACCTGGACGCCAACATCATCATCTCGGTCTGGCCGAAGTTCTATCCGACCACGGAGCATTACAAGCAGCTCGACGCCATCGGCGGCATGTACACCCGCAACGTCGAGGCCGGGGCCCGCGACTGGGTCGGCCCCGGCTACGCCAACAGCTTCTACGATCCCTACCTGCCGGCCGCCCGCGAGCTCTACTGGAAGCAGATGAGCGACAGCTTCAAGGGCATGGGCTTCGACGGCTGGTGGCTGGATTCGGTCGAGCCGGACATGCACTCCAACCTCGACATCCCCGAGCGCACCCTGCGCATGGGCCCGACCGCCATCGGCCCCGGGGCCCTGGTGTTCAACTCCTATCCGCTGGTCAACGCCGAGAACGTCTACAAGCATTTCCGCGCCGAGCAGCCGGACGTGCGCACCTACATCCTGACCCGTTCGGCCTGGGGCGGCCTGCAGCGTACCGGCTCGACCCTGTGGTCGGGCGACGTGGTGGCCCGCTGGGATGACCTGGGCGACCAGATCTCGGCCGGGGTGAACACCAACATGTCGGGCCTGACCAACTGGACCCATGACATCGGCGGCTTCGCCGTCGAGTCCCGCTACTCGGCCAAGACCATGAAGCCCGAGGACCAGGCCGAATGGGACGAGCTGAACCTGCGCTGGTTCCAGTTCGGAGCCTGGTCGCCGGTGTTCCGCTCGCATGGCGAATTCCCGCTGCGCGAGGTCTACAACCTCGCCAAGCCGGGCACGCCCCTCTACGACGCCTACGCCAAGCAGCTGCGCACCCGCTACCGGCTGATGCCCTACATCTACACCCTGGCCGGCGACACTTACGGCCGTGACGGCACCATAATGCGCGGCCTGATCATGGACTTCGCCGCCGACAAGAAGGTCCGTGACATCGCCGACCAGTACATGTTCGGCCCGGCCCTGATGGTCGCCCCGGTCCACAGCTACAAGGCCCGCGGCCGCCAGGTCTACTTCCCGGCCGGCGGCGACTGGTACGCCTTCGAGACCGGCCAGAAGTTCAAGGGCGGGACCGAGGCCAAGGTCGACGCGCCGATGGACCGCATCCCGGTCTTCGTCCGCGCCGGTTCGATCCTGCCGACCGGCCCGGCCATCCAGCATACCGGCGAGAAGCTCGATGGGCCGCTCACCCTGCTGGTCTATGTCGGGGCCGACGGGTCGTTCGAACTCTACGAGGACCAGGGCCTGTCCTATGGCTACGAGCGCGGCGAGTTTTCCCGCATCCCGATCCGCTGGGACCAGAAGAAGGGCGTGCTGACCATCGGCGCGCGCCAGGGCTCCTACCCCGGCATGGCGGCGCAGCGGACCATCAACGTCCGCTGGATCTCCGGCCCGAACGCTAAGGCCGGCGACTTCGACGCCCCGGCCCAGAAGACGGTGCAGTACAGCGGCGCGGCCATCGAGGTGCGCAAATGAAGCGCCTGTTCGTCGCCGCCCTGCTGGCGGCCAGCGCCTTAGGCGGCGCGGCGGCGGCTCAGACGCCGCTGCTGGACCCGATGTTCCAGGACCATGCCGTCCTGCAGCGTGGTCGACCGATCCCGGTCTGGGGTACGGCTGCGCCCGGGGCAGAGGTCACGGTCAGTCTGGCCGGAAAGCAAGTCCCGGCTCGCGCTGGCGCGGACGGCCGCTGGCGGGCGAACGTGCCGGCCCCCGCGCCTGGCGGTCCCTACGACCTTGAGGCCAGCGCCGCCGGCCAGAGCCAAAAGCTGACCGACGTCATGGTCGGCGACGTCTGGCTCTGCTCGGGCCAGTCGAACATGGAGTTCCAGGTTCGCCAGGTCGCCAACGCCGACGGCGAACTGGCCGGAGCCGGTGATCCGAACCTGCGCCTGTTCCTGGTCGGCCGCTCCAGCCAGCCGGCTCCCGCGACCGGCCAGGTCGGCCGCTGGCAGGTCTCGGCCCCCGATACGGCCCGCGAATTCTCCGCCGCCTGCTTCTTCATGGGCAAGCGCCTGCGCCAGAGCGAGGGCGTGCCGGTCGGGCTGATCGCCGCCTCATGGGGCGGTTCGATCATCGAGGACTGGATGAGCGAGGCGGCCCTGCGCCGCAACGGCGCCTACGACCAACAGCTCTCCACCCTGGCCATCTATGCCCGTTCGCCGGACGAGGGCCGGGCCTATTGGGACAAGTTGGCCGGCGATTGGTGGAGCCGCAATGACCCAGGCTCGCGCGCCAAGGTCCCGTGGTCCTCGCCCAAGCTGGACGACCGCGACTGGCAGCCCATCCCGGCGGAAGGCTTCTGGGAGGGCACGGTCCCAGCCCTGGCCTCATTTGACGGCGCGGTCTGGCTGCGCACCGGTGTCACCCTGACCGCCGCCCAGGCGCGGCAGGCGGCGACCCTGGAATTTGGCCCGGTCGACGACGCCGATCGCACCTTCGTCAACGGCAAATGGGTCGGCAGCCAGGAGGGATGGGTCGCCCCGCGCGCCTACGCCCTGCCGGTCGGAACCCTGAAGGCCGGCCAGAACAGCATCGCCATCGGCGTCCTCGACACCGGCGGCGGCGGCGGCGCCTGGGGGCCGGCCAAGGAAAAGCGGCTGCGCTTCGCGGACGGGACCAGCGTCACCCTCGACCAGCCCTGGCGCTACAAGGTCTCGGCCCCGCTCCATGCGCTGGCCAACCTGCCCCGCACCCCTTGGGTCGGCGGCAGCGGCACCACCACCCTCTACAACGGCATGATCGCCCCGCTGGGCCCCTACGGCCTGGCCGGCGCCGCCTGGTACCAGGGCGAGGCCAACGTCGGCGATCCGCCCGGCTACGCCAAGCTGCTGCCCGGGATGATCGACGACTGGCGCCAGCGGTTCGAACGGCCCGACATGCCGTTCCTGATCGTCCAGCTGGCCGGCTTCGGCCCGCGCCAGGCCGAGCCGGTCCGCTCGATCTGGGCCGAGACCCGCGAGGTCCAACGCCGGACGGTCGACACCGACCCGCACGCCGGCCTGGCCGTCGCCATCGACATCGGCGACCCCTACGACATCCACCCGACCAACAAGCAGGAGGTCGGCCGCCGCCTGGCCCTGGCCGCCGAACGGGTCGCCTACGGCAAGGCGGCCACGCCCTCGTCGCCGGAGCCGGTGCGCGCCCTGCTCGGGGCCGATGCGGTGATGGTCGACTACACGGTCGGCGCGGGCCTGGTCACCTTTGGCTCGGACCGGGTGGTGGGGCTGCAGCTGTGTGACGCCGACGGCGCCTGCCGCTGGGCCGACGGCCGCCTTGAGGGACCGCAGCTGCGCATCCCCTTCACCGGCCCGGCCCCCAAGCTGGTGCGCTACTGCTGGGGCGACAGCCCGGTCTGCAACCTGTTCGGCCCCGCCGGCCTGCCGGCGGCGCCGTTCGAGCTGACCACCGTCAGCCGGGCGGATTAACCGGCAGGCGGGCCGGGTCGTAGTCCGGCCCGAAGTCGAAGACCAGGGCCGGGCCCAGCTCCAGGGTCTGGGCGTCGCGGCCGATCTGCAGGATGACGGTGGACTTGCCGGCGGCGAAGTCGGTGGTCGCCTGGCCGGAGGCGTAGATCATCTGCCAGCCTTCGCCGAGCGGCACGTCCTGGGCCTTGGCCAGGGTGACCTTCGGCTCGTCGGCGCCCTCCAGCAGCAGCAGGGGCACCTTGCTCCCGGCCGGACCGCTGGCCCGCCGCACCCACACCGCCACCAGGACGATGTCACCCTTCTTGATGGCGCCGGTGTTGGGCATCACCACCCCGACGTCCCAGGGCTGGCCGGCCTTCTTGACCTCGAAGGCCAGGGCCTTGCCGCCGGTCACGCCGGTCGTCGCCTGGGGCGTCGGCGCGGGGGTCAGGCCCCAGCTGTACCAGCCGTCGACGAACGGCCGGTTGATCAGATAGTCGACCATCTTCTTCTGCGCTGGCGGCGCGGCCGGCGCAGCCGGGGTCTGGGCGAGGGCGGGGCCCCCGAGGGCCAGCACGGCGGCGATGGCGGCGGCGAGGATGGGCTTCATGGGGCTCTCCAGGTCAGACGAGGTTGGCGCCCAGCACCTTCAAGGCCGGGACAAAGGCGACAGGCCGGCGGTCTGGCAGGGTGACGGTCAGGGCGGCGTCGGTCTGGACGAAGGGGACGGCGTCGGCGCCCAGCAGCTGCACCGCCTCTACCCGCTTGCCGTCCAGGGCCTTGAGCCCCAGCGAACGGATCGCGAGCTTACCGTCGGCCGGCCAGTCGAGAGCGATGGCGTAGAGAGTTCCGGCGCGCGTGGTGAAGCGGATGTCTTCACTCGTCCACGGCCGTGCGTGCTCTTCATTCTGGTTGCCCGATTGCACGTGCGTCGGGCCCTCGCCGAAGCGATGCCAGGGCCGGGAGGCGAAGATGGCCTCGCCGTTGACCGCCACCCAGGCGGCGATGTCCCCCAGGATGGCCCGCTCGTCGGCGTCGATGCTGCCATCGCCCCGCATCGGGATGTTGAGCAGCAGGTTGCCGTTCTTGGCCACCACGTCGCAGAGCCGCTGAACAACGCTGGCGGCCGGAACGTAGTAGTGGTGCGTGAAGCGGGCGCGATTGTAGTGCCAGTCGCCGATGCAGGTGTCGGTCTGCCAGGGCTCGGGCATCAATTCGTCGCTGAAGCCGCGCTCGACGCTCTCGACGACGCCGCGCCGCCGCTCCGGCGGCAGCCGCTTGCCGTTGACCACCGGCAGCTCGCCGCGCCAGGCCAGGCTGGCGTTGTAATAGTAGGCCGTGGCCTCCAGCCCATACTGCTCCAGCGGCAGGCCGTGGTTGTCGAAATAGACCATGTCCGGCCGGTAGAGGTCGACCAGCGCCTTCTGGCGGACAGCCCAGGACTGCACGAAGGCGGGATTGTTCGGCGGCAGGGTCTCCAGCCACTGGCCGTCGCGGGCGTCGTGCCAGGCGTTCATCCCGGCGATCGAGTTCAGGCCGTCGGGCGGCGCGAAGCTCGGACCCGTGTAGAGCTGCTGGGGATCCAGACCTTCCCACCACTTGCCCTTGCCGTCGGCCTTGGTCAGCCGATAGGCGTCGTAGCGCTGGCCCTTCATCGGGCCCTCGGCGTCGTAGCCGTAGGCCGTCTGCCACCAGTGCCAGGCGTGGGCGCCATGGTTGGAGACGCCGAAGCGCAGGCCCCGGGCCCGCACGGCCTTCTCCCAGATTCCGACGATGTCGCGCTTGGGCCCCACCTTCAGGGTGTTCCAGGGGTGGGGCGAGTCGAACATGTCGAGGTTGTCGTGGTGGTTGGCCATCGCCATCACGTAGCGGGCGCCGGCCGCCTGGTAGAGGTCGAGCAGCTCCTCCGGATTCCAGGCCTCCGCCTTCCACTGGTTCATGATCTCCATGAAGCCGACCTTGGAGGGATGGCCGTAGGTCTTGAGGTGATGCTCGTACTGGGCGCTGCCCTGGACGTACATCAGCCGGCCGTACCAGTCGCCGAACTCGGGTTGGCACTGCGGCCCCCAGTGCGCCCAGATGCCGAGCTTGGCGTCGCGGAACCAGTCCGGCGTCCTGTAGCCGGCGATCAGCGAGTCCCAGCTGGCCTCGAACTTCGTCGGCGGCGCACTGGCCGTGGCGCAACCGGCCAGGGCGGGCAGGGCGGCGGCGGCCTGCAGCAGATGGCGGCGAGACAGAGTCATGCGGCAGGCTCCCCATAGACGACGCCCCGACCGTCGGTGGCGACATAGACCCGGCCGAACACGCGCGGATCTCCGGCGATGGCCCGGAACCGGCGGCCCCACTGGTGGGCGGCGTCGTTGACCTGGATCCAGCTCTTGCCGCGGTCATCGGAGCGGAACACCCCCCGCGTCCCGCCGCGCCGGCCGATGGCGAACAGGGCCGGATAGCGGCTGCCGGGCGGGGCCTTGCCGAAGTCCATGAGTTCGACCTCCAGGCCGCCGTCGACCCGCTCGAAGACCATGCCGCCATCGACGGTGTGGTACAGGCCCTGGGCCGAGACGTACCACAGGTCCCCGTCGCGCCCGGGCGTGACCTTCAGCGGGAAGGCCTTCTCGCGCCAGGTCGGCCGGTCGGCGGCCAGGCCGGGCGGCAGCCCTCGGCTGGGCACGGGGGCGAAGCTGCGGGCCCCATCGACGCTGACCCGCCAGGTCCGGGCCTGGAAGTCGAGGGCGTAGAACAAGAGCGGGTCCCTGCGGTCGGCCACCGGCCGCGCCCCGGCCGGCAGGCCCTGGCTCGGCTTCCAGGTCCGGCCCTGGTCGTCGGAATACATCACCTGCGGCGTGCAGAGGACGAAGGTGGCGCCATCGGCCGAGACCAGGATCGGGGCGTCGCGGTAGAGGTCCATGCGCGGATCGTCCTGCGACTGCGCCACGCCGGCCGGCTTGGGCCGGCCCAGGGACTTCCAGCTGCGGCCGAAGTCGTCCGACCAGGCCAGGGTCGCGCCGTCGTGGCCCGCCGAGCCGACGCCCTCGTGCGGCGTGCCGCTGCGCACCACGATGTTGGGTTTCAGTCCGGCGTAGTCGATCTGGTTGGTGTTGGCGAACACCGGGGTGGTGAACTGCAGCTTCGGCGAGACGCTCAGGTCCTCATGGGTGAAGCCGGAGATGTCGCCAAAGCCGGTCAGCAGCGGCGGACCGTCGGGCAGGCTGACCAGGGTGATCACCGCCGTCTGCTCGATGCCTTCGACCCAGGGCTTCCAGTCGGTCGGCTTGCCGCTGTCGGCGGCTGACAGGTTGCGGGTCGCATAGACGGTCGCGCCGGTCGCATAGACGGCATGGTCGGGGTCGAAGGGGTCGATGGCCAGGGCCGCCATCCACCAGCCGAAGTCGGGCCTGGCGTTGCCCCAGTTGAGGAAGGGTGTGGCGCTGACGTCGTGCCGCGCGTGCTCGCGCAGGCTGGTCCAGTGTTGGCCGTCGTCGGTGGTCCGCCACAGGGTGTCGCCCGGCTGCCAGCGGTTGAGGGTCGAGACCACAAGGGTTCCCGGCCGGGTCGGATCGACCGCCACCCCCATGAAGCCGCCCGAGGGCCTGGGCGGGGTGATGTCGCTGAAGCCCTTGCCGTCCAGCCGCCAGACCGCCCCGCCGGTCACGTCATTGGGGCCGATGCCGAGGGTGTAGGTGACATAGAGCACGCCGCGGCCGTCGACGGCCGCCTTGGCCGCCGAGAACTTCGCGTCGGGACCGCCCGCCACCGGCGTCCAGCTCCTGCCCTTGTCGTCCGAGCGGTAGAGGTGGTGCGGCCCCGCGTCGGCGACGCCGACGAAGATCGTCCCCTTGCCGAAGACCACGAAGCTCAAGCCGCCGTTGGTCGGCCCCTCGGCCGGCACGCCCCGGCCGGGCAGGGGGAAGCTGGCGACCTTCTTCCAGGTCTCGCCCTTGTCGAGGCTGCGCTGCAGGCCGTTGTGGCGGGAGGCGAAGTAGAGGGTGTTTGTCGCGTCCGGATCGATGGCCAGCCGCTCGCCCAGGCCCCGGCCATCCTCATTGCCGCCCATCGGGAAGGAGACGGGGATGGTCTTCCAGGTCGTCCCACGATCGGCCGAGCGCAGAATGGCCGCCTCGCCGCGCCGGTGCATGCCGACGGCGGCGTAGACCACCTCCGGGTCGCGCGGGTCGGGGGCGATGCTCTCGATCCCATAGTAGCTGGAGATCGGCTCACCTTCCTGCAGGGGGATCCAGCGGCCCTGGCCGGCGTCCCAGCGATAGGCGCCGCCCATGTCCGAGCGCAGATAGGCCAGGCCCTTCTCGGCCGGGCTGAAGACGATCCCCGGGATGAAGCCGCCGCCGCCGACCTTGACGTCCCGCCAGCGGTAGCCGGCCGTCGTCGCCTGCGCCCACGCGCCCGGGGCCAGCAGGGTGGCGGCCAGGGGCAGGGCGGCGAGGCCCCGGCGGGTCAAGCGCAAGCTCACGTCTCGTTTCCTCCGGTGCGAGGCGGTTGGCCGCCCTTCTGCATCAGTGCGCGACAAAAATGTTAGCGCTACCAATTCAAGTTGACACGTTTGCCATGGGTGGATCAAGTACGCACAGGTAAAACGAGGGCGGGTCTTTAGAACCGGCTCCGGGAGCGGAACGTACAGGCTTTTGCGGACCCCGCTTCCGGCGCGGCGCTTTTCAGCGCCTGCCCATAGCTGTGGTCGCTCCCATGTCCCTGATCCGCCGTCTCGCCCTTTCCGCCAGCCTGGCCGCGCTCGTCGCCGGCTGCGCCACGGCCCAGACGCCGCGGCCCGCCCCGGTCGACTACGTCGCGCCGGCCGCCTCGATCGTCACCGACGCCGCCCGCGCCCATCCGGCCCTCTGGCCCAAAGCCGCCAGCCCGGCGGCGATGAGCGACGCGGCCACCGAGGCCTTCGTCACCGAGCTGATGTCGCGCATGACCCTGGAGGAAAAGGTCGGCCAGACCATCCAGGCCGACATCTCGGCGATCAAGCCGGAAGAGCTGCTGACCTATCCGCTCGGCTCCATCCTGGCCGGCGGCAACTCCTCGCCGGGCGGTAACGAGCGGGCCTCGCCCCAGGCCTGGGTCGACCTGGCCCGGGCCTATCGCGAAGCCAACGCCAAGCGGGGTGGGGCGGCCATCCCGCTGATCTATGGCATCGACGCCGTGCACGGGCACAACAATGTCGTCGGGGCCACCCTCTTCCCGCACAATGTCGGCCTCGGCGCCGCCCGCGACCCGGACCTGATCCGCCGCATCGGCGAGGCGACGGCCATGGAGGTGGCGGTCACCGGCGCCGACTGGACCTTCGGCCCCACCCTGGCCGTGCCGCGCGATGACCGCTGGGGCCGCGCCTACGAGGGCTATGGCGAGAACCCGGAGATCGCCCGCAGCTACGCCGGGCCGATGACGCTCGGCCTGCAGGGCAAACTGACCAAGAACCCGCTGGCCCCCGGCCATATCGCCGGCTCGGCCAAGCACTTCCTGGCCGACGGCGGCACCGACGGCGGCCATGACCAGGGCGACTTCAAGGGCTCCGAGCAGGAGCTGATCGACATCCACCTCTCCGGCTACACCCAGGCGGTCGACGCCGGAGTGCTGTCGATCATGGCCAGCTTCTCCAGCTGGAACGGGGTCAAGCATTCGGGCAACCAGACCATCCTGACGGACGTGCTGCGCGGCCCGCTGGGCTTCGACGGCTTCGTGGTCAGCGACTGGAACGCCCACGGCCAGCTGGCCGGCTGTTCCAACGAAAGCTGCGCCCTGGCCTTCAACGCCGGCATCGACATGTTCATGGCTCCCGACAGCTGGAAGCCGCTGTACGCCAACACCCTGGCCCAGGCCCGCTCGGGCGAGATCCCGGCCGCCCGCCTGGACGAGGCCGTCCGCCGCATCCTGCGCGCCAAGGTCAAGGCCGGCCTGTTCCGCGCCGAACGCCCCGTCGAAGGCAAGTTCGACCAGCTGGGCTCGCCGGCCCACCGCGCCCTGGCCCGCGAAGCGGTGCGCAAGTCCCTCGTCCTCCTGAAGAACGAAGGCTCCGTCCTGCCGATCAAGGCCGGCGCCAAGGTGCTGGTGGCCGGAACCGCCGACGACATCGGCCAGGCCGCGGGCGGCTGGACCCTCACCTGGCAGGGCACCGGCAACAGCAAGGCCGACTTCCCCAATGGCCAGTCGATCTGGGACGGCGTCAACGAGGCGGTCCGGGCCGGCGGCGGCCGGGCGACCCTCAGCCCCGACGGCAGCTTCACCGCCAGGCCCGACGTCGCCATCGTCGTCTTCGGCGAGACCCCCTATGCCGAGTTCCAGGGCGACGTCGACACCCTCGACTTCAAGCCCGAGGAGCCGCTTGCCATCCTCAAGCGCCTCAAGGCGGCGGGCATCCCGACCGTCTCGGTCTTCCTCTCCGGCCGGCCGCTGTGGACCAATCCTGAGATCAACCAGTCCGACGCCTTCGTCGCCGCCTGGCTGCCCGGCAGCGAGGGCGGCGGCATCGCCGACGTGCTGGTCGGCGACGCCAGCGGCAAGGCCCGCCACGACTTCCAGGGCAAACTCAGCTTCTCCTGGCCCAGGAACGCCGCCGGCCAGCCGCTCAACGTCGGCCAGCCCGGCTACGACCCGCAGTTCGCCTACGGCTATGGCCTGCGCTACGCCGCCCCGGCCAAGGTCGGCCTGCTGTCCGAGGACAGCGGCGTCGCCGCCGCCGCCTCGAGCGTCGCCGACTACTTCGTCGACGGCCGCTTCGTGCCGCCCTGGTCGCTGATGCTGCGCGACGCCGGCGGCGAGTTCCGCCTCGGCCAGGAAAACACCGGCCGCTCGCCGCGCGGCGTCGTGGCGGTGCAGGCCGTTGATGGCTCTGCCCAGGAATCGGCCCGGCTGCTGACCTTCGGGCCTGGCGAGGGCCATGCCCTGATCGTCGCCGCGCCCATCGACCTGACCCGCCAGACCAACGGCGAGATGGCCATCAGCTTCCGCTACCGCCTCGACCGCCGTCCGGAAGGGACCGTGCGCCTGACGCTGGGGGGCGGCTCGGTCGACCTGACGGGCCTGCTCAAGGACGCGCCGCTCGGCCAATGGCGCACCTTCAAGGTCCGCCTCTCCTGCCTGCGCGACGCCGGCGCCGACGTCGCGGCCGTCGACCAACCGTTCGGCCTGAAGACGACGGGCCCGCTGACCATCGCCTTCGAAACCGTCCGTCTGGCCTCCAACGAGGGCGACGCGGTCTGTCCCAAGGGGTGAGGGCGCGGGGAGGCTAGAGGCCCGCCGCCAGCGCGATGCGCATCAGTTCCGCCATGTTCCGCGCGCCGGTCTTGGCCATCATGTTGGCGCGGTAGATTTCGACCGTCCGGGCGCTGATCTGCAGCTCGAAGGCGATCACCTTGTTGGCCTTGCCGGCCACCACCCCGGCCAGCACGTCGCGTTCCCGGGGCGAGAGGCCGGCCAGACGGTCGAGGGCCTCCTGCCGCGCCTGGTCGCCGCCCGGAACCGGCCGGCTGATCGCCGAGCGGATGGCGCGGACCAGGACCTCGTCCGAGAAGGGCTTTTCGATGAAGTCGGCGATGCCGGCCTTCATCGCCTCCACGGCCAGGGGAACGTCGCCATGGCCGGTCATGACGATGATCGGCAGGCCGAAGCGCTGCGCCGTCAGATGCCGGGCCAGATCGATCCCGGACATCCCCGGCATGCGGACGTCGGTCAGCACGCAGCCCTCGGCGCCCGCCGGCGGCGCCGACAGGAAGGCGTCCGCCGAGTCATACAGCACGGGCGTGAAGCCGCTCATCTCCAGCATGAAGGCCAGGGAGTCGCGCATGGCTTCGTCGTCGTCGACGACATGCACCGTGGGCCTAGACGTCATGGGCGGCTTCCTGGTCGGCAAGGGGCAGGGTGAAGGCGAAGGTGGCGCCGCCCTTGGGGTTGTCCTCCACCCAGATGCGGCCGCCGTGGGCCTCGACGATGGTGCGGCAGATCGACAGACCGACGCCCATGCCGCTGGCCTTGGTGGTGACAAAGGGCTGGAACAGCCGTTCCCGCACCTCCGGGCTGACGCCCGGACCGGTGTCGGTCACGCAGACCACGACCATCCGGTCCTCCGCCGGCCCGAGCGAAATGGTCAGGTCGCGGCGCTCGCCGCCTTCCATGGCGTCAAGGGCGTTGCGGATCAGGTTGAGGGCCACCTGCTGGACCTGGATCTTGTCGACGATGACCAGGCCGAGGTCGCGGGCGAACTTCAGCGCCACGCGGAAGCCCTTCTGGCGGGCGCCGACCAGGGCCAGGGCGCTGGCCTCCTCCATCAGCCTGGCCGGATCCTCCAGGGTGTGTTCGGTCTCGCCCTTGGCGACGAACTCGCGCAGCCGCTTGATGATGTCGCCGGCCCGCAGGGCCTGGTCGGCGGCGCGGTCGAGCACGTCGCCGAGCCGCACGAGGTCCGGCGCCTCCGCCCGCAGCATGGTCACCGACCCCTTCAGATAGTTGGCGATGGCCGACAGGGGCTGGTTGAGCTCATGGGCAAGGGACGAGGCCATCTCGCCCATGGCGGTGAGGCGGGAGACATGGACCAGTTCCGACTGCAGTTCCTGCAGCCGCCGCTCCTGGTCGCGATGCTCGGTGAGGTCGCGGACGAAGCCGGTGAAGAACCGGTCGTGGCCGACGACCGCCTCGCCGACCGACAGCTCCATCGGGAAGGTCGAGCCGTCCTTGCGCTCGCCGACGACGATGCGGCCGATGCCGATGATCCGCCGCTCGCCGGTGGTCAGGTAGCGCAGCAGGTAGCCATCGTGCTCGGCCCGGTAAGGCGCGGGCATCAGGATGCTGACGTTGCGCCCGACGGCCTCCTGCGGGGACCAGCCGAACAGATCGACTGCGGCGGCGCTGAACGAGCGCATCAGCCCGTGCTCGTCGATGACGATCATCGCCTCGGGGACCGTGGCCAGGATCGATTCCAGGTGGGCCTGCTGGGACAGGCTGGCGCGGGTGCGCTGCCGCAGCCGGTCGCCGCCATAGGCGATCAGCGGTCCCAGAAGCACGAAGGCCGCCGTGCTGATCAGGTTTCCGGGGTCGGAGACCAGGGCGCCGCGCAGGAAGAGGGCGCTGATCCCCAGGCCGAACCCGGTCGCCAGCAGCCCGGGGGCCCAGCCGCCGAAGCCCGAGGCGACCAGCACGGCGGGGACGTAGATGACGAACAGGGTGTGGCCGTCGAGATAGGGGGCCAGCAGGGCGTGGCAGGCGAAGGTCGCCAGCGCGCCCAGGATGGCCGCCGCATAGCCGAACCGCCCGTCGGCGTTGGCCGCGCTCCAGTCCGGCCAGGCTTTGGCTGAGATCACGATTCGTCCCGTCCCGTGCAGGTCTCACCCGCACCCTAACAGGCCTTGGACCGGATGGGATCAGGCCTCGACGAGGCAGGTCAGTCCGGCCCGGTTGCGCACCTCGAAGCGACGGCAGCCGAGGAAGCGGACCAGGCCCTCGCCCTGCAGCTGGGTGACCATCCGCGACACCGTCTCGATGGTCAGGCCGAGATAGTCGGCCATGTCCTGGCGGCCCATCGGCAGCTCGGCCACCTCGCCGCGGAAGCGGTTGGCCATGTCGAGCAGGAAGCTGGCGACCTTTTCGCAGGCCGACTTGCGGCCCAGCAGCATGACATGCTCCTGGGTGCGCTGCAGGGCGCGGGCGGTTTCGCTCCAGATCAGCCGTTCGATCCTGACGCCCTCGTCGCCGTAGTGCTTCAGCGCCGACTTGCGGATGACCAGGATCTCGCAGGTCCCCAGGGCCTCGGCCGAGAACCGGTGGGCCGGGCCGGCCTCCAGGCCGACGAGGTCGCCGGCGTAGTAGAAGTCGCCGATCTGGCGGCGGCCGTCGCTGAGCAGGCGGGTCGTGCGGACCGCGCCGCGGACCACCCGGTAGATCATGTCGGCCTCTTCGTCCTGGGCGTAGATCTCCTCGCCGGGCGCGAAGCTCATCCGCACGCCGACCTGCCCCAGGTCGTCGCAAGGCGGCGGGGCGGCGGCGAGGGTCGGGCTGAAGCTGACGGCGGTCATCGGAAGTCTCCCTTGGCGACGGTCAATCGCTAAGGCCGATGGGGCGCGGCCGAAATTCGTGGCCTGCGCTTAAGGGAGGGCCCCTAAGGGAAACTACCTAGGGGCGAGGAACCCCTCGAGGCCAGATAAAACACGACCGGGGTGGGCGATCCTTGATGTGGATCAAAGCGGGAGTCGCCCAAGTATTGCAATCTATGGTTAGTGCCGCCGGCCGAGCAACTCTCCCCCGACGACTCCGGCCAGCGTAGCGCCCCGGGGAGCCCCCCGCTCCCCGGGGCGATTTTCTTTGCGCCGTCAGGGGGTGATGGCCACCTTGAGGACGCCGTCCCGCTGATTGCCGAACAGCTCGTAGGCGGCCTCGATGTCGTCCAGCCGGAAATGGTGGGTGACCAGGGCGCCCAGATCCACCCGGCCCATGGCGACCACCTCCATCAGCCGGCGCATCCGCTCCTTGCCGCCCGGGCAGAGGCTGGTGACGATGGTGTGGTCGCCCAGCCCGGACAGGAACGGACCGAGCGGCAGGGTCAGGTCCGACGAATAGACGCCGAGGCTGGACAGGGTCCCGCCCGGCCGCAGCACCCGCAGGGCCGCCTCGAAGGTGGCCTGGGTCCCCAGCGCCTCGACCGCCACATCGACGCCGCGCCCCTGGGTGATGGCCATGATCGCCTCGACCGGATCCTGTTCGGCGGCGTTGACCACATGATCGGCGCCCATGGCGCGAGCCACGGCCAGCCGGCCGGGCAGGCGGTCGACGGCGATGATGGTCGAGGCGCCCAGCAGCCTGGCCCCGGCGGTGGCGCAGAGGCCGATCGGTCCTTGGGCGAACACCGCCACGCTGTCGCCGACCTTGACGCCGCCGCGTTCGGCTCCGCTGAAGCCGGTCGACATGATGTCGGGGCACATCAGCACCTGCTCGTCGGTCAGGCCATCGGGGATCGGCGACAGGTTGGTCATGGCGTCCGGGATCAGGACATACTCGGCCTGGCAGCCGTCGATGGTGTTGCCCAGTCGCCAGCCGCCCAGCGGCTTCCAGCCATGCGGCGAGTCCGGGCCGTCCTGGCTGCATCGGCCGCAGAGACAGGCGTTGGAATAGCCGCTGGGGGTGATCGCCCCGGCGATGACCCGCTGGCCCTCGCGGTAGCCGCGCACGGCCGAGCCCAGCTTCTCGATCACCCCGACCGGTTCGTGTCCGACCGTCAGGCCGCGCTCGACGGGATACTCGCCTTTCAGAATATGGACGTCGGTGCCGCAGATGGTGGTGGTGGTGATCCGCAGCAGGGCGTCGAGCGGCCCGACGTCCGGGATCGGCTTGTCGGCGAGCACGATGCGGCCCGGCTCGGCGAAGATGGCGGCCTTCATCATGGGCATTCGGGGACTCCTGTTTGGCCTTGGTCTGAGCCGGTGGGGCGGGCAGCGCATTGACCGGGATCAAGGCCGCCCGGGTTTGACCAGGATCAAGGCGGCCCCGTCGGAACCGGCGCACAAGCGGGACAGGTTTCTTGAAGGGAGCGCGAGGTGAAGGGATTCATCGACGACATCGAGGATCTCGCGGACGCCAACGAGGCCTTCCGCCGGGTCCTCTACACCGGCCGCCACCTGCAGCTGGTGCTGATGCGCCTGCTCCCCGGCGAGGAGATCGGGCTGGAGACTCACCTGGGCCACGACCAGTTCTTCCAGTTCATCGACGGCGAGGGGGCGGTGTTCATCGACGGCGTCCGCACGCCGGTCGAGGAGGACCACGTCGTCCTGGTCCCGGCCGGGGCCCGGCACAACATCGTCAACATCGGCGACGAGCCGCTGAGGTTCTACACCCTCTATGGTCCGCCCGAGCATCGCGACGGCCTGGTCCACGACAGCTTCGCCGACGCCGCCCGCGCGCCCGAACCCTTCGACGGCCGGACCAGCGACTAGGGTTCGGTCTCCAGGCCTGACGATCGAAGCGGGCGACCATTATACCGCCGCCGGCCAGGCCAACAAAAAAGCCGGCGCCGCCGGAAGGCCGCGCAAAGCGGGCCAAACCCCAGGGCCCGTTGGCTTTGGCGTGGGTCCGAGCGGCGCGATCGTGGCCTGGGGCGTAGGTCGGCGGGTTGGTCGAGGCGCGGGGCCTGTTGGTCGAAAGGGCTACGCGGCGGGCAACGCCCGCGGCCGGGCGCCCGTCGAGGGCCGTCGGGACGGGTGAATATGTCTATACATATTGCCCAAAGCCCCGGCCGGCGGGCGTTTTGAGCGGCCGTCAGGCGGTCAGGTTGCGGTACAGCAGCACGCAGCCGCTGACCACGGCGGCCAGGGTGGTCACGGCGGCCGGCAGGCACAGGGCGCAATGGGCCAGCAGACTTGGCGTCGCGCTGCAGAGTTCGGGCGCGCTGGCGGTCAGCAGATCCACCGACAGCCAGAGGGTGGTGGCCGCCACTCCGGACAGACCCGCCGCCAGTTGCAGCAGCTCATCGGTCGAGACGGCCAGGGAAGCGGTCAGGGCGCGCGGCATGGGGGCAATCCTCTTCTTAACCCACCCTCGCGTGTCCGCGCCGTCGGCGCCTTGATCCAGATCAAGGCGGCCCGGGGCCTCAGCGGCGATGAAGCGGCAAGCCTTATTGAGGATCGTCCATGTCCACTGCTCTGTTGGATCGCTATCGGCCGGCGCCGGGCGCCGTGCTCCTGCTGATCCTCACCGTCGTCGGCGGCCTGGTGATGACGCTGGCCGCCGGCCTGACCGACGACCCGCTGTTTCGCCTGCACAGCCTGATCTTCGTCGCCGCCGCCGTGGTCGGCGGCTTCGCCATCACCGCCGGCCTCGGCTCCGAGCTGCTGCGGGACGAGCCGGACCGCTACATGGACGGCGTCATCCGGGCAGGCGTCATCGCCACCATGTTCTGGGGCGCCGTGGGCATGCTGGTCGGGGTGGTCATCGCCGCCCAGCTCAGCTGGCCGACCGTCTTCTACTTCCCCGAGGCCGGCTGGCTGAACTTCGGCCGCCTGCGGCCGCTGCATACCTCCGGCGTGGTCTTCGCCTTTGGCGGCAACGCCCTGATCGCCACCAGCTTCTGGGTGGTCCAGCGCACCTGCCGGGCGCGCCTGGCCGGGGGGATCGCGCCCTGGTTCGTGTTCTGGGGCTACCAGCTGTTCATCGTCCTGGCGGCCACCGGCTACCTGGCCGGCGTCACCCAGTCGCGCGAGTACGCCGAGCCCGAATGGTACGTCGACCTGTGGCTGACCATCGTCTGGGTCGCCTATCTGCTGGTCTTCCTGGGGACGATCTGGAAGCGCAAGGAACCCCACATCTACGTGGCCAACTGGTTCTACCTGGCCTTCATCGTCACCATTGCCCTGCTGCACGTCATCAACAACCTGGCCCTGCCGATCGGGCTCCTGAACAGCCACAGCTATTCGCTGTTCGCCGGGGTGCAGGACGCCCTGACCCAGTGGTGGTACGGCCACAACGCCGTCGGCTTCTTCCTGACCGCTGGCTTCCTGGGGATGATGTACTACTTCGTGCCCAAGCGGGTGGACCGGCCGGTCTACAGCTACCGTCTGTCGATCGTGCACTTCTGGTCGCTGATCTTCATCTACATCTGGGCCGGCCCGCACCACCTGCACTACACGGCCCTGCCGCAGTGGGCCCAGACCCTGGGCATGACCTTCTCGATCATGCTGTGGATGCCCAGCTGGGGCGGCATGATCAACGGGCTGATGACCCTGTCGGGGGCCTGGGACAAGCTGCGCACCGACCCCGTGGTCCGCATGATGGTCGTCGCCATCGCCTTCTATGGCATGAGCACCTTCGAGGGGCCGGTGATGTCGATCCGGGCGGTCAACGCCCTGTCGCACTACACCGACTGGACCGTCGGCCATGTGCATTCGGGCGCGCTCGGCTGGGTCGGCTTCATCAGCTTCGGGGCCATCTACTGCATGGTTCCCTGGCTGTGGAAGAAGGAGCGGCTGTTCTCCAACGCCCTGGTCGAGTGGCACTTCTGGATCGCGACCACCGGCATCCTTCTCTACATCTGCTCGATGTGGGTGTCGGGCATCATGGAAGGCCTGATGTGGCGCGCCTACACGCCGCAGGGCTACCTCGCCTACAGCTTCATCGAGACCGTCTCGGCCAAGCACGTCGAGAACATCATCCGCACGGTGGGCGGCCTGATGTTCCTGAGCGGGACCCTGATCATGATCTACAACCTGTGGCGCACGGTTCGCATGCCGTCCGCCGTCAGCGGCGAGGCGGCGCAGCCCCCGCTCGTCGCCCCCGTGGCCGCGTAGGGGGAGGCCGCCATGAAACTCTGGAAGCAACACGGCAGGTTCGAGCGCCACTCGCTCCTCCTGGTCATCGGCATCCTGGTCGTCGTCTCGATCGGCGGCCTGGTTGAGATCGCCCCGCTGTTCTGGCTGCAGAGCACGGTCGAGAAGGTCGAGGGCGTGCGCCGCTACACCCCGCTGGAGCTGGCCGGCCGCGACGTCTACGTCCGCGAGGGCTGCTACCTCTGCCACAGCCAGATGATCCGTCCGCTGCGCGACGAGGTCGAACGCTACGGCCACTACAGCCTGGCCGCCGAGAGCATGTACGACCATCCCTTCCAGTGGGGGTCCAAGCGCACCGGACCGGACCTGGCCCGGGTCGGCGGCAAGTACAGCGACGCCTGGCACACCGATCACCTGAAGGATCCCCGCTCGGTGGTGCCGGAATCGGTGATGCCGCCCTACGCCTTCCTGGCCGACAAGGACCTGCGCACAGTCGACCTGAGGGCCAAGCTCGCGGCCATGAAGACCCTTGGCGTGCCCTACACGGACGCCGATCTCGACGCCGCCCTGACCGACGTCGAGGCTCAGGCCGACCCCTTCTCGACCGACGCGGTGTCCCTGCGCCAGCGCTACGGGGCCAAGGTGGTCAACCGCGACTTCGACGGCCGGCCCGACCGGCTGACCGAGATGGACGCCCTGGTCGCCTACCTCCAGATGCTCGGCGCCGGCGTCGACTTCTCCACCTACAAGGCCGGCGATCCGGCCAACAAGCGATAGGGCCGCCCGCCATGACCTATGAAACCGTCGCCCGCTTCGCCCAACAGGCCGGGCTGATCTATTTCGGGCTGATCTTCCTGGCCGGCTCGGCCTGGGCCCTGCTGCCCCGCCACCGCGAGACCTATCGCCAGGCCGCCCTCATGCCTCTGCAGGAGAACGACCTGTGAGCGAGCCGCACAAGGACGAAATCTCCGGGGTCGACACCACCGGGCACGAGTGGGACGGCATCCGCGAACTGGACAACCCCCTGCCGCGCTGGTGGCTGTGGGTGTTCTACGCCTCGATCCTGTTCGCCGTCGGCTACTGGCTGGTGATGCCGGCCTGGCCGGGGATCAGCGGCCATACCCGGGGCCTGCTCGGCCAGTCCGACCGGGCCGACGTCAGCCGGGCCCTGAAGGACCTCGACGCCCAGCGGGGCGAGGGGGCCAAGGTGCTGCGGAGCGCCAGCCTGCAACAGATCGAATCCGATCCGCAGCTGCAGGCCTACGCCCTGCAGGTCGGGACCTCGGTGTTCGGCGACAACTGCGCCACCTGCCACGGGGCCGGCGGCGCCGGCGGCAAGGGCTATCCCAACCTGCGCGACGACGTCTGGCTGTGGGGCGGCTCGCTCGACGATATCCACAAGACCCTGGCCGTCGGCGTGCGCTCGGGGCATCCGGACGCACGGGTCTCGCAGATGCCGGCCTTCGGCCGTGATGGCATCCTGGACCAGAAGCAGGTCAGCGACATGACCGAATATGTCGTCGCCCTGTCCGGCCGCCCGGCCGACAAGGCGGCCGTCGCCCGCGCCGCGCCGCTCTATGCCGCGAACTGCGTCGCCTGCCATGGCCCGGCCGGCAAGGGCGACGTCAAGCAGGGCGCGCCCGACCTGACCGACAACGAATGGCTCTATGGCTCCGACCACGGCGCCATCGCCGGCCAGATCGCCAACGGCCGCGGCGGCGTCATGCCCACCTGGCAGGGCCGGCTCAGCCCGGAGACCATCAAGGCCCTGGCCGTCTATATCCACGCCAACGCCGGCGGCCAGGACAGATGACCGTCGTCATCGACCGGACAAGGCGCCCCCCGGGCGCGCCGGTCGGCGCCGGCCCGGTCTCGGTCGCCGCCCACGCCCGCCTGCAGGCGGCCAAGGGCCAGGGCGATCTCTACAAGTCGCGCACCCAGATCTATCCCAAGCGGGTCAACGGCCGCTGGCGGATGGTCAAATGGGTCCTGATGGGCCTGATGCTGGCCGTCTACTACATCACCCCCTGGATCCGCTGGCAGCGGCCGGGCGCCCTGCCCGACCAGGCCGTGCTGGTCGATTTCGACGGCGGCCGGTTCTACTTCTTCTGGATCCAGCTGTGGCCGCAGGAGATCCATTTCATCACCGGCCTCCTGGTGATGGCGGCCCTGGCCCTGTTCTTCGTCACCGCCATCTTCGGCCGGCTGTGGTGCGGCTACGCCTGTCCCCAGACGGTCTGGACCGACCTCTTCCTGATGGTCGAGCGCCGCTTCGAGGGCGACCGCAACGCCCGCATGAAGCTCGACGCCGCCCCCTGGTCGTTCGACAAGGCCTGGCGGAAGGCCGGCAAGCACGCGGTCTGGCTGGGCATCGCCTTTGGCACCGGCGGGGCCTGGATCTTCTACTTCCACGACGCCCCGACCCTGATCACCACCTTCTGGATCGGCCAGGGGGCGCTGACCGCCTACATCTCCTGCGCCCTCCTGACCGCGACCACCTACGTCCTGGCCGGGACCATGCGCGAGCAGGTCTGCACCTACATGTGCCCCTGGCCGCGCATCCAGGGGGCCATGCTCGACAAGCACTCCCTGCAGGTCACCTACCGCTACGACCGGGGCGAGACGCGCGGGCCGCACAAGAAGGGCCAGAGCTGGGAAGGCCGCGGCGACTGCATCGACTGCAACCAGTGCGTCGTGGTCTGCCCGATGGGCATCGACATCCGCGACGGCGCCCAGCTGGAGTGCATCAACTGCGGTCTCTGCGTCGACGCCTGCGACGAGATGATGCTCAAGGTCGGACGGCCCACCGGCCTGATCGCCTATGACACCGACGCTGCCGTCCTCGACCGCGCCCAGGGCCGCAAGCCGCTCTACCGTTTCATCCGGTCACGGACAGTCTTCTACGCCGTGGCCCTGTCGGTGATCTCCGGGCTGATGATCTGGGGCCTCTCCAACCGCAGCCCGATCGAGGCCCACGCCCTGCGCGACCGCAACCCGACCTTCGTGCGGCTGCGCGACGGCTCCGTGCGCGACGGCTACAGCCTGAAGGTCGCCAACCGCGCCTTCGAGGATCGCGACTTCGTCGTCACCGTCAGCGGCATCCCCGGGGCCCGGGTCTGGACGCCCGGCTCGCGCGGCGACGGACCCGTCCGCATCCATGCGCCGGCCAACCAGGTCACCGCCCTGCGGGTCTTCGTCACCGCCCCGCCGGCCGGGCTGAACGCGGCCAGCCAGCCGGTCATCTTCCATATCGCCGGGCCGCAAGCTTCGGTCGAGGTCCGATCCGTCTTCCTTTCAGGAGCCGCCAATGTCGCTGACTGACGCCCCCCGGGGCTTCCGCATCACCGGCTGGCACGTGCTGATCGGCATGGTGCTGTTCTTTGCCATCATCATCGCGGTCGATGTGCTGTTCATGGTCAAGGCCTACCAGAGCTTCTCCGGCCAGATCGTCAAGAACCCCTACGAGGCGGGCCTGGCCTTCAACCAGCAGCTGCTGGACCAGAAGCATCAGGCGGCGCTGGGCTGGCAGGTCGACGCCGGCCTGCAGCCGTCCGGCGACCTGGTCATCGCGGTGCGCGACAAGGCCGGGGCGCCGGTCGCCGGCCTGGCCGCCAGCGCCGTCCTGGCGCGGCCCGCCACCCAGCAGGGCAGCCTGACGCTGTCCTTCCGCGAGGCAGAGCCGGGCGTCTACCGGGCGCGCTCCAACCTCAGTCCCGGGGCCTGGGACCTGACCGCCGTGCTCGAGGGGCCGCGGGGGCCGTTCCGGGCCGAACGCCGGATCATCGCGCCATGACCGCCATCCTCGCCGACGACCTTTCCGCCTTCATCTCCCGCAACGCCCGGGGAGCCGGGCGGCTCGAACTGCTGGTCCGCGGGGCCAGCTGCGGCGCCTGCCTGAGCAAGATCGAGCGGGCCGTGGCCGCCCTGCCGGGCGTCGAGGACAGCCGCTTCAACCTGACCACCGGCAAGCTCACCGTCACCCTGAAGCCGGGGCAGGGCGATCCCGCCGCCGTCCGCAAGGCCGTCGAGGCGCTCGGCTACAAGGCCGGCCTGTTCGACCCGGCCCAGGCCCTTGAGGTCGAGGACAAGGTCGGCCGCGAACTGGCCCTGGCGCTCGGCGTCGCCGCCTTCGGGGCCGGCAATGTGATGATGTTCACCGTCCCGGCCTGGGCCGGGCTGTTCGGCCAGGAGCTGTCGCCGGCCACGCGGGACGTCATGTACTGGCTGGCCGCCCTGGTCGCCGCGCCCTGCGCCCTGTTCGCCGGAATGACCTTCTTCCGCTCGGCCTGGAACTCGCTGCGCCGGGGCAAGGCCAACATGGACGTGCCGATCTCCATCGGCGTGCTGCTGACCTTGGGCGTCAGCTTTTCCGAGACCCTGCAGCACGGGGCCCACGCCTATTTCGACGCCGCCGTCACCCTGCTGTTCCTGCTGCTGATCGGCCGCTACCTCGATCATCGGCTGAGGGCCACCGCCCGCGGCGCGGCCCGCGACCTGTTGGCCCTGCAGGCGCCGGTGGCCATGCGGCTGGACGACGACGGCCGCGAGCGCGGCGTGCCGGTCGGCGAGATCCGGGTCGGCGACTGGCTGGTGGTCGCGGCCGGCGAACGCGTCCCGGTCGACGCGGTCGTCGAGGACGGCGTCTCGACCCTCGACAACGCCCTGATCTCCGGCGAGACGGCGCCGGTCGAAACCCGCCCCGGCCAGGCGGTGCAGGCCGGCGCCCTCAACCTCACCGGCCGGCTGATCCTGCGGACCGTGGCCCGCAGCGAGGACTCCGCCGTCGCCGCCATCGCCCGGCTGATGGAGACCGGAGCCCAGGCCCGCGGCGCCTACGTCCGCCTGGCCGACAAGGCCGCCGCCCTCTATGTGCCCATCGTCCACACCCTGGCGGCCGCTACCTTCCTTGGCGGCTGGGCTCTGGGCCTGGGTCCGCGCGAGGCCCTGCTGCGGGCCGCCGCCGTGCTGATCGTCACATGCCCCTGCGCGCTTGGCCTGGCGGTGCCCGCCGTCCAGGTGGCCGCCTCCGGCCGGCTGTTCCGCAAGGGGGTGCTGGTCAAGTCCGGGGCGGCGCTGGAGCGGCTGGCCGAGGTCGACCATGTGGTGTTCGACAAGACCGGCGTCCTCACCGAAGGCCGCCCGCGTCTGCTCAGCGACAACGCCAGCATCATCAACGCCGCCGCCCCCCTGGCCCGCGCCTCGCGCCATCCCTTCGCCCGCGCCGTCGCCGAGCGGGCCGGAGCAGGCCCCGTCGCCGAAGAGGTCGCCGAGGTCGCCGGCCTGGGCGTCGAGGGCCTCGTCAACGGCCGCCGCGCCCGTCTGGGTCGCGCAGAGTTCGTCGGCGTCACGCCCTCGGCCGGCGCCGAGAGCGAGCTGTGGTTCGGCTTCGAGGGCGAAACCAAGGTGCGGCTGACCTTCTTCGACCCCGTCCGGGCCGACGCCGCCAGGGCCATCACCGAGCTGCGGGCGCTCGGCCTGAGCGTCGAGATCCTGTCGGGCGACCTGGCCGGACCGGTCGGCCGCGTCGCCAAGGCCTGCGGCGTCACTCAGTGGCGGGCCGGGCTGACGCCCTTCGACAAGTCGTCCGCCGTCACCCTGTTGCAGGGGACCGGCCGCAAGGTGCTGATGATCGGCGACGGCCTCAACGACGCCGCCGCCCTGGCCCTGGCCCACGCCTCCATGGCCCCGGGCAGCGCCCTGGACGCCAGCCAGAACGCCGCCGATCTGGTCTTCCTGAACGGCGAGCTGTCCGCCGCCCCGCTGGCCATCCGCATCGCCCGCGCCGCCCGCCGTCGGGCCCTGGAGAACTTCGCCTTCTCGGCCCTCTACAACGCCGTCGCCGCGCCGGCCGCCGTGCTGGGCCTGGTCAACCCCTTCGTCGCCGCCATCGCCATGTCGGGCTCGTCGCTGGTGGTGATGCTCAACGCCCTGCGGATGACGTGGGTCGGGGCTGGGGTCGGGGGCCGCCGATGACCATCCTGCTGGTGCTGGCCCCGATCTCGGTCGGCCTCGCCCTGCTGGGCCTGGGCGCCTTCTGGTGGACCCTGCGGGCCGGCCAGTACGACGACCCGCTCGGCGACGCCGCCCGCATCCTCGACGACCGCTTCGACGCGGCGCCCTAGTACCGGTAGCGCAGGAACACGCCGATGCTGCGCGGGCGGTTGAGGGTCAAGAGGTCCTCTCCCAGGCTGTCGATGTTCGAGATCGACACGAAGTAGGTCTCGTCGAACAGGTTGCGGACGAAGCCGCCCAGCTCGACCTTGCCGTCCGGCGAGGTCCAGCCGCCCTGCGCCCCGACGATCCAGACGGCGTCCTGCGACAGCCGCTCGGCGTTGGAGTTGTCGAAGTAGATCTTCGACGAATAGGCCCCGTCCACCGTCGCCTTCAGTTCCGAGCCGTTGGCCAGGGGCAGGCTGTAGCTGGCGGCGATGTTGAAGGTGACCTTGGGCGATTGCGGCAGGGTGTTGCCGCTGAAGTCGTCGGTCAGGGTGACGTACTCGCCGTACTCGGCCTTCAGCAGCGACAGGCCGGCGTCGACCGTGAAGTTCTCGGTGATGCGGGCCGTGGCCTCGACCTCGGCGCCGTAGACCTCGGAGTTGGCGGCATTGTCGAGCACCAGCACGGTCAGGCCGTTGCGCAGCGCCTGGGCGAAGACCTGCTGGTCCTGGTAGTCGTAGTAGAAGGCCGAGGCGTTGAGGCGGACGCGGTTGTCGAACAGCTGCGACTTCACTCCGACCTCGAAGGCGTCGAGCTGCTCGTTGTCGTAGGGCTCCATTTCCTCGGCCGTGGTGGCCAGGCCGCCGAAGAAGCCGCCGCTCTTGAAGCCGCGATTGTAGGTCGCATAGAGGTTCAGGTCGTCGCTGACCTCGTAGCGCAGGCCGAGGCGCCCGGACCAGGCCGAGAAGGTCTTCTCCTGCTCGAAGTCCAGCAGCACGAACAGCCCGCCCTCGGCCTGGCTGCGGTAGTCCATCGACTTCTCGTCGGCCGAGTAGCGCAGGCCGGCGGTGGCGATCAGCTTGTCGGTGATGCGGTAGTCGGCCTGGCCGAACAGGGCGTAGCTGCGGGTGTCCTGGGTGTAGGGGTAGCTGAAGGCGGCGACGCTGTCGGCCAGGCTGTAGCCGTCCGGGAACAGCGGGCGCAGGTCGCGCAGCACGTCCTGCGTCGAGGCGTCCTTGACCGTCTCGTCCATGAAATAGGCGCCGACCACCCAGTCGAAGCGATTGTCGTCGCCGTTCGACTGCAGCCTCAGTTCCTGGGTGAATTGCTGCTGGCGGGCCAGGTAGTTGATCTCCAGCATCTGGAAGGGGTTGGCGTCGGTGTTCTCGAAGGCGTTGCGGTGGGCCCAGGAATAAGCGGTCACCGAGACCAGCGAGACGGGGCCGAGGTCCCAGGTCACCTGGGCCGACAGGCCGAACAGGTCGATCTTGTCCTTGCCCTCGGCGTTGGCGTCCAGGGCGCGGTCGTTGTGGTCGAGGTCGACATAGCCGAACAGGTCGCCGCACAGGCCGCTGGTGTAGTAGGCCGGGGCGCAGAGGCCGTCCGGGCCGGCGGCGCTGGGGTCGAAGGCGAAGGTGCCGCGGTGCTGCGGCTGGGTGGCGTCGCCGCGGTTGACGAAGCGGTTGAGCTGGAACAGCGCCTCGATGTCCGGCGTCGGGGTGTAGAGCGCCGACAGCCGGATGGCCCAGTAGTCGGTGGCGTTGACGTCGTTGCCGGTCACCCGGTTGTAGGTATGGCCGTCGTCCTTGACGTACTGGGCGGCGGCGCGGACGGCCAGGACATTGTCGATGACCGGACCGCCGACGGCGCCGTTCAGGGTCACGGCGTTGTAGGTGGCGTATTCGGCGCCGGCCTCGGCGGTGAAGTCCTGGGTCGGGCGCCGGGTGGTGATGTTCACCGCCCCGCCGTTGGTGTTGCGGCCGTACAGCGTGCCCTGGGGCCCACGCAGGATCTCGATCTGGCCGATGTCGAAGAAGCCGGCCATCTGGGCCAGCGGCGAGCCGACGTAGACGCCGTCGACATAGATGCCGACGCCGCTGGAGGAGTTGGGGTTGAAGTCGCTGAGGCCGACGCCGCGGATGAAAATCTTCGGGTTGGCGGCCGCGTCGCCGCTGCTGACCCGCAGGCCGGGGGCCAGGTTGTTCAGGCCGATGACGTTGGTGACGCCGCGGTCTTCCAGCGCCTGGGCGGAGAAGGCCGTCACCGAGACCGGCACGTCCTGCAGGTTTTCGGACCGCTTCTGGGCGGTGACGACGATTTCCTCGACGGCGACCGTGTCGTCCGTCTCCTGCGCCAGGGCCTGACCCGCCGAAAGCGCCAGGACCGCACAGCTCAGCAGCAGCGATTTTCTCATGACCATCCCCTTCGTGTCGGCATTGCGACAGCCGGGTCTATACGGTAGTAAAAACTACTAAACTAGAGTTTTTCGAGCCGCGATGCCGGGGAAGTCTTTGCTGGCGTGGTTTTAGGCGCCTTCATTCCGCCGCTGGCCAGGCTGTCGACATCCGTCAGGGCGCGGCGGCGTCAAACCGCGCGGCGACAACGGCTACCTTTGTGAGGGGATCGCATGCTGGCCTGCTACACCGACCGTCTGAGCGTTCGTCCCGGCGAGCGGTTCGCCCTGCATGCCAGCGCCGCGCGTGGGCCGTGCGCGGTGCGGATCGCCCGGATCGGGCAGGGGCGGCAGGAGGTGTTCGCCCTCGACGCCCTGCCGGTGGGCGATCATCCGACGCCGCCGGGCGTCGATCGCGACGGCTGCGGCTGGCCGGTGGCGACGGAGATCGAGGTCGGGGCCGACTGGGCGTCCGGCTACTACGATATCGTCCTGACCGACGCCGAGGGCGGTGAGGCGCATCACTTCGTGGTCGTCAAACCGCCGGCCGGCGAGCGCCGCTCCACCGCCCTGATGGTGCTCTCCACCAATACCTACCACGCCTACAACTGGTGGGGCGGGGCCAACGCCTACTGCAACGTCACCGGCCTGATGAGCGGCGAGGTTCCGTTCGCCCAGGCCATGGACCAGGCCATCGGGGTGCTCTCGACCCAGCGGCCCTTCCCGCCGCTGATCGTGGCCCCGCCGGCCGACGCGCCGCGGCTGGTCAACCTGCGCCAGCGCGGCTTTCAGGAACGCCCCTGGGCCAGCGACCATGGCTGGATGATCAAGCATCGGGCCTCGCCCTACGACGGCTCGGCCGGCTTCCTGCACAAATGGGAGCACGCCTTCGTCGCCTGGGCGGAGGCCGCCGGCTACGCCCTCGACTTCGCCACCGACTACGACCTTGAGGTCGAACCCGACCTGCTCGGCGGCTACGGGGCGGCGCTGTTCGTCGGCCACAGCGAATACTGGTCGGGCGGTCAGCGCGATCAGGTCGAGCGCTTTGTCGACGCCGGCGGCAAGGTCGCCATGCTGTCGGGCAACAGCTGTTTCTGGAAGGTGCGCTGGGAGGACGACGGCAAGACCTACGTCTGCCACAAGTGGCGCGGCTTCGAGGCCGAGGATGTCCCGGCCGAACAGGCGACGCACCTGTGGTCGCACCCGGCCTTCAACCGGCCGGAGGCGGCGCTTACGGGGCTGAGCTTCCTGTTCGCCGGCTATCATCGCCTGGGCCTGTGCGTCGCCCGCGGCCAGGGCGGCTTCACCGTCTACGACGACCGGCACTGGGCCCTGGAAGGCTCGGACCTGTTCTATGGCGACGTCATCGGCGGCGACCTGCCGCTGATCGGCTACGAGAGCGACGGCTGCCGCTTCCAGTTCGGCGACGACGGCCTGCCCAGGGCCGTGCCGACCCTGGGCGTGCCGGGGAACCTGGAGATCATCGGCATCGCGCCCTGCGCCTTCGGCGAGGAGGCGGATCGCGGTTACGCCTCGATCATCCCGCCCGAGAAGCTGGACGTGGTCGCGCAGGTGGTGTTCGGCGACAGCAGTCCGGCGGCCCAGGCCAAGGTGCTGCGCGGCCACGCGGTCCTGGCCAGTTTCCGGCGCGGCGAGGGCGAGGTGTTCAACAGCGGCACGACCGAATGGGCCCACGGCCTGGCGGCAAGGGACCCGTTCGTCGAGACCATCACCCACAACGTCCTGCGCCGCTTCGGCGTCAGCCGGCCGGGCTGAAGCGGGTCACGCCTCCAGCATGCTGTGCATGAAGGCCAGCTTGGCCGGGGGTTCGAGCGGTCCGGCGGCCTTGAGCAGCTTGAAGGCGTCGTCGGCCGCCTCGACCGCGAAGTCGATGTCGGCCTCGGTCATCGCCGCACAGATGAACATGTTGTGCCAGGGGTGGACGTAGACGCCGCGCTTGATCATCGCCTGGCCCCAGAAATAGCCCATCGCCACCGTCGGATCGTCCTCGAACATGATCAGCGGCATCTCCGCCGGCCCGGTCTGGCGCATGGCGAAGCCATGGCGGCCGGCGCTTTCGTCCAGGCCGTCGCGCAGGCGCTGGCCCAGGGCCTGGGTGCGCTCCAGATAGTCGGTCTCGCGGATGCGTTTGAGGGTGGCCAGCGACGCCGCCATCGGCGCGGCCGAGAACCAGTAGGAGCCGGTGGCGTAGATGGTCGCCGCCGCCATCCGGGCCTTGTCGGCCCCCAGCAGGGCCGAGATCGGGTGGCCATTGGCTATGGCCTTGCCCCAGCTCGACAGGTCCGGCTTCACCCCGACCAGCGACCAGCTGCAGTCGCGCGCCAGGCGGAAGCCGGCCCGGACGTCGTCGACGATGAGCAATGCGCCGTGCTCGTCGCACAGCTCGCGGGCCCGGCGGGCGTAGGCGGGGTCGGGCAGTTCCTGGTCGACGAAGGTGTCGTGCTTGATCGGCGAGGCGAAGATGGCGGCCAGGTCGCTGCCGGCGGCGCGGACGGCGGCCTCCAGGCTTTCGACATCGTTGTACTCGTAGAAGACCTGGTTGGCCCGGTCGCCCGGCGCGACGCCCTTCTTCAGCGGCGTGCACCAGGGGGCGGCCCCGTGATAGGCGCCCTTGGCCAGGACGATGGTGTTTTTGCCGGTGTGGTTGCGGGCGATCATCATCGCCATGGTGGTGGCGTCGGTGCCGTTCTTGCAGAACATGGCCCAGTCGGCGTGGCTGACCATGGCCGTCATGGCCTCGGCCAGTTCGACCATGGCCTCGCCCGGCCCGGTCATGGTGTCGCCCTGGCGCATGCGGGCGACATAGGCGTCGTCGATCTCAGCGTCGCCGTAGCCGAACAGGTTGGGGCCATAGCCGCACATGAGGTCGAGGTAGCGGTTGCCGTCGACATCCCACAGATGGGCGCCTTCCGCGCGGGCGAAGAACTGCGGATAGTCGTCGGGCAGGATGAGGACCGACTGGTGACCATACATGCCCATCGGGATGACGGCCTGGGCGCGCTCGGAAAGCGCCTTGTTCTTGCTGTTCGTCCAGGTCATGGGATCGCCCTCAAAAAAGATAGCTTTGACTATCTTATCGCCTGATGGGTACAAATCAACAGCACGAGAAAAACGAAGCCTGGGGGAGACATGAGCAAGGGACTTCTCTGCATAGGCCTGACCACCCTGGACGTCGTCGCCAGGCCCATCGACGCCCTGCCTTCCGGTGAAGGCACGACCCTGATCGAGGGTATCGCCATGGCCCCGGCCGGCACGGCGGCGGGGGCGGCCATGGTCGCCGCGACGCTGGGGGTGAAGACGCGGTTGGCCAGCTCGGTCGGCGGTGATTTCATGGGCCGGGTGGTGCGCATGGGGCTGGAGGAGCGCGGCATCGACGTCTCCCTGCTCGATGTCATGGACGGTTTCCCGACCTCGGCCACGGTCCTGACCATCGATTCCAAGGGCCGCCGGCCCAACTTCCACGCCCTGGGCGCGGGCCTGTTCTCGCCGACCGATGAGCGGGTGATCGCGGCGGCGGGGCGATGCGGCTTCCTGCACTACGCCGGCATCGGCGGACCCCGGCTCGACGGCGGGGCCGGCGCGGCGGTGGCGGTGGCGGCCAAGGCGGCGGGGGCGATCGTGACCTGCGACCTGATCTCTCCGCAGCCCAGCGCCCTGGCCGAGCTGGAGCGGCTGCTGCCGAACGTCGACTACTTCATGCCCAGCGTCGGCGAAGCCTTCGCCCTGTCGAAGACCGAGGACCTCGCCGCCGCCGCCGATTTCTTCCTCGGCCTGGGAGCCGGGGCGGTGATCATCAAGAACGGCGGGGCCGGCTCCTATGTCGCCCTGGGGGCCGAACGGACGGCCCTGCCGGCCTACGCCATCACGCCGCTGGACACGACCAGCTGCGGCGACTCCTATTGCGCCGGCTTCATCGCCGGGCTCGACCGGGGCATGGCGCCGCTGGAGGCCTGCCGTTTCGCCACCGCTGTCGCCGCCCAGGTGGCGCAGGGGCTGGCGACGCTCGGCAGGCTGGAGAGCTATGAGGGGACCCTCGAGGCGATGCGGACCATGACCCTGAAGGACCCCGGCTGATGGCCGCCCCCGACGAGGGCGCCCTGCGCCTGCGCCTCGTTGAGGTGATGCAGGCGATGGAGGCAAAGGGCCTCAACCGCGGCACCTCCGGCAACGTCTCTGCCCGGCTGGGTGAGGGCATGCTGGTGACCCCCAGTGGCGTGCCGCCCGAGCGGCTGACGCCTGAGGCCATGGTCTATATCGGCGCCGATGACGCCATCGCGCCTGGCCAGCTGAAGCCCTCCAGCGAGTGGCGGATGCATATGGGCATCCTGCGCCGCCGGCCCGATGTCGGGGGCGTCGTCCATTGCCACTCGCGGCATGCGACGATCCTGGCCTGCGCCGGCAAGCCGATCCCGGCCGTCCACTACATGGTCGGGGTCAGCGGCGGGACCAGCGTGCCGGTCGCCCCATACGCGGCCTTCGGCTCGGAGGAGCTCGCCGAGGCGGTGGTGACGGCGCTGGAAGGGCGCTACGCCACCCTGATGGCCAACCACGGCCAGATCGTCGCCGCGCCTAGTCTGAGCATGGCGCTGCTCATCGCCGAGGAGATGGAGGAACAGGCCGCCGTCTACTACGGCTGCTTGGCGATCGGCGGCCCCAACCTGCTTTCGGAAGACCAGATGGCCGAGATCATGACCCGCTTCCGCAGCTACGGGCAGAAGCCGTGAGCGCCGTGGAGGCCGGTCCGCCCGGCGCGGCCCAGCCGCTGAACCTGTCGGTGCTCTACATCGGCGTCGTCTCCCTGCTGATCGCCGGCCTGCAGCCGGTGATCCTCGGCGGGTTGGCGCAGGAGGGGCGGCTGACGGTCGGCGAGATCGGCCTGGCCGCGACCGGCGAACTCCTGGCCCTCGGCGCCGCCTGCGGCCTGGCCGCGGCCTTCCTCAAGCCGACCAGCCTGCGGACCAAGCTCTTGATCGCCTGCCTGGGCCACGCCCTGTGCAACCTGGCGACGCTCTGGGTCTCCGACGGGGCCCTGATCGGCGTGCGGACGCTCACCGGCCTGTTCGCCGGGGTGATGCTGTGGTCGACGGTCGGGATGATCTCCCGCTCGGCGCGGCCCGAATGGCAGGCCGGGGTCTTCGTCACCGTCCAGACCCTGGCCCAGCTGCTGCTGGCCTGGCTGCTGCCGCGCACGGTGATGCCGGCCTTCGGCGTCGACGGCGCCCTGGCGGCCCTGAGCGTGATCTCGCTGACCGCCGCCGTGGCCCTGCTGGCCGCCCCCAAGTCCTACCCGCTGCTGCCCAAGGCCGAGGAGGGCAAGGGGGCGATGACGCCGCTGGCCTGGGCGGGCCTGGCGGCGGTGTTCCTCTACATGGCCTTCATCGTCGCCATCTGGGTCTACCTCGAACCCCTGGCGACCGCGGTCGGACTGGCGCCGCAGCAGGCCCACGACGCCGTCGCCGCCGCCCTGGCCATGCAGGTGCTGGGCGGCCTGGCGGCCACCCTGATCGGCGAGCGGCTGAAGCTCGGGGCGGTGCTGATCGCCGTGGCGGTCGTCAACCTCGGCCTGCTGGCGGCCCTGTCCCAGGCCCACGACGGCGCCCTGTTCACCGGCCTGGTGGCGGTATTCGGCTTCCTGTGGCTGTTCGTCCTGCCATTCCACACCGTCCTGCTGATCCGCATCGATCCGACCCGGCGGGCGGCGATGCAGCTGGGCACGGCGCAGCTGCTGGGCAGCGCCGGCGGCCCCCTGGCCGCCTCCCTGCTGGTCGGCGACACCAACGCCGCCGGAGCCATGACCCTGGCCGGCGGCTGCCTGGTCGTGGCCCTGGCGCTGTTCGCCGGCATCCTGGTCGTGCTGTCGCGGCGGGCGCCGCTGGCGGAGATGCGCTAGGGCGCCGGATACTTCGCGGCCAGCCGCTGGTAGTGCAGCACGACCATCCAGCAGACGTCCTCGTTGATCCGGTCCTCGTCCTGGTCCGGCTCCTCCAGCACCATCTCGGTCGCCGCGTACATCAGTTCGGTCGTCAGCCGGGCGGTCCGGTAGAGCTCCGTCTCGGGCACGCCGGGATACTGGCCGCGCAAGTTGTCGCTGATCTGCTTGGCGACCTTGTCGCGCGAGGCGATGCGGATGTCGCGGAGCGTCGGCACGGCGCGCAGCGCGCGCATGATCCAGACCCCGCCCGGCATCCGCCGGGTGATCTCATTGACCTCTTTCTGCAGGCGGCAGTTGTTCTCGACCGCCTCGTCGAGGTTCCGCGCCTCCAGGCCGCCGGCCCGCATCCAGGCGAACACCGCCTCGTCCTGCGCCTCCATCAGCCGCCGGGCCAGCTCGCCGAGGATGGCGTATTTGTTGGGAAAATAGCGGTACAACGCCGGAGGCGTCATGCCCGCCCGCTCGCAGACCAGGTTGGTGGTCAGCCGCTCGAACCCGACCTCGCCCAGCAATTCGCCGGCCGTCGACAGCACCGCCTCGAAGGTGGTCCGCGCGCGACTCTGCAAGGGCGTCAGCTTGGTCCCGAGCGGCATGCGCGTCGCCACGTCCTGGTCGGTGAGTTTGGCGCGGCGGGTCATGGTTTCCCTTGTCGGCCCGCCAGGATGGCGAGGGCCGTCGTCGCATCAGGGTAATACATACTATCGCCCGTCTGGCGAACCCGATGACCCGTCCGGCTTCCGGCCGGAGACTAATTCTCGGGATCGATGGCGGTGGGAGCAGTCTAACGCGAAACTGTCGCCGGCAAAGGATTGCAGCAGGCTCGAACCGAGCCTCCCTGAATCCGCCTGAGAGGCGGGCCATGCCTCAGCGGCATAGGCTGATGCAAAACTGCCATAACGTTGTCCTGCGAGAGGCCCCCCTTCAGGGTCGCGACAGACGCAGACCGGATCGCCCGAACATGACGGCGAGGTCGGGCGTGAACAGGCGAGGGGGTTCCATGTCGAACGGCAAACGCGGCGCGGTGGCGCGACTGAAACAGGGCGTCGCCTATGGCGCGCTGCTCGGCGCGGGCGTCCTGGTCTGCGGCGGCTTCGCCGGCCCCGCCCTGGCGCAGGAGGAAGCCAGCGTCGACGAGGTGGTCATCACCGGCTCGCGTATCCAGCGCAAGGACGCCACCTCGGTCGGGCCGGTCACCTCCATCACCAACGAGGATATCGAGGCCTCGGGCGCCGGTTCGGTGGGCGAACTGCTGCAGCGGCTGCCGGCCGCCGGGGTCAGCCTCAACTCCAACGGCACCCAGGGAACCTCCTACGGCGCCAGCTCGATCAACCTGCGCTACCTGGGCGGGGCCGAGGGCAGCGGCAATCGGGTGCTGGTCCTGGTCGATGGCCACCGCTGGGTCGACGGCGTCGGCCAGCGCGGTTTCCGCGACTTCGTCGACCTCAACACCATGCCGCTTGGCATGATCGAGGGGATCGAGGTGCTGAAGGACGGCGCCTCGGCCATCTACGGCGCCGACGCCATCGCCGGGGTGGTCAACATCCAGACCGTGCGCGACTTCGACGGCCTGCGCTTCTCGGCCAAGGCCGGGGTGACCTCGGAGGGCGACGGCGAGCAGTATTCGGGGGTGGTCACCTGGGGCAAGAGCTTCGACCACGGTTCCCTGGTGTTCTCGGCCAGCTATGTCCGCGACTACCCGATCAACACCGCCGACCGTGACCTGACGGCCCTGACTCTGGTCCCGCTCACCTCGCCGGGGACCAGCCCCAACGGCCTCTACATCCTGCCTGGCCTGTCCAACAACGCCTACTTCGGCACGCCCGCCGGCTTCGGCGCCTCGGCCAGCCCCTTCGCCGCCAACGGCCAGGCCGCCTATGGCGCCGGCGCCCTGGCCGACAACAGTTTCCATACCGCCGCCCTGCCCGGCGACTTCTACAACACCCAGGCCCAGGGCATCTACGCGGTGGGGCCCAGCGAGCGCTACGGCTTCTACGGCCGCTACACCGGCGACCTGACCGACAGCCTGCGCGTCAAGGCCGAGGCCCTGTTCAACCGCCGGCTCTCCAGCCAGCTGTTCTCGCCGGTCCTGCTGGACATCGGCGGGACGGCCGGCACGATCCGCGGCTTCAGCCTGCCCAGCAACCACCCCTTCAACCCGTTCGGCACGGCCAACGGCGTACCGGTCGCCAACGCGGTGGGGTTCACCAGCGCCCAGCCCTGGCGCATCCGCCGGGTGATGAGCGAGGTCGGCAACCGCGAGAGCGTCCAGGACGTGAAGACCTACCGCTTTGCGGCCGGCTTCGACGGCGAGTTCCAGGCCTTCGGCCGCGACTTCACCTGGGACGCCTACGGCAGCTATGCCCGTAACGAGATGAAGTCCCAGTCGCCGAATGGGGTCAACTACGACCGCCTCGCCCTGGCGCTGGGCTCGCCCACGGTCTGCGCGGCGACGGCCGGCTGCACGCCGGTCAACCTGTTCGCGCCGATGACGGAAACCCAGGCCGAATACATCCGCTTCTCCGCGCGGGAGGCCAACAACACGGAAATCTACGACCTCAGTTTCAACGTCACCGGCGACATCTTCGAGCTGCCTGCTGGTCCAGTGGGCTTCGCGGCGGGCTACGAGTACCGCCAGAACAAGGCGAGCGACACGCCGGACGCCTACGCCAACGCCACCCCGGTCAACATCCCGGCCATCTACACCACCACCAGCGCCCAGATCCGCACCCCGACCTCGGGCCAGTACAGCCTGCATGAGGCCTACGCCGAGCTGGCCATCCCGATCCTGAAGGATCTGCCCCTGGCCCACAGCCTCGATCTCAGCCTGGCGGGCCGTTACTCGAACTACGACACCGTCGGCGACGCCACCACCATGAAGGCCGGCCTCGGCTGGCGGCCGATCGAGGACCTGCTGGTGCGCGGCACCTATTCCCAGGGTTTCCGGGCGCCGTCGATCCTGGAGCTCTACCAGGGGGCGCGGGCGACCAATTTCCAGGGCATCGATCCCTGCAACGGCGGGGCAGCGGCCAATCCCACCCTGCCGGGCTGCGCCGGCGTGCCGGCCGGCTACAACCAGGCCAACTTCAATACCCTGATCCCCGGCACCATTTCGGGCAACACCAACCTCAAGCCCGAGACCGCCGACACCTACAGCGCGGGCCTGGCCTGGACGCCGGGCTTCGCGGATGGCCTGACCGTGACGGTCGACTGGTACGAGATCACCATTCAGGACGCCATCGCGTCGCAGTCGGCCACCCAGATTCTTGGCCTGTGCGCCCAGCAGGCCGGGGTGTTCTGCGCGCTGGTCGAGCGCGATCCCGGCACGGGGGCGGTTCTCAACCTGCTGCAGGGCGCCCAGAACCTGAACGAGATCTCGACCTCGGGCATCGATGCGATGATCCGCTACGAGTTCGACACCGACTTTGGCCACTTCGCCGCGGTGCTCGACACCTCCTATCTGGACAGTTTCAAGACCACGAGCCCCAACCCGACGGGCGGGCCGCCCATCGTTGTCGAGCGGGCCGGCGAGGGCGACCAGCCGCGCTCGACCTATCCCCACTGGAAGGGCCAGACGTCGCTGCGCTGGGACGCCGGCAGCTGGAACGCCGTCTGGCGCGGCCGCTACATCGGCGAGACCACCGACGTGGTCAATCCGGTCAAGGACAGCACGACCGAGGCGGTCTTCTACCAGGACCTGGAGGTCGGCTACGCCTTCGAGCGCTACGACACGACCGTCACCGTGGGGATCAACAACCTGTTCGACCAGGATCCGCCAGCCTCTTACGCCAATGCGCCGATCAACTTCGACATCTACACCTACGATGTCCGGGGCCGGTCCTTCTATGTTCGGCTTGGCATGCAGTTCTAGAGCTGAGGCGCAGCGATGACCCAAGCCGGCGATCCGCCCGCGCTCCCTGCCCGAACCAAGCGGGGCGTCCTGGACCGGATCGCCGCGTTCGGCGACGCCCTGCCAGACCCGGTGTTCATCTTCCTCGGCTGCATCGTCCTGGTGATGGCGATCTCGGTGGTCGGGGCGGCGGCAGGCTGGAGCGCCATCAACCCGGCCACCGGCGCGAAGATCGCCGTCGAAAGCCTGGTCTCGGAGAGCAACCTGCGGCGACTCCTGGTGCAGATGCCGATCACCATGGCGAAGTTTCCGCCGCTCGGCCTGGTGCTGGTGGTCATGCTGGGCGCCGCCGTCGCCGAACGTTCCGGCCTGTTCCACGCTCTGCTGGGCGGGGCGGTCCGCAAGCTTCCGGTGCGGCTCTTGAGCCCGGCTGTCTTCGTGCTGGGGGTCCTGTCGCACCATGCCGACGACGCGGCCTATGTCGTGCTGATCCCGCTGGTGGCCATGGTCTACGCCGAGGCCGGCCGGCATCCCCTGGTCGGGGTGGCCATCGCCTACGCCGGCATTTCGGGCGCTTTCGCTGGCAACTTCATCCCCGGCCAGACCGACGTTCTGATGCTGGGGATCACCGAGGCGGCGGCGCGCCTGGTCGATCCGACCTTCGTCATGAACCCGCTCGGAAACTGGTGGTTCACCCTGGCCATCGGGGTGCTGTTCACCCCCATCGCCTGGTTCGTCACGGACCGGATCGTCGAGCCCCGGCTGGGACCCTGGCGCGCCGCCGACGCCGCGGCCGCCGCGCCCGGCGTCGCCTTTGAGCCTCTGGGAGAGCCCCAGCGCCGAGGCCTGCGTCACGCCGGGATCGCCGCCCTGCTGGTCGTCGGCCTGTTCGCCGCCCTGACCCTGCTGCCTGGCTTCTCGCCGCTGATCGACCCGGAGGCGGCCGGCGCCCAGAGGATGACGCCCTTCTACCGCGCCCTGATCGCCGCCTTCATGCTGTTGTTCCTGGCGACCGGCTGGGCCTACGGCTCGGCGGCCGGCACGGTCAGATCCCACCGCGACATTGTCGGGATGATGGGCAAGGGCATGGGCGACATGGCGCCCTATCTGGTGCTGGTCTTCTTCGCCGCCCACTTCGTGGCCCTGTTCGCCTGGTCGAACCTCGGGCCGATCCTGGCCGTCAATGGCGCGACCTTCCTGCGCGGCCTCAATCTGCCGCATCCCCTGTTGCTCAGCGCCCTGCTGCTGATGTCGTCGGGCCTCGACCTGGTCGTCGGCTCGGCCTCGGCCAAATGGAGCGCCATGGCGCCGGTCGTGGTGCCCATGCTGATGCTGCTCGGCCTGTCGCCCGAGATGACGACGGCGGCCTACCGGATGGGGGATTCGATCTTCAACGTGGCCACGCCGATGGCCTCCAACTTTCCCCTGGTGCTGATCCTCTGCCAGCGCTGGAAGCCGGACTTCGGCGTAGGCTCGCTGATCGCGATGATGCTGCCCTACAGCCTGGGATTCATGATCGGCGGCATCCTGCTGCTCAGCGCCTGGGTCGGCCTGCAACTCCCCGTCGGTCCTGGCGCCAGCGCCACCTACACCCCGCCCGCCGCAGTGAGAGTCCCCTGATGCCAGCGTATGACGATATCGAGGTGCTGCGCGACCTTATGGTCCCCATGCGCGACGGGGTGAAGCTGGCCGCCGACGTCTACCGGCCGGCCGGCGCAAGCGGCCCGCTGCCAGTGCTCCTCGAGCGCACCCCTTACGACAAGCGCGGCACCAACCACGCCGACCGCAGCCAGGCCGAGCCCGAGCCGAAATCCAAGCCGGAGATGGCCGCCGCCTTCGCCCGCGCCGGCTACGCCTTCGTGCTGCAGGACTGCCGGGGGCGGTTCGAGTCCGAAGGCGACTTCACCAAATACCTCAACGAGGGCGAGGATGGCGTCGACACCCTGGCCTGGCTTCGGGCCCAGCCCTGGTGCGACGGCCGGGTCGGCACGCTCGGCCTCTCCTACAGCGCCCATGTCCAGGCGGCGATGGCCAGCCTCGCGCCGGAGGGCCTGAAGGCCCTGTTCCTGGATTCCGGGGGCTTCTCCAGCGCCTATCACAGCGGCATCCGCCAGGGCGGCGCCTTCGAGCTGAAACAGCTCACCTGGGCGGTGAAGCAGGCCAGGGTCTGCCCCAAGACCCTGGCCGACCCGGCCCGCGCGGCCGCCCTGGATGCGGAGGACATCCGCGACTGGGTCAAGGTGAACCCCTGGCGCCGGGGCCATTCCCCGCTGGCGGCGGCGCCGGAGTACGAGGCCTATGTCGTCGAGCAATGGGCCAACGAGACCTTCACGGATTTCTGGCGCCGGCCGGGCCTCTATGCCGCCGGCGCCTACGACGACTTCGTCGACGCGCCCATGGTCCATATGTGCAGCTGGTACGACCCCTACGCGCTGACGGCGACGGAGAACTACCGCGGCCTCAGCCAGCGAAAGAAGGGTCCGGTGAAGCTGCTGCTCGGCCCCTGGACCCATGGCCAGCGGTCGGTCAGCCACGCCGGCGACGTCGATTTCGGCCCGGCCGCCATCCTGGATGGCAACATCGCCCCCGACCATATGGCCCTGCGCCTGGCCTGGTTCGACCGCCATCTGCGCGGCCTGGACGCGCCGGACTACCTGCCCAGCCCGGTCAAGATCTTCGTCATGGGCGGCGGCTCGGGCCGCCGCACGGCCGAGGGTCGGCTGGATCACGGCGGGCGCTGGCGTGACGAGGCCGACTGGCCCCCGCCGGACGCGGTCCCGACCCGCTTCCACCTGCAGCGGGACGGGCGGCTGGCGGCGCAGACCCCCGATCGCCCGGCGGTGCTGGACTGGCGCCATGACCCGGCAAACCCGGCGCCGACCATCGGCGGCGCCATCACCTCCGGCGCGCCGTTGATGGAGGCCGGGGCCTACGACCAGCGCGAGACCGCCGAAATCTTCGGCGCCACCCAACCCGGCCGCGCCCTGGCCGACCGCGACGATGTCCTGGTCTTCCAGACCGACCCCCTGCCGGACGGCGTCGAGGTGACCGGACAGATCCTGGCCAGGCTCTGGGTCTCCTCCTCGGCGGTCGACACCGACATCGTCATCAAGCTGGTCGACGTCTATCCACCCAGCGCCGATTACCCGCTGGGCTACGCCATGAACTTGACCCATGGCGTGCTGCGCCTACGGTTCCGGGAGTCCTTCGAGCATCCTGTCCTGATGACGCCTGGGGAAATCTACGATGTGTCGATCGAGGGCTTCCCAACCAGCAACCTGTTCGCGGCCGGCCATCGCATCCGCCTCGACATCGCCAGCAGCAATTTCCCCCATTTCGACGTCAATCCCGGCACGGGCGCGCCGGCCGGGCAGGCCAGCGAGCCGGTGGTCGCTCACAACCGCCTCCACCTGGCGCCAGGCATGGCTTCACACGTCGTCCTGCCCATCGTCGTCCGCCGGAGCGGCTAGATGATCCGGCGTGGCGCCCAGCCGGTTGGCGACATCGGGCTGCGCGCGCTGCGCACCTTTCGGGGCATCATCAAGCTGGGCTCGGTCACCGCCGCGGCCGGCGAAGTGGGCCTGACCCAGCCAGCCGCCAGCCGCCTGTTGGCCCAGCTGGAGCGTCAGGTCGGCTTCGAACTGTTCCACCGTGACCGGGGCCGGCTGATCCCCACCCCCGATGGCCTGCTGCTGTTCGAGGAGGTGGAGCGGGCGCTGAGCAATGTCGACCGCATCCGTGACCTGGCCAGCGACCTGGCGGCCTTTCGCGTCGGCCAGCTGCGGGTGGTGGCGCCGCCCAGCTTTCTGGAGGCCGTGCTGCCGGACATCGCGGCGGCCTTCCTGGAGCAGTACCCCAAGGTCCGGCTGTTCATTGATTCCCAGAATGTCGAGGCCGCCAAGGCCCTGATCGCGGCCCGGGCGGTCGATGCCGGGTTCGTCTCCCTGCCCCTGAACCGGCCGGACCTGGTCTCCGAGACGGTGATGGTCAGCGAGACGGCTTGCGTGATGCTGGCCGACCATCCCCTGGCCGCCCTGCCGACCGTCGACGTCACGGCCTTGCGCAACGTGCCGCTGGTCCTGCTCGGCCAGGGTCTGCGCCAGTCGCGGGCGCAGATCGAGGCCGCCTTCGCCGACGCCGGCGTCCTGCCCCTGGTGCGGGTGGAGACCCGAACCGTCGCCTCGGCCTGTGCGCTCGCCGCGCGCGGGGTTGGGGTGGCGATCGTCAACGAGACGCTGGCCCGCGCCTATGTGCGGGACCGCACCGTGCTACGCCGGTTCTCGCCCAGCATCACCCACGAGTATGGCTTCGTCACCTCGGCGGCGGCTCAGCCGTCCAGGTTGGCCACGGCCTTCCTGGTCCTGGCGCGGGACGTGCTGGCCCCCGGGACAAAGCAGGGCCAATGAGGCCTTCGCCCGGCGCCGGCCTTCGACTGCCGTCAGCTTGAAGCGACCAGAGCAAAACCGATGGCGGTGCGGGCAGTCATACCCGCAAATTTCTCCAAATTCGCGTACCGGGTTCCTATGTGGCCTCCCCGTTCCAGAAACTAAGGCAGGACGGGGCGTCGGGAAGGCTCGCTTGAGCGCGCTTTGTCTCGCGATAGGCGCCGCACCACACAACGCCAAGGTGAGGAAGCCTGCTGAAAAACTGAGCACAGGCGCAAGTCCTCGCCTCCTTCCATGATCACGGGGGTAACGCGCCTCCGTTCGATGGCCGTGATGCCGGGCTGGCTTGGTCGCCGGTACGCCTTATGAAGATGGAGGTACAGCTATCTGAGCCTCCCATGTCTCATTGGGAAAGCCGCTTCCAACCCCCTCGTCTAATAGACGCATTAGCTTTCGAGATTTGTGTTCAGCCGGCCCTTGCGATGGCCTGTCGCCATGATCGGCAGGACACGAACAAATTGGCGCGGAGGGGACCTTCTCCAACGTCCCATTCCACATCAATCCGTCCTGCAGACCGGTCAGCATCTCATGGCGCCAGATCGCGTCGGTCTGTAGGGGGATATTGAAGGTGAGCACGAACAACATCCGGCACGGCGGCGGAGACCGAGTACCCGGCGCCTTGGGCCTACTGCTCTGCGGCGTCGCCATCGCCGCGTTGGCGACGCCCGTTCTGGCGCAGACCGAGCCTTCGGCCGACGCGACCGTCGAAGAGATTGTCGTCACCGCCAACAAGCGTGAAGAACGTCTCCGCGACGTTCCGGCCTCGGTCACGGCTGTCACCGGCGAAACCCTGACAGAGATCGGCGCCGCCCGGATGGAAGACTACGTCGCGCTGATCCCGGGCCTCACCCTCTCCAACGTGTCCTTTTCCAACGGCTCCAACCAGCTGGCGATCCGGGGTATCACCACGGGCACCGGCGCCAATCCGACGGTCGGCATCTACATCGACGATTCGCCATTCGGGGGCAGCACGGGCTTCGGCGGGTACCAGATTCCCGATCTCGATCCGTCCGACCTTCAGCGCATCGAGGTGTTGCGCGGTCCACAGGGCACGCTCTACGGCGCCGGCAGCATGGGCGGCCTGCTGAAGTTCGTCACCGCCAAGCCGGACACCTCCGAAGCCTTTGGTCGGCTGGAGGTTGGCGGCTCCAGCGTCGACGGCGGCGACTCCTCCTACCTCGTCCGCGGGGCGGTGAACCTGCCGCTCGGCGACAGGGCGGCGCTGCGCTTCAGCGCCTACGATCGCACCGATCCCGGCTTCGTCGACAATGTCGCCACCGGCGCGGCCGATGTGAACGGCTCGCATTTCTCCGGCGCGCGGCTCGCCGGACTGTTCGAGCTGAACGACCGCTGGACCGTCCGCGGCTCGGCCCTGGTCCAGCGCGACACCGCGGACGGCAGCGCCATCGTCGACTACAGCGCCACCACCTTCCAACCGCTGTACGGCGACCTCAAGCAACGGCGCGCACCCAAGACCGGCGAGAACGAGCAGCAGTTCGAGGCCTACGACCTGCATGTCGAGGGTGACCTCGGCTGGGCGTCCTTCACCTCGGCGACCAGCGTCAACCAGCAGGATGTCGACCTCAGCCTTGACGTGACGGCCGGCTTTGGCCCGCTGATCCTGGCCAACTTCGGTGTGGCCGACGCGGGCGCGGAGATCATCACGCACCGCGAACTGGAGAAGTGGACGCAGGAGTTCCGCCTCGCTTCGCCTGATTCAGACGCGAAGGTCACCTGGCTGGCCGGCGTCTTCTTCACCCACGAGGAACAGTACCTGCACCAGTCGATCGAGGCGCTCAGCGCCCTCACCGGCGATCCCCTCATTCCGGCCCTTCCCGAACTGCTCGACGCGGTGGTCATCTCCGAGTTTGAGGAACAGGCGATCTTCGGCAACCTGACCTATCGCTTCACCGACCGCTTCGACGTTACCGTTGGCCTGCGGCACAGCCAGAACGAACAGAAGACCCGCCAGACCAACAGCGGCCTCCTGATCGGAGTCGGCGACACGCCGGGCGCCTCGGACGACAGTTCCACCACATACATGGTCACCCCGCGGCTGCGGCTCAGCGAGGAGACCATGATCTACGGCCGCGTCGCCTCGGGATACCGCCCGGGCGGCCCGAACCTCGCGGTGCCGGGCGTCCCGACCAGCTACGGTCCCGACGAGGTCGTGAACTACGAGGCCGGCGTGAAGACGCTCGTCCTCGATCGCACGCTGAGCCTGGAAGCCGCCGTCTTCTACATCGACTGGAAGGACATTCAGCTCAACGAACGCAATCCCATGGGGCTGAACTACTTCGGCAATGGCGGCGCGGCTTCGAGCAAGGGCTTTGAGCTTTCGGCCTCCTGGCGTCCGGCCCCGGGTCTGGTGATCGCCGGCAACCTGACCCACACGGTCGCGGAACTCGATGCCGCCCTGCCGCCCGGCAGCGTCTCCGCTCCCAAAGGCGCGCCTCTCCCGACCACGCCTAAGTGGACCGGCGCTCTCAGCGCCGACTACAACTTCGCCATCTTTGGCGAATGGGACGGGATGTTGGGTGTCAGCTATCGCTATGTCGGCGACGCGCTCGGCTACTTCTCGGCGCCCGGCACGTCGCGCTTCCCGCTTGAAGCGTACGACGTGGTCGATTTCCGCGGCGGCTTGAAGCATGGGCGATGGTCTTTGACCGCCTATGCCAAGAACGTCGCCGACAGCCGGGGCCAGAGCGCCGCCTACCTGCTGGCAGGCGAGCAGCGGGTGTCGGTGATCCAACCGCGTACGTTCGGCATCTCGCTCGCCGCGACGTTCTGACGACCTGCCGCCGCCCCCGCTTCCAGAGGGGCGGCGGCGATCGACATCGACCGAACGGCGCCTTCCCAAGGACGGCGCCGTTCATCACGGAGACTTCCATGACCCTGATCCACGGACGTCGAGGCATCGTGGCGGCGGCGCTGATCGGCGCCCTGCTCGGCGGTTGTGCGATGACGGCGAGCCCGGCCTCGACGCCTGCCGCGGCCGCCTCCGAGCCGTCGCTGCCGCCGGCCGCCGTGGATCACCACCTGCACATCCAGGGGCCGGAGGCGACCGCCGTGCTGCGGGAGATGGCGCAGCGGACGCCGGCCATGTTCAGCATGCTCAGCCCCTCCATCCTTGAGACCCGCACGGCCGGGGACGCGCTGGAGGCCCTCGACGCGGCCGGCATCCGCGAGGGGGTCCTGCTCTCGGAAGGCTACATGTTCGCCTCCCCGTTCGCGAAGGCCTTGCCGGCCGACATCGACCGTCTCACCCGGCTGGAGAACGAGTACAACGTCGCCGCCGCCTTGAACTCGGGCGGGCGACTGCACGCCTTCGTCGGCGTCAACCCGCTGGCCGAGAACGCGGTCAGCGAGCTGCGCCACTGGGCCGGCCGCGATGGCGTCACCGGCGTCAAGCTGCAGCTGGGCAACAGCGGCTTCGACCCGCGCTCGGCGACCCATCTGGCCAGGCTGGGGGCCTTGTTCGAGGCCGCCCGCGAGGCGCGGCTGCCGCTGGTGGTCCACCTGCGCAGCATTCCCGACTACAGCCCCGCGGACGTTCAGCGCTTCATCGACGAGGTGCTGCCCAAGGCCGGCGACATCCCGATTCAGATCGCGCACGCCGGCGGCTTCGGCGGGCTGGACGAGGCGACGCTCGGGGCGCTGCAGACCTGGTCCGTCGCCATCCGGCGGCAGGCGCCGGGCACGGAGAATCTCGTCTTCGACCTCGGTCTGGTGATCGTCAGCGACAAGACCGACGCCGAGCAGGCTCGCCGGCTCGTAGTGGCGATCCGCGCCATCGGGGTCGAACGCTTCGTGATCGGTTCCGACTGGCCCTCAGTCTACACGCCGGAGGTCCATAATCGCCTGCTCCAGTCGCAGCTGCCGCTGACCCAGGCCGAATGGAAGATCATCCTGGCCAACCGAGCCCCCTACCTTCGCTAGAAGCGCCGCCGAACCCCAGGAGCCTCCCCATGAGCCTCAACCGACGCCAGTGGCTGGCCCTCTCGACGATGGGCGCGGCGGTGCTCGGCGGCTCCACGGCGTCCGCCGCTTCGGCGCGGACCGGCGACGGGGTCGATGCCATCGTCACGCGGTTCATGCGTGAGTTCGAAATACCAGGAGCCGGAATCGCCATCGTCGGCCCCGACGGCTCGACGTTCGCGCGGGGATACGGCGTCCGCACTCTGGGCGAGCCCGCGCCGGTCGATACCCGCACCCAGTTCGCCATCGCCTCCAACAGCAAGGCCTTTCTCGCCGCCTGTCTGGCCATCCTGGTCGACGAAGGCAGGTTGAGCTGGGACGATCCGGTGACCGGATGGCTGCCTGAATTCCGGATGTACGATCCGGCCGCGACGGCCATGATGACCGTTCGCGATATGCTGGTTCACCGCAGCGGCCTGCCCCTGGGCGCCGGCGACCTCATGATCTTCCCGAAGACGGACCATGCGCCGGACGACGTCATGCGCGGCCTGGCCCATCTCAAGCCAACCGGCGGCTTCCGGGCGGGCTACGCCTACGACAACACCCTCTACATCGTCGCCGGCCTGCTGCTCGAGCGGGTGTCGGGCCTGACCTGGGACCGGTTCGTCACGACGCGGATCTTCGAGCCGCTCGGCATGGTCGATGCGGTCAGCAACGTCACCCTGGCGACCGGGCCGAACCTCGCCGGCCGACACGGCCGCCTGGGCCCGCCGGTGCGCGGCATGGGTCGTCTCGAGGTTGTCGCGCCCAGCGAGACGCCCCTGGTTGGTCCGGCCGGCGGCATCCATGTCAGCTTGGCCGGCATTCTGCCATGGCTGCAGGTTCAGCTTGGACGAGGCGCCCTGCCGGACGGCCGGCGGCTGTGGAGCGCGGCTCAGGCGGCCGAGATGTGGACGCCGCAGACCATCGTCGCCAGTGGCCAGGGGCCAAGTCACGAGGCGCCGCAGCGCGCCGTCATGCAAGGGTATGCGCTTGGCTGGGGCGTCACCGATTACCGCGGCCGGCGGATGCTGTCGCATGCGGGCGGCCTGGCCGGCCAGGTGACCCGGACGACGCTGCTTCCGGACCATGGCCTGGCCTTTGTCGTGTTCACCAACGTCGAGGACGGTGATGCGGTCTCCGGCCTGCGCTACGCGCTGCTCGACCATCTGATTGGCGCCCCCGCCTTTGACTGGGCCGCCGCCGTCCGCACAAACCAGGATCGACTCAAACAGCAGGTTCTGGAAGCGGTCGGCACGGGCGACTTCGCCCCGCCGCCGGGGGGCCAGACCCTGCCGCTGAAAGGCTACGCGGGACGCTATCGCGATCCCTGGTACGGCGACATCATCGTCGGGCTGAAGGCCGGCCGGCTGAGCATTGATTTCACCCGCACGCCGGCCTTCAAGAGCCCGCTGGAGCCGTTCGGGACCGACACCTTCCGCACCCGTTTCGGCCGGGGCCTGGAGGACGCGGTGGTGTCCTTCGCGGTCGTCGATGGCGGTGTGCGCGGTGTGACGATGAAGGCGCTTTCGCCGATCGCGGACTTCAGCTTCGACTTCCACGACCTGGCGTTCACGCCGGCCGGCTGAGCCTCAGGCGCGGGCCTGGAACCAGGCGGCGAGGCGTTCGATCGCCTCCTCGACCTGCGACGTGGAGACCGCGAAGCTGAATCGGATGTAGTGGCGGCCCTCGGCCGGATCGAAGTCAACGCCCGGCGCCGTCGCCACCCCTGTCTCACGCAGCAGCGTCTTGCAGAACGACAGGCTGTCGTCGGTCAGGTGCCGCACGCAGGCGTAGATGTAGAAGGCTCCGTCGGGCGGCGCGATGGCGTCGAGGCCGAGGCGCGGCAACGCCGCGAGCAGCAGCGCGCGGTTGCGGCGATAGACCTCAAGATGGCCTTCCAGTTCGTCCAGACTGTCCAGGGCCGCGAGCGCCGCGTGCTGGCTGAGCGAGGGCGCGGTCAGGAAGAGGTTGCCCGCATAGGCCCTCACCCTTTCCAGCCGATCCTTTGGCGTAAGCAGCCAGCCCAGCCGCCAGCCGACCATGCTGAAGTATTTCGAGAAGCTGCTGACGACGGTCGCGGATGGGGCGTACTCAAGCATCGATCGGGCCGGCTCGACGTAGCTGAGGCCGTGGTAGATCTCGTCGGAGATGATGTGGATGCCGCGCTCGGCGCACAGTCGGGCGATCGCCGCCAGTTCGCCGGGCAGGATGATGGTTCCGGTGGGGTTGGCCGGGCTGGCGATGATGACGCCCTTCGGAGCAGGATTGAGCGCCGCCAACGCCGCGGCCGTGAGCTGGAAGCGCTCGGCCGGGCCGCAGGGGATCTCGACCGGCTGCATGTGCAGCGCCTTCAGCGTGTTGCGGTAGGCGACGTAGCCGGGCCTGGCCAGCGCCACCCGGTCGCCCGGCGAGAAGCTGGAAGCCAGGGCAAGCACCAGCGCCGGCGAGGCGCCGCAGGTCATGACGAACTGCTCGGGCTCCACGGTGACGCCGTAGGTTTCGAGGTAGCGGCGCGCCAGCCGCGCCCGCAGCGGGGCGCTTTCCCAGTAGCCCATGCCATCGGTGTCGAGCACGCGATGGGCCGCCTCGATCGCCGCCCGAGGCGCGCCGGTCGAGGGCTGGCCGAACTCCATATGGATGATCGAGCGACCTTCGGCCTTGAGGCGATGCGCAAGAGCGCTGACGGCGATGGCGTGGAAGGGTTCGATGGAGGCGGTCATTGGGCGTTCCGAACGGAAGAGGTGGTGCGTTCGCGCTCGACCAGACGGACAGGGCCGTCGAGCAGGCGCAGCAAAAGGGCCGCGACCAGCGCCAATCCGGCCATCAGCAGGAAGAAGGCCGCGTGGCTCATGCCGCTCCACAGGGCGCCCAGACCGCCGGCCAGCAGGTTGCCGGCGAAGGCCGCCAGGAACCAGGCGGCGATCAGGGTGGCGGCCAGCGCCGCCGGGGCCAGGCGGGCGAAGAGCCCGAGGCCGATCGGCAGCACATGCAGCTCGGCGGCGGTCAGGATGAGGATGAAGAGAGCCAGCCACAGCCAGTTGACCCGCTGGTCGCCCCAGACCCAGGAGACCGCCGCGAGCAGGGCGTAGGCGGCGGCGATGCCAACGGCGCCCAGGGCCATCTTCACCAGCGGCGATGGCTCACGGCCCCGCGCAGCCTGCCGGGCCCAGAGGCGGAGCAGCAGCGGTGTCAGCAGGAACACCAGAAGCGGGTTGAGCGCCTGGAACCAGGTCATCGGGACCGTCACGCCTTCCGCCAGCGTGCGGTTCACCTGCGTGTCGGTCCACAGGGCGATCGTGTTGCCGATCTGCTCGTAGGCGCCGCGCAGCACGACCACGGCCATGCCGACCGCCAGCAGCAGGAAGAAGAGCTTGCGCAACCCATCGGGCTCGGCCGCCGGCGTCCTCGCCGCGGCCTGCCGAGGAGGCTCGGGCGGCAGGTGGCGTCGCCCGGCGATGTAGATCATCAGGCCGGCGAGCATGCCGATGCCCGCCAGAGCGAAACCCCAGTGCCAGCCGAACAGCTCCCCGACCGTGCCGCAGCCGAGCGGCGCCAGGAAGGCGCCCAGGTTTATGCCGACGTAATAGACGTTGTAGGCCGACCCGCGACGCGCGTCGCTAGCCGGATAGAGGCTTCCGATCTGGCTTGGCAGGCTCGGCAGAAACAGGCCGTTGCCGACCGCGATGGTGGCGAGGGCGAGGTAGAGCAGCGGCTCCGACGCCATCATCAGATGGCCGAGCGCCATGATCGAGCCGCCGATGATCACCGACCTGGTCCGGCCCAGCCAGCGATCCGAGATCACCCCGCCGACAATCGGCGTGAAATAGACGAACGCGGTGTAGGCCCCGTAGACGAGCGAAGCCTGTGACTGCTGCATGAGCAACTGCTTGGTCATGTAGTAGACCAGCAGCGCGCGCATTCCATAGAACGAGAACTTCTCCCACATCTCGGTGAGGAAGAGGATGGTCAGCCCCCTGGGCTGGCCGAACCAGGATGGCCCCGATGCCTGTGTCATGCGCCGAAACTCACCACGCCCGCCCGCGCGGGAAAGGCTCCGAAACCTAATGCGGCCATTAGGCGCCGGCCCCGCCGCTCGGCCGCAGCCGCACGCATCGCACGCTCATCATGGCCCGCAGGCGGCCAACACAAAGGTCGCGGGTTCGGCCGTCTTCGTCGATGAGGCACTCGATCGTCAGGCCCTCGCCGCGCCTCCTGGCTGAAAGCCGCAGCGGGGTGACTTCGAAGATGGCCAGCGCGCTGATCACGCGACTGAGGTCGGCCACACCGCCATGTGTCTCGACTTCGAGTCTGAAGGAATCGCTCATCGGGCGTTCCTCGCGGCGACGGCGCTGTCGAGCTCCAGCGCCTGAACAAGAACTGGCGCGCCGGTCACTTCATCGACGCTCTCGACCGTGACGGCCTGGAACAAGGCATTGAGGATAGCCTCCTCCGTAGCGTCAGCCACGGCGGCGAACAGGGGCGAGAGCTGCGCGTTCGGCAGGTCCTGTAAGGACGACAGGGCGCGCCTGCGCGCGGGCGTGCGGCGCACCCCGTCGGCCGTCGAGAATGCCAGCGCATAGTCGCCCGACCCGTTCGAGAAGGCCGACCCTGTTCGCGCCAACCCGGCGAACGCGCGGCTGGCCAGTCGCTTGAGGTTGCGATCGCAGAGCGGCGCGTCGGTGGCGATGACGATCACGATCGAACCATCCGCGGTCGCCGGCGGGCCGGCGGGACGGTCCGGGTCGCGCGCGCCGGACTCGAAGCCGACGCCGTCGATCAGCAGCCGGCCGCCATAGTTGGTCTGGACCAGCACGCCGATCGTGTAGCTCGCCTCGGCGACCGGAACCCGCCGCGAGCTCGTGCCCACGCCCCCCTTCCAGCCGAAGGCGATCGTGCCGGTCCCCGCGCCCACCGCCCCTTCGGCCACCGGCCCCCCGTCGGCCGTATCCAGAGCGCGCAGCACATGCTCATTGGTGATGACCCGTCGCCGGATTGCGTTGAGCACGCCGTCGTTCGTTTCCCCCACCACGGGGTTCACGGAGCGGACACGCTCGTTGCCTGGCTGGCGCAGCGTCCAGTCGATGAGGGCGTCGGCGGCGCGCGGCGCGGCAAGGGTGTTGGTCAGGATGACGGGGGTTTCGATCTCCCCCAGTTCCTCGATCTGTGTCGCACCGATGAACTTGCCGTAGCCATTGGCGACGGCGAGTCCCGCCGGGACCTTGTCCTGGAAGACATTGCCCGCATGGGGCAGCACGGCGGTCACGCCGGTCCGGACATCGGCGCCGGCGTGAAGGGTGACCTGGCCGACGAGGACGCCGGCGACGTCGGTTATGGCGTTCAGGAGACCGGGCGTGAATGGTCCGGGCGCGATGCCCAGATCGCGCGCTCGGCGGCGCGTCGCCTCAGGCTTGGTCCTCATGACGCCTCTGCCCAGGACGCGGCGACGCAGGCCTGCGCAAGCGCCCAGGTCGCATCGATGCAATAGTCGCCAAGCGCACTGTCAGCCAGGGCGACCGGCAGTTCGGTGCAGCCGAGAATCACGCGGCGGGCCCCTTGATCGAGCAAGCGCGCGACCGCTTCCTCGGCGAAGTTGCGGCCCTCTTCCCCCCGCTTTACCGCCGCGATGGCCGCGTCCACGGCCGCCTGGGTGGCGTCGTCGGGGGAAACCAGCCGGTCGCCCAGGCGATCGCCGTATACGCCTGCGGAAACCGTCCCCCGCGTCGCCATCAGGCCCAGCGGCGTCGCGTCAGCCTCGAGCCGCTCGCGGACGGTCTCGACGATATGCAGGATGGGCCGCGGCGAGGCGGCCGCCAGGGCCGGGTACCAGTGATGCGCGGTGTTGCAGGGTATGGCGAGCACCTGGGCGCCGGCCGCCTCAAGCGCCTTCAGGCCCGCCAGCATGGCCGGCAGCGGCGCGTCGGTTCCAGCCAGGATGGCGGCGCTGCGGTCGGGTATCTGGGGCACGTTGCGGATGATGACCGGCACATGGTCCTGGTCACGCTTGGCCGGCGTCGCGGCGATGATCTTAGCAAGGAAGTCGACGGTGGCGGCGGGGCCCATCCCGCCAAGAACGCCGATCAACCGGCGGCCTCTGGTCAAGGGCATGGCGGCGGAATCAGGCATCGCCCGACCTCGCCACCGGCGCAACCACGATCCGTGCGGTGTCGACCATCAGCCTAGCCCAGCACCTTGTGAGCCGAGGTCAGGAACTGGAGAAACCGCGACGCGCCAAGCATGTCCCCGGCGGAGTAGCGGATGGTGAAGGCGTCCAGCTGCTCGATCGGATGCACATAGGCCAACCATTCCGCGACGAAGCGGTCTCGCAGGCGGATCTCGAGCGAAATCGGCGGATCGATGACGTAGGGCTTGCGCTTGCCGGCCGACGCCACGGCCTCGCGCACGCCAGCCCGCAGCCTCCGATCGGCCTCCTCCGGCGAGGGATTGAGCGCTGACAGGAACCCAAGGCTGGCCTTCAGCTCGGCCGCGGCCACGTCCTCCAGAAACCCCCGCGTCTCGGCGATCACCTCGTCGTCGCCGGCGATCATCAGCACCGGCACGCCGTGGGCGCCGGCGATGGCGGCGCTGATGCCGGCTTCCGAGACGGTGACGCCGTTCAGCCTGACCTCCTGGAACATGGCGCTGCTCACGGTGTGAGCCAGGGTGCCCCCCAGGTTCGTAGCGCCGGCGTGGTAGCCGACCAGCAGCGCGCCCAGGTACTTGCCGCTTTCGATGCCCTGCATCATGCCCAGCGGCCTGGGCCATGACCGGACAAGCTGAACATAGGCCGGCATCCGTTCGAAGCGGATGTTCTGGCCATTGCCATGGGAGTCGCTGACCACGACCTCTTCGGCCCCAAGCTCACGGGCCGTTTCGCAGACCGCGAGCACAGCGTCGGTCATCCAGTCGCGCGCCTGCTCATACTCGAAGCGCCCGGGCATGAGGTTGTCCCGCGAGACGACCCCCGCGATGCCTTCGATGTCGGCTGAGATGTAGAGGCGCATGGACGGGTCCGGTGAACAAGACGGGTGGGTCAGCCCCAGAAGGAAGGCGCGGGCGGCTGCATGACGCCGTCCCGGCAGGCCATGCCGTCCGGCCAGTCCTCCGCGATGAGCAGGGGCGCATCGAGATCGACGAAGGCGCATTGCCGGGCCAGGACCATGCCGGGCGCGACAGCCAGCGACGAGCCGCCCATGCACCCCACCATCAGGTCGAACCCGGCGGCCCGCGCCGCCGCGGCGAGCCGCAGGGCCTCGGTCAGGCCGCCGGTCTTGTCGAGCTTGATGTTGATGACATCGAAACGGCCCATCGCCTTGTGCAGGTCGCCGCTGTGGTTGATCAATTCGTCGGCGCAGAGGCTGACGGGGCAGTCGTAGCCGTCGAGCCCGGCCTCGGCGCCGACGGGAATCGGCTGCTCAAGCAGGACCACGCCGAGATCCGCCATTGTCGGGGCCAGTCGCTTGAGCGTGTCGATGCTCCAGGCCTGGTTGGGATCGACGATGAAGGCGGCGTCCGGGGCCCCGCGCCGGGCGGCGGCGACCGCGGCGACCGGGTCTGCCTCGTCCACCTTCAGCTTCAGGACCGCGAAGGCGGCGCGATGCCTGGCGGCGACCTCGTAGGCGTCTGGGGCGCGGATGCCGATGGTATAGGCGGTGCTGACGGGCGCGGCGGGGCCGACGCCGGCGATCTCGAACACCGAACGCCCGGACTGCTTGGCCTCAAGATCCCAGAGCGCGCCGTCGATCGCGCAGCGGGCCCCGCCGGCGGGCAGCAGCGTGAGCAGCGCTTCGCGCGTGACGCCGTTCTGGACGAAGGCCCGCACGGCTTCGACCTGCGGAATCATCGTGCGCACCGTCTCGCCGGCGTAGGGGACGCCGCAGCTTTCGCCCCACCCCCGCCGTCCCGCTTCGTCGACGAGGGTGACGATCAGCGTCTCGCCCTCCGTCTTCACGCCGCGCGAGATCGCGAACGGCTCACGGAGCGGCCACCGCCGGGTCTGCCAGGAAAGCTCAAGGGTCATGCCCCTAGGGCGCCGGATTGGCCCTCCCGGGACAAGGCTGCAAACCTAATGCGATCATTAGCCGGCCGATCTGGCCGCCACGGGTCGCGGGTCGACGGCTGATGAAGTCATTAGGATTCGGGATTTGTCTTTAAGCGCCCGCTACGGTGCTGCTCTCTCATGACCAGCGATGCTTCCCACACCATGCTGACCGCCGCGCGGCCAGCCCAGTTCGCCGCGCTTCGACGGGGCGATTCCGCCGCCTGGATGCGCAGGCCGGGCCTCGGACTGGTCGCCGACGCGCTGCCGCTGCGGCCCGAGGAGGTCAGCGACGCAGAGGCGCGTCTGACCCGTTTCGAACCGCTTCTGCGATCGCTGTTTCCGGGCGGCGGCTGGGACGGCCGCATCCGCTCCCCACTGATCGACTATCCCGAGCGTCCCTGGACGAACGGTCCGCTGCTCCTGAAGGGCGACCATGCCCTGCCGATGACAGGGTCGGTAAAAGCCCGCGGCGGTGTCCACGAGGTCCTCTGCCACCTGGAGGACCTTGCCCTCGAAAACGGCCTGTGGGCGCCCGGCGGTCCAATCGACGTGCTGCTTGAGCCGGCCGGTCGCGCCCTCTTCGAACGCAAGCGCATCGTCGTCGCGAGCACCGGCAATCTGGGTTTCAGCATCGGGCTCGTAAGCCGCGCCTTCGGCCTCCAGGCCGAGATCCATATGTCGCACGACGCCAAGGTCTGGAAGAAGGACCGCCTTCGCGCCCTGGGAGCGGTGGTGGTCGAACACGCCTGCGACTACACCGAAGCCGTCGCGCGCGCGAGACAGGCCGCGGACGCCGGCGACAGCTACTTCATCGACGACGAATACTCGCGGCGCCTGTTCGTGGGCTACGCCACGGCCGCTCGGGAGCTCGCTGGCCAGCTGGTTGAACGCGGCATTGAGATTGGCGCCGGCAGGCCTCTGGTGGTCTATCTGCCGTGCGGCGTCGGCGGGGCGCCGGGCGGTATCGCGGCCGGACTGAAGGCGATTTACGGGGCCGACTGCCTCGCTGTGTTCGTCGAGCCTGTGGCCTCGGCCTGCGTGTTCGCGGCGCTGGCGGCGGGCGGCGGCGAGCCGGTCAGCGTCTACGACATAGGCCTGGATAACGGCACCATCGCCGACGGGCTGGCGGTGCCGACCGCTTCGCGCCTCGTCCTTCGTACGATCGGCGGCAACATCGACGCGGTGGTGGCGATCCCTGATCGCGAGATGATCGACGGCGTCCAGCGCGCCTGGGCCGACGCGGGCCTGCGGCTCGAGCCCTCGGCCGCTTCCAGCCTGGCGGCGATTCCGCACTTCCACGAAGCCGCGCGCGGGGCGGGCCTCGACCTGGGGGGCTCCCCGGTGCAGGTCGCCTGGGCGACCGGCGGCGCGCTGCTTCCCGATGCCGAGTTCGCGGTCCTGCTGGCCGAGCGCCGCTAGCCCTCCGTGGGCCCCACCGCCAGCAGCGCCAGCGTCTGGGCCTGGGTCTCCGCCATCGCGTCCCGCCACCAGCGCGCGAACAGCCTCGCCGGCGATCGGGCGTCGCCCGGTCGACTGGTCACCACGCGGTAGATCGATCCCGGCGCGGGCGGAAGATCGAGCGCTGGCGTCAGTTCGCCCTTGCTGAGCAGGCGGTTGACGATCACCGAGCGGCCAACGGCCACGCCCTGGTCACACATGGCGGCGTGATAGGCGAGATGGGCGAGATTAAAGTGCCGCGAGCCCCCGACGCGGGCCGGCCAGTCGACGCCCGCGCCCTGTCGCCAACCGCTCCATTCGGAATCCGCCGTCCCGTCCCACCAAGGCACATCGTCGTGGAGCAGCACGACGGGCGTCGGCTCGCCTTCAGACCTGTCCAGAAGGGCGCGGTAGGCCGGCGAGCAGACCGGGAACACGTACTCCTGGAATGCGGCCAGTTCCTGCAGGCCCGGGGCCAGGGTCGGCTCGTAGTTGATGACCAGGTCGATGCCGCTGTCTTCCATTCGCTCCGCGGTGGAAGGCGCCAGTTCGGAACGCACGAAAACTTCGATGCCGGGATGCAGGCGGTAGAACTCGTCCAGATGCGGCACCAGCCACTCGGTCGCCAGCGACGGGACGCAGCTGACCACGATGGCCCGGCGTTGAACCCGGCTGATGCGGCTGAGCCGGTCGTTCAGGATCGACGCGACCTGGGTCATGCCTTCATGCAGCGAGACGCCGGCGTCCGTGAGGCGGATGCGCCCCTTGCTGCGGGTGAACAGCGGCGCCCCGAGCCGCGCCTCCAGACGCAGAATGCGCTGACTGACCGCGCCTTGCGTGACACGAAGGTGGTTCGCTGCGCCGGTGATGGATTCGAAGCGCGCGGCGGCGCGAAAGATCCACAGGTCCGACAACAGCTGGGCGTCCAGTAGACGCGTGTCCTGCTCATCGTTTGGAGGTGTCGACATGGGCAGACGGCTATCGACTTCGGGACCCGAGGGCAACGTTGCGCTGATTGGGTGTGACCAGCAGCGAGACCGGATAGTGGTGCGAGCGGTGGTGGGCAGGCGGTCTCAGGCCGGCGTGATGACTCCGAATAATGGCGTGACGCACCATCAATGCACGGGAATCGTGGCCGCCGGTCCCGCCTAAGGGGAGTTACCGGCGGTTCTCAGATGTCCGGTCCAACTGAGACCAGTAGCGAGACTGGCTGGCGGAGAGGGTGGGATTCGAACCCACGGTACCCTTCCAGGCACGCCGCATTTCGAGTGCGGTACATTCGACCACTCTGCCACCTCTCCATATCGGTGTTGAAGACCCCCTTGAGGGCCCCCAGAGCGAAGGCGCGGAACCTAGCGATGTGCCCCCGGAAGCGCAAGAGGGGTTTGGTGGGGCGACGGATGCGGCATGATGCTGCGTGAAACCTCCTGCGTTTGAAGGGAGAGGCGAGCATGCGACCGGTCCTGTTTGTCGGCCTTCTGGGCCTGCTCGTCGGTCTTGCGGCGCCGGCGCTGGCCGGGCCCTGTGAGGAGGCCGTGGCCTACTCCGACATGCGGGCCGGGGTGTCGGTGCTGGTGCTCAAGGACGGCCAGTCGGCGTGCGAACGCTACACGGCCGGCGGCGGTCCCGCGCGGGGCTGGGAGCTGTGGTCGGGGACCAAGAGCTTCAGCGGGCTGATCGCGGCGGCGGCGGTGCGGGATGGTCTGCTCTCCCTCGACGAAAAGGTCTCTGACACCCTGCCCGAATGGCGGAGCGATCCGCGCAAGGCGGCGGTGACGATCCGCCAGCTGCTCAACCTGACCAGCGGCCTGGCGACCACCATCGGCCGGCCGCCGGACTACGCCGGGGCCATCGCCTCGCCCTTCTCCGCCGAGCCCGGGACCCGCTTCCAGTACGGGGCCGAGCCGTTCCAGGTGTTCGGCGCGGTGATGAACCGCAAGCTGGCGGCGGCGAAGACCGGCGACGCCGACGTGCTGGCCTACCTGACCCGCCGCATCCTGGCGCCCATCGGGGCGACGCCCAGTGGCTGGCGGCGCACGGCGGCCGGGGAGCCGCTGATGCCGCAGGGGGCGAGCTTCACCGCCCGCGAGTGGGCCAAGGTCGGCGAGCTGGTCCGCGCTGGCGGCGGGCCGCTGGTCGATCCGGCTGCTTTCCTGGCCCAGTTCGCCGGCAGCAAGGTCAATCCCGCCTACGGGATCAGCTGGTGGCTCCCGGGGGTCGGCGGCTACGGTCCGCGCGGGACGACCAGCGATTTCGCCACCCACGCCGCCGAACTGCCGGCCGACCTGGTCATCGCGGCGGGGGCCGGATACCAGCGGCTCTACGTCATTCCCTCCTGTGGCCTGACCATCGTGCGCCAGGCCCCGCTGTTGCAGGCGCGCCGGGCGCCGGCCTGGAGCGACGTCGCCTTCCTCGGCCCCATCCTCAAGGGATGGTGCTAGCCGAAGGTCCCGCCGCGGCCCTGGCCGCCGCTGAAACGGGCCGCGCCGGCGGCGGCCTCGCCGCTGCGCAGGGTCTCCAGGCCGACATTGATTTCGAAGGCGGTGGCGGCGTCCCAGTCCAGGCCCCACTGCTCCAGGGCCGAGCGGCGGTCGTTTCGCAGGCAGGCTTGAGGGAAGCCGGCGATCTGGCGGGCCAGGTCCCTGGCGTCGTCCAGCGCCTGGCCGTCGGGGGCGAGGCGGTTGGCCAGGCCCATGCTCAGGGCCTCAACGGCGGCGACCGGCCGGCCGGTAAGGATCAGGTCCATGGCCCGCGACTGGCCGATCAGCCGCGGCAGGCGGACGGTGCCGAGATCGATCAACGGCACCCCGAAGCGACGACAGAAGACGCCGAAGGTCGCCCCCTCGGCCGCCACCCGCAGGTCGCACCACAGGGCCAGCTCCAGCCCGCCGGCCACCGCATAGCCCTCGACGGCGGCGATCACCGGCTTGGAGAGCGAAAGGCGGGTCGGGCCCATGGGGCCAAGGTCGCCGTCGCGGTGGACCGGGTTGCCCGACCCGGCCGCCACGCCCTTGAGGTCGGCCCCGGCGCAGAAGTTGCCGGCGGCGCCGGTCAGGATGGCGACGCTCAGGGCCTCGTCGGCGTCGAAGCGCTTGAAGGCGTCGTAGAGGGCCTGGGCCGTGACGCCGTCAACGGCGTTGCGGGCCTGCGGCCGGTCGATGGTGACGACGCAGATGTCGCCGTCGGTCTCGTAGTGCACGGTCATGGCAGGCCTTCCTCTTCCGCGCTGCCCTCATCCGCCCCCCTTCGGGGCCCACCTTCTCCCGACAAGCGGGAGAAGGACCGGATCATCCCGCCAACGGGTCCGGCGTTTCCACCGGCTCCTTGGCCCCCCGCTTGCCCTCCCAGCGGGCGACGACGGCCGAGGCGACCGAGTTGCCGACCACGTTGGTGGCCGAGCGGCCCATGTCGAGCAGGTGGTCGACGGCCAGCACCAGGGCGATCCAGGCCTCGTCCATGCCGAAGTAGGTGAGGGTGGCCATGATCACCACCAGGCTGGCGCGGGGCACGCCGGCCATGCCCTTGGAGGTGACCATCAGGAGCAGCAGCATGCTGATCTGCTGGGCGACGGTCAGGTCGATGCCGTGGGCCTTGGCGATGAACAGCACCGCGAAGGTGCAGTACATCATCGAGCCGTCGAGGTTGAAGCTGTAGCCCAGCGGCAGCACGAAGCTGACCACCCGGCGGGGCAGGCCGAACTTCTCCAGGGCTTCCAGGGTGCGGGGATAGGCGGCCTCGGAGCTGGCGGTGGAGAAGGCCAGCAGGGTCGGCGGGGTGATGAGCTTGAACAGGCCGAAGGCCTTGCCGCCGGTGACGATCAGGGCGGCGGTGAACAGCAGGCCCCAGAGCACGCCGAGCGACAGGTAGAAGCCGCCGATGAACTGGGCGTAGGTGCCGATGATGCCCAGGCCCTGCTTGGCGATGGCCGCGGCCAGGGCGGCGAAGATGGCGATGGGGGCCAGGGTCATCACATAGCCGGTGACCTTGAGCATGATGTTCATGCCCTGCTCGACCAGGGCCATGACGGCCGGGGCGCGGTCGTCCAGCGCCGAGACGGCGGTGCCGACGAAGACGGCGAAGACGACGATCTGCAGGATCTGGTTGGTGGCCAGGGCGTCGAAGATCGAGGTCGGGATCAGGTGGGTGATGAAGTCCTTCAGGGTGAAGGTCGAGCTGTCGACGGTGGCCTTGGCCGCCACCTCGCTGGTCATGTTGAGGTTGGCCCCCAGGTCCCAGACGCTGCTCAGCAGGTGGAACATGCCGAGGCCCACCGACAGCGAGACCAGGGAGGCGAAGATGAACCAGGCGATGGCCTTGAAGCCGACGCCGCGAATGGCGGCGGCGTCTTCCATATGGGCGATGCCGACCACCAGGGTGGTGAAGACCAGGGGCGCGATGATCATCTTGATCAGGCGCAGGAACAGGGTGGTGATCAGGTTGAAGACATCGACGGCGGTGGTCAGCTGGTCGCCGGCCAGGAGCTGGTTGCAGGCCAGGCCGGCGAGAATGCCGAGCACCATGGAAGCGACGATAAAGACAGTGAAACGGCGATTCATGCGGGCCCCGCAGCAGAAGATTTGCGCCATGTTTGGCGGGGAAGCGCGGCGGCGTCCACCATTGCGTCGGCCGCGCGGTTCGGCAGTGTAGGCCGATGAGCGATTTTGCGGTCCTCCGCGACGAACTGATCCTGCGTCTGCGCCGGGCGGCGCCGGCCATGCGCACCGTCACCGAAGGCGAGGGCGGGGTGTCGCTGACCTCCGACTGGCGCCATCCGCTGAAGCCGAACGAGCCGATGTGGTTCGGCGGGGTGCGGCTCGGCAAGGCCTATGTCAGCTATCACCTGATGCCGGTCTATACGCACCCCGAACTGGCGGCGAAGATCAGCCCGGGCTTGCGGAAGCGGATGCAGGGCAAGAGCTGCTTCAACTTCAAGGTCGCCGATGCGGCGCTGTTCGACGAGCTGGAGGCGCTGACCCGGGAGGGGGCGGCGCTGTATGCGGGCGATTGACGGGGGCGGCGTTTCGCAGGCTGCTTTCAACAATCTCAAAAGGTTGGCCCCGCGCGCGACTTATCTGAAGCGGCTTGGCTAGTGCCTCATGTCCCGGCACACCTCCCAACTCCGACCATCCCGACGAAAGTCGGGACCCAGCTGGCAAACCAGAAGACAGGCTGGCGCTGATCAGAGCGGACCCGTTTCCGCTGGTGGACACTGGGTCCCGACTTTCGTCGGGATGATCGGTAGAGGGGGAGTTCCAGGGGCCCTAGATCAACCCCGCCGCCTTGGCCTCGGCGGTCAATCCGTCGCGGAACTTCGGGTCGGCCAGGCCGATCAGCACCCGGGCCCGTTCCTGGATGCTCAGGCCCTTGAGGTTGCGGCGGCCGTGTTCGGTGACCACCCACTGGACGTCGTTGCGCGGGGTGGTGACCGGGCCGTCGAGGCGGCTGACGATGCGGGACACCGCGCCGTCCTTGGCGGTCGAGTGGCAGGCGATGATCGATCTGCCGCCCCGGGAGCCATAGGCGCCGCGCACGAAGTCCAGTTGGCCGCCGGCGGCGCTGTACTGGCGCCCGGCCATATGCTCGCTGTTGCAGGCCCCGGAGAGGTCGATCTGCAGGGTGGCGTTGACCGAGACGACCTTGTCGTTGCGGGCGATGACGGCGGCGTCGTTGACGTAGTCGACGGGGCGGCTCTCGACGGCGGCGTTGTCGTCGATGAAGTCGTAGAGGGCGCGGTCCCCCAGGGCGAAGGTGAAGATCGAGCGGCCGGTGTTGGTGGTCTTGCGGGCGTTGGTGACGGCGCCGGCCTGCATCAGCTTCATCAGGCCGGGGGCGAACAGTTCGGTGTGGACGCCGAGGTCGCGGTGGCCGCCGAGCGCGCCGCAGACGGCTTCGGGCAGGGCGCCGATGCCCATCTGCAGGCAGGCGCCGTCCTCGACCAGCTCGGCGACCAGGCGGGCGATGGCGGCGTCTTCCGGCGCGCCGTCGCGCAGGGGATTCTCGAACAGGGGGGTGTCCTGCTCGATGATGGCGTCGACCTCGCTGACATGGATCATGCCGCCGCGCACCCGCGGGGTGTGGCGGTTGACCTCGACGACGACGCGGCGGGCCGATCGGACCAGGGAGAGGCCGTAGTCGTTGCTGGGGCCGAGGCTGAAGAAGCCGTGGGCGTCCATCGGCGAGACGCAGGTCAGGAAGGTGTCGATGGGCTCGGATTCGCACATCAGCCGGGGGGCCTGGCTGAAGGCGCCGGGGACGAACCAGACGGTCTGGCGGCCATCCTTCTCGCCCTGGGCCATGAGGGCGCGTTCGACCGGGCCGAGGAAGAAGCAGTGGGGGCGGATGCGGTCGAGCAGGTCGTAGCGCAGGACGGTGGCGGCGGCGTGGGGCGTCGAGTGGAAGTAGTAGAGGCGGACTTCGTCGAGGTCTTGGGCTTCGGCGCGGGCGGCCAGGGCGGTCAGCAGGGCCGGCGGTTCGGCCAGGGCCATGCCCATGGCGACGCGGCTCCCCGAGGCGATCTCGGCGACGGCCTGGGCGGCGGTGGTCAGCTTGGCGGCGTAGGCGTCTTTTGGGGTCATCGGGTGATCCTGCATCCGTAGCCGTCCTCGTACACTGCTTCGCCGTGGAAGATGGCGAGCGAAGCGGTGACCTTTGCCGTGCGCGGCAGGCGCCGGCGGTCGATGCGGACGGTGTAGCGGTTCACATAAGAGCCGAAGTCGGTGCGGCAGCTGGCCTCGCTGCGGCCGGTGAGGAAGAGGCAGGAGCAGAGCTGCTTGGCGACATAGGTGGCGCCGGTGCGGGGCCAGGGGGCGAGCTGGGTCCAGGCGAGGGTGAGGAGGGCGGCGAGGATCAGCGCGGCTGCGGCAACAGCGATCCTTCTCCCGCTTGTCGGGAGAAGGTGGCCGCGAAGCGGTCGGATGAGGGCAGCGCCGCGGGTCGGTGAGTCTGGCATGCGTCCCTGCTCATGAAGTCTTCAGAGGCCGGCGCCGCCCTCATCCGACCCCCTTCGGGGGCCACCTTCTCCCGACAAGCGGGAGAAGGGAACTAGAGGGTCAACCCGCCGTCGACGATCAGGGTCTGGCCGGTGATGTAGCTGGCCAGGGGCGAGGCCAGGAAGAGGACGGCGCCGGCCATGTCTTCGGGCGTGCCGAGGCGGTTCAGCGGGATGCCGCGCAGGGCGCCGGCCAGGCGTTCGGGGTTTTCGGTGGTGACCTTGGTCAGCTTGGTGTCGACCAGGCCCGGGGCGACGCCGTTAACGCGCACGCCGTCGGTCGCCCAGGCTTGGCCCAGGGTGCGGGTCAGGGCCACGGCGCCGGCCTTGGAGGCGTTGTAGGCCGGGTTGCCGCGGGTGGCGTGGAAGGCGGCGGTCGAGCTGATGGTGACGATGGCGCCGCCGCTGGTTTTCAGGTCGCCCAGAAAGCGCATCGAGCAGGCCATCAGGCTGTCGAGATTGACCCCCACCACCTTGCGGAAACCGTCCATGGCGAACTCGCCCTTGCGGTAGAGGACCGTGCCCTGGGCGAGGACGAGGACGTCGAGGCCATCAAAAGGGGCGGGGGCGGCTTCGACGGCGGCGGAGTCGGAGGCGTCGACCTGGTGGAAGGTGAGGCCGGTGAGGTCGGAGCCGTCTTCGATCCTGTAGTCGTCCTTCGGGCGGGTGCCCCAGACGGCGACCTGGGCGCCGCGTTGGCGGAAGCCGTGGGCGATGCCGTTGCCGATGCCGCTGCTGCCGCCGACGACGAGCACGCGCTTGCCGGTGAAATCGAGATCCATGGTTTCGCTCCCGCCTGTTTTCCTCAGGCGGTGATCCTTCGCGCATCCACCGCCCAGCGTTCCCATGACCCGTCTTCCGCCACGACAATCAAGGCGTCATGCAGGTTGATGGTCGGGTCGCAGTGGCCGGGCTGCAGCCAGACGGTGTCGCCCAGGCGCGGGGCGTCGTTCCACCAGGGGGCGGTCTCGTCGGCGTCGAGGGTCTCGACGGCGGTGACAAAGTCGCCGCCCTTGAGCATCGGGATGGCGGAGGGGTGCAGGACCATGCCGTGCTCGTCGCCCATCGGCCGCCACAGCGCTCCGGCGGCGGCGCCCCAGGCGACCTTGGCGGGCGGGCCGTCGCTGCTGAGGGCCTTGAAGCCGGCGTCGACGGTGACGTGGCTCTTGTGGTTGGCCGAGACCACCGTGCTGGCGAGGAACATCGCCTGCTTGAACGACCAACCCTCGCCGGCGGGCGCGTCGCAGGCTTCGTACTCGGCGTCCATGACCGCGTAGCTGCCGGCCTGCAGCTCGGTGAAGACGCCGCTGGCGAGGTCGAAGGTGTGGGTGCCGGTGCCGCCGCCGGTGACGACGGGCGGCGGCAGGCCGGCGGCGACGAGAGCGTCGCGGACGCCGCGGGCCCGGGCGATGACGGCGTCGTAGGCGGCCTGGCGGTCGTTGCAGGGACCAATGTGCTGGATGTGGCCGGCGTAGGCCTGGAGGCCGGCGAAGCGCAGGCCTTCGGTATTGGCGGCGAGGCGGGCCAGAGCGACGACCTGGTCCGGATGGGCGCCGGTGCGGTGGGTGCCGGGGTCGAGGTCGACGACCAGGTCGATGACGCCGTCAGCGGCGCGGGCGGCGGCGCCCAGCCAGGCGATCTGCTCGGCATGGTCGGCGACGGCCCCGATGCGGGCCCCGCGGCCGGTCAGCGCGGCGATGCGCGGGGCGGCCCAGGCCGGGGCCGGGGCGGTGATCAGGACGTCGGGAACCCCGCCGGCGATGAAGGCCTCGGCCTCGCCGACCGTCTGGGCGCAGAGGCCGGCGGCGCCGTGCTCCATCTGGCGCCAGGCCAGGGCGGTGCATTTGTGGGTCTTGCCATGGGCCCGCAGGCGAACGCCGGCGGCGTCGCACAGGGCCTGCATGGTGCGCAGGTTCGACTCGAGGGCGGCGAGGTCGACGACCAGGGCGGGGGTCTGGAAGGGGGTGAAGGTGGTGAACATGGCGGACGGGTCTCCCTCCCTCCCCTTTATGGGGAGGGACGACGGGGCGCGAGCCCCGTCAGGGTGGGGAAGTCGAATGACGGGCGCCCAGAGCTTGGGGTTGGCGGGTCGCAGGACCTGTCGATGTCCGCGCTCTGTCCCGCGAGTACCCCACCCTGCGAGGCGTCGCCTCGCTGTCCCTCCCCATAAAGGGGAGGGAGGATGGTGGTCAGATTTCGCCGCTCAGCACCCGCGAGAACAGCTCCGGGTCCACATTCCCGCCCGACAGCACCACCCCGGCGGTGCGGCCCTCCAGCGCGATCTTCCCCGACAGCAGGGCCGCCAGGGCGACGATGCCGCCCGGCTCGACGACCAGCTTCAGCCAGGTGAACGCGAACCGCATGGCTTCGGCGACCTCGGCGTCGGTGACGGTCAGCACGCCCGACAGGTTGGCCATGTTCAGCGGCAGGGTCAGGCGGCCGGGGGCCGGCGACTGCAGGGCGTCACAGAAGGAGCGGGCGGCGGGGTCGACCGACTGGCGCTCGCCGGTGGCCAGGCTGCGGGCGGTGTCGTCGAAGGCGTCCGGCTCGACGCCATAGACCTGGGCGCCCGGCGACAGATGCTTGATGGCTGTCGAGACGCCAGCCGCCAGGCCGCCGCCGCCGACCGGGGTGAGGGCCAGGTCGAGCCGCACGCCGAGGCCGCGCGCCTGGGCTTCCAGCTCCAGCCCGACCGTGCCCTGGCCGGCGATGACGTCGAGGTCGTCGAAGGGCCAGACGATGGTCATGCCACGGTCGGCGGCGACGCCTTCAGTGATGGCCTCGCGGTTTTCGGTGTAGCGGTCGTAGAGGATGACCTCGGCCCCGTAGTCGCGGGTGTTGGCGATCTTCATGGCCGGGGCGTCGCTGGGCATGACGATCACCGCGGGGGCCCCGACCATGCGGGCGGCCAGGGCGACGCCCTGGGCGTGGTTGCCGCTGGAGCAGGCGACGACGCCGCGCTGGCGCTGCTCGTCGCTGAGTTTGGAGAGCTTGTTCATGGCGCCGCGGAACTTGAAGGCGCCGCCCCGCTGCAGGGTCTCGGGCTTGAGCAGCACCCGGCCGCCGAGACGGTCGTTGAGGGCCGGGCTCTCGATGACCGGCGTCGCCACGGCCAGGCCCTCGATGGCGCGGGCGGCGGCTTCGATGTCGGCGAAGGTGACGGTCATGGGGGGCTCTCAAGTCTGCGCGCCTGGGCCGCCTGACTAGCCCTTTGCGCCGAGTCCTCAAAGCCCGTAAGACCGGACTATTGATCCTCGTGGGGGCAGGCCATGCGTAGCGTGTTTGTTGGGGCGGCCTTCGCCCTCGGTTTGGGCCTGGCGGGCGGCGCCAACGCCGGCGAGCTGGGGGTCGGCATCGGCGCCCATGACGTCGACCTTTGGAAGCAGGAGTGCTGCTTCGAGAGCGGCCAGAACCTGGAGATCCACGGCCGCACCGATCCGATCAAGGGCACGCCCGAGGGACTGGGCAGCTGGCGGCTGTGGGCCAGCGGTTCGGTCAACAGCGACGGCGGGACCAACTATGTGGCGGCCGGCATCATGCGGCGGTTCTGGGACAACGACGAGGGCCGGTTCTACGCCCAGATGAGCGTTGGCCTTGGGGTGCATGACGGCCCGGACGAGGACTACCAGAAGACGCCGGACCGGATCTATTTCGGCTCGCGGGTGCTGATCGCCTCGGAGGCGGCGGCCGGGGTGCGGCTGAACGAGGCCTGGTCGGCCGAAGCGGCCTATTTCCACCTCAGCCACGGCGGCCTGGCGGGGGACCAGAACCCGGGGCTGGATGTGGTGTCGGTGCGGCTGATCAAGCGGTTCTAGGCCAGGACGGCGTGGCCCCAGTTCCTCCCCCATCGGGGGAGGGGGACCCCCTCCACCACGCGCTATTCGCGCGCGGTCCCCCTCCCCCGATGGGGGAGGAACTGTTAGCGTCCGCCCCAACACCTCCGGAGCCTCCCATGGACACCCTCGCCATCGACGCCGAAGCCTGGACCGCCGCCGGCGACGATGGCCTGCATGAGGCCATCGAGCTGCGCCGCGCCATCCACCGCGAGCCGGAGCTGGGGCTGCACCTGCCCAGGACCACCGAGAAGGTGCTGAAAGCCCTCGAGGGCCTGCCGCTGGAAATCCGCCAGGGGCCGTCGACGACCGGGGTGCTGGCCATCCTGCGCGGCGGGGGCAATGGGCGGACGGTGCTGCTGCGCGGCGACATGGACGCCCTGCCGCTGACCGAGGACACGGGCCTCGACTTTTCCAGCGGCATCGCCGGGGCCATGCACGCCTGCGGTCACGACACCCATGTGGCCATGCTGGCCGGCGCCGCCCGGGCCCTCTGCGCCCGGCGCGAGAAGCTGCCGGGGACCGTGATGTTCATGTTCCAGCCGGGGGAGGAGGGCCACCACGGGGCCCGCTTCATGCTCGAGGACGGGCTGATCGACCCGCTGCCGGACGCCGCCTTCGCCCTGCACATCTCGCCCAACATGCCGACCGGGACCTTCGCCAGCCGCACCGGACCGCTGCTGGCCTCGTCGGACACCATCCGCATCAAGGTCTGGGGCTCCGGCGGCCACGCCTCGATGCCGCACGACGCCATCGACCCGATTCCGGTGGCCTGCGAAATCGTCACCGCGCTGCAGGCCTTCGTCACCCGGCGGGTGTCGGTGTTCGACCCGGCGGTGGTCACCATCGCCCATATCGAGGCCGGCACCACCTACAACATCATCCCCGAGGTCGCCCTGCTGCGCGGCACCTTCCGCACCCTGTCGGAGCGCTCGCGCGAGCTGGTGCGGGCCGGGGTGCGGCAGGTGGCCGAGCATGTCGCCGCCGCCCATGGCTGCCGGGCCGAGGTCGAGATCGAGCTGGGCTTCCCGGTGACGGTCAATTCGAGCGCGGCGGTGAAGCTGGCCGAGCGGACGGCCAAGGCCCTCTATGGCGACAGCGCCTGGCACACCATGGAAAACCCGATGATGGGGGCGGAGGACTTCTCCTACGTCCTGCAGAAGGCGCCCGGCGCCATGGCCTTCCTGGGGGCGGCGCCGGTCGGGGTCGGCGGCGACTACCGCGCCTGCTGCGCCCTGCATTCCAACCGCATGACCCTGGACGAACAGGTGATGGCGCGCGGCATCGCCATGCATTGTGGGTTCGCCGAGGCGGTGCTGACGGGCGGGCTGGAGGGGTAGGGAGGCTCAGCGGACCCCGTACCGCGCCACGAACATCTCGATCGCCTCGGCCACCACCTTTTCGCGGTCCGGGGCCTGGGCCTCGCCGGTGGCCATCACCTGGGGCCAGAGGACGAACTCCTGGATCAGGCCGATGAATTGGCGGGCGGCCAGCTGGGGGTCGGGGCAGGCGATGACGCCGGCGGCTTGAAGCATCTCCAGCTTCTCGGCGAAGGACTCGACGGCCGGGCCCTTGCCCAGGCGGTGGAAATCCTCGGCCACCCAGGGCAGGCGGCGCGACTCGGCGATCACCAGCCGGGTGAAGGCGATCTGGTCGGAGCCGTCGAGGAAGGCCAGCAGGGCCCGGGCGATGCGGTCCAGGGCCGTGCGCAGGTCGCCGGCCCGGACCGTGGCCCCCAGGTCATCCAGGGATTCGGCGCGGTTGAAGCGGCGCCAATGGTCCTCGACCATGGCCCGGAACATCGCCTCCTTGCTGCCGAAGCGGTTGTAGACGGTCTGGCGGGCGACGCCGGCCCGGCGCGCCACCTGGTCGAGGTTGGCCCCGTCATAGCCGGCCTCCAGGAACAGGGCCCGGGCGGCCGCCAGGATGGCCGCCTCCGAGCGCTCGGCGGCGGCCGACGAGGGGGCGGATTTCGAGATCGGCGACGGGCGGGCCATGTCCCCGTCCATAGAATGACTCCGAGTGGGTTGCAAAACGCGACTTAGACTGTACAGTACAATCCATAGCATGGAGATGCGAGATGAAGCGATCGATCGTTGGGTTGGTTCTGGCCGGATTGCTGGCCGCCTGTTCGTCCGGCCCGCTGGAGGCGCCGCCGGCCGCCATCGTCGCCCCGCCGGCCGTGGCCGCCAGCGGCGTCACCCTGCAGGCCATCCCGACCGGGGCCATGCTGTCGAAGGCCAGCCTGGCCTATGAGGGCGGGGCCGGCGACGACAAGCGGGACTTCGTGATCGGGGCCATCCTGGTCACCCACCCCAAGGGCCGGCTGCTGTTCGACGCCGGCTTCGGCCGCAGCGTCGAGGACCACGCCAAGACCACGCCGCTGCTGCTGCGCCTGGCCTCCAAGCGCCGGCCGGGCACGCCGGCGGCCGACCAGCTGGCCGCCGCCGGCATCGCCCTTTCCGACCTCAAGGCCGTGGTCCTGACCCACGCCCACTGGGACCATGTCAGCGGGCTGGAGAACCTGAAGGGCGTGCCGGTCTGGCTGCCGCGGTCGGAGCTGGCCTTCGTCCAGGGCGGCGACCGGATGGGCAAGCTGGCCCGCCAGCTGGGCACGGCGGACTACCGGCCCTATGACTTTCCGGACGGCCCCTACTTCGGCTTCCCGGCCAGCTACGACGTGTTCGACGATGGGACTGTCGTGCTGGTCCCGGCCGGCGGCCATACGCCGGGCTCGATCGTCGCCTTCATCACCGTCGCCACCGGCCAGCGCTACGCCCTGATCGGCGACACCGCCTGGCAGAGCGAGGGCGTCGACCTGCCGGCCCAGAAGCCCTGGATCGCCCGCTCGGTCGACTCCGACAAGGCGGCGGTGCGGGCCATGCTGGTCAAGCTGCACCAGATCAAGCGGGCGACGCCGGGGCTGGTGGTGGTGCCGGCGCATGATGCGCGGGTCTGGGCGACCCTGCCGAAGCTGGGCGGCTAGACCCTGATAAACAGGGTCTAGATTCAAACGTTTAGAGCATGTCCGGGCGGCCGAACCGCGTACACTTCGGCCTGACATGCTCTACGCGGCGCGGGTCAGCACCCGCTCGGCCAGGGCGGTGTCCATGTATTCGCGGATCTCCTTCAGCCGCCCGTCCTCGAACCGGCAGATGTAGCAATACTGGTTGTCGTAGCGCGGGCCGGCCTTGGTCTTCACCGCGCCCTGGCATTCGACGACGACCAGGTCGCCCTCGGCGATCATCCGGGTGGCGCGGTTGGTGTAGGTCCCCTCGAACTGGGCGAACAGCGGGGCGAACAGGGTCTCGCGGACCGTCTGCTTGCCCGACCAGGTTCCGGCCCAGACGCTCTGGCCGGTGACCACCCAGGCGAAGTCGTCGGCCATCAGGGCCAGGAAGGGGCGGGGGTCGCCCTGGGCGAGGGCGTCGAAGGCGATGGTCAGGGCTTGCTTGTTGGCGGTGGCGGACATGCGGGTCACTCCTGTGTCTGGAGCGCCGAAACTGCGGCCGGCATGAAAATTCTTCCAATCGATAGATAGTAGATCATACATTCTCTGGATGAATTTGGCTGGTCTCGACCTCAATCTGCTGGTGGTGCTCGACGCCCTCATCGACACCCAGAGCGTCGGCCGGGCGGCCGCAAAGGTCGGGCTGTCGCAGCCGGCGGCCAGCCATGCGCTGGCGCGGTTGCGGCGGATGTTCGGCGATCCCCTGCTGGTGCGGACCGGAACGGGCATGGCGCTGACGCCGAGGGCCCAGGGTCTGCGGGCCCCGCTCGCCGAGGTGCTGGTCGGCGTGCGGGACCTGATGGGCGAGGAGGCCTTCGATCCGGCGACGTCGCGGCGGCGGTTCGTGCTGATGATGCCCGACCTTGTGGTGTCGATCGTCATGCCGGTGCTGCTGCCCAGGCTGGAGGCGGCCGCGCCGGGCGTGCGGCTGGCCATCGCCCCCTGGCGCGGGCCGGCGATGATGACGCCTGACTTCGCCCGCACGGTCGACCTGGTGGCCAGCTTCGTCGGCGACGCCTTCCCGGGCTTCCAGCGCATGGACTTCTACGCCGACCGCGACGTGCTGGCCGTGCGGCGCGGCCATCCGGTCGGCGCCGGCCTCAGCCAGATGCCGGCCTTCCTCGCCGCGCGGCATGTGGCGGTGGTCGGGCGCGGCGAGCGGGGCGATCCGGTCGACGCCTGGCTGGCGGAGCTTGGCGTCGAACGGGAGGTGGTGTTCGCCGCGCCGTCCTACCTGCAGGCGCTGCAGGTCGCCGCCGCCAGCGACCTGGTCGCCTTCGTCCCCAGCCGGCTGGCCCGCAGCGTCGGGCCGGGGCTGGGGCTGGAGGTGGTCGAGCCGCCGGTCGATCCGGGCTCCGACCAGCAGTACCTCTACTACCCGGCCCGGCTGGCGGTGGACCCGGCCTCGATCTGGCTGCGCGGTCAGGTGCTGGCGACGGCGGCCGACCTGCCGGGCTGAAGGCCGCCTGCGAACCCTTCCCCCCTCGGTGTGGAACAGGGCATGTTCTGCGCAACGAGAGAGGAAACCCAAATGCGCCTGACCGCCCCCCGCATCGCCCCCGTGGCCGACGCCGAGCTCAACGACGATCAGAGGGCGGTGCTGGCGCCGATGGTCGGGACCGGGCGGCCGGTGCTGAACATCTTCCGCACCCTGGCGCGGTCGCCGGCGGCGCTGAAGGGGTTCCTGGGCTGGGGCGAGTATGTGCTGTCGAAGAAGAACGACCTGCCGGCCCGCGAGCGGGAGATCGTCATCCTGCGCATCGGCTGGCTGTGCAAGGCCGGCTACGAATGGACCCAGCATGTGCCGATCGGTATCCGGGCGGGGCTGACCGAGGACGAGGTGGCGCGGATCAAGCAGGGGGCGGGCGCCGGCTGGAGCGAGGCCGACGCGGCGCTGATCCGGGCCAGCGATGAGCTGCATGCCGACCACTTCATCAGCGACGGAGCCTGGGCGGCGCTGAAGGCCCATTTCAGCGACAAGCAGTGCATGGACGTGGTGTTCACGGCCGGCCAGTACACCCAGGTCTGCATGATGCTGAACAGTTTCGGGGTGCAGCTCGACGCTGGCCAGACGCTGGATGCGGACCTCAGAGGGTTCTGATGCGCAATCGCCTGACGATCGGACTGGCCCTCGTCGCGACCCTGATCCTGGCGGCCTGCGCGACGCCGGAGCCGGCGGCCACGGCCCAGCGCCGGGCGCCGAACGTCATCGTCATCCTGGCCGACGACCTGGGCTATGGCGACCTCTCCACCTATGGCGGCTGGATCCGGACGCCTAACATCACCGCCCTGGCCGCCTCGGGCGCGCGGTTCACTGACGGCTACGTCTCAGCCGCCGTCTGCGCGCCGTCGCGGGCGGCGCTGCTGACCGGCCGGCCGCAGACCCGCTTCGGCTTCGAGTTCAATCCGGTCGGGCGTGACGCGACCGGCGGGCTGTCGCTGGACGAGACCACTCTGGCCCAGGTGATGAAGGGGGCGGGCTACGCCACCGGCATGGTCGGCAAGTGGCACATCGGCTCCGGGCCCGGCTACCACCCGCTCGACCGCGGCTTCGACAGCTATTTCGGCATCCTCGGCGGGGCCGGCGACTTCTGGGCGGCGCAGGGGCCGGGCGACCTGTTCGCCCCGATCGGCGGCGACGAGCTGACCGTGCGGGCCCGCAGCCCGGTGGTCCGCGGCCGCGCGGTGGTCGAGGAGCCCCGCTACCTGACCGAGGCCTTCACCGATGAAGCCGCCCTTTTCGTGCGGCAGAACCGCGACCGGCCCTTTTTCCTCTACCTGGCCTATACCGCCCCCCACACGCCGCTGCAGGCGACCAGGACCTACGCCGACCGCTTCCCGGACATCGCCGACCCGCACCGCCGGGCCTATGCGGCCATGGTCTCGGCCCTCGATGACGGGGTGGGCAGGGTGATGGCGGAGTTGAAGGCCCAGGGGCTTGAGCGGGACACCATCGTCGTCTTCCTCAGCGACAACGGCTGCGCGGGCTATGTGCGCGGGGCCTGCAGCAACGCGCCGCTGGCCGGGGCCAAGGGCATGTACTGGGAGGGCGGCATCCGGGTGCCCTTCATTCTGTCCGCCCCGGGCCGGGTGGCGGCGGGCCAGCGGGTGTCGACGCCGGTCTCCAGCCTCGACCTGATGGTCACCGCCGCTTGCGCCGCCGGCCGCGCGCCGCCGGCGGCCGCCGAAGGGACGGACCTGCTGGCCCTGCTGCGGGCCGGGGGTTCGGCGCCGGAGCGGGGGCTGTTCTGGCGCTCGGGTCCCAACTATGCGGTGCGCGAGGGGCGCTGGAAGCTGATCGTCGTCAACAGGACCGACAATCTGGACGGGCCGGAAGGCGTCTACGGCAAGCCGACGCCGGACGGCGTGCCGGCGGTGATCTCGCCGCTCGGCCAGTGGACGCTGCTCTATGACCTGGACAGGGATCCGGGCGAGACGACCGACGTTTCCGCGAGCCATCCGGAGGTGGTGCGGCGGCTGACGGCCGGCTACCGCGCCTGGGACCAGCGCAACATTCCGCCGATCTGGACCAGCCGCCGCCAGTTCCGCACCGAGGTGAACGGCCATAGGGTGCAGCTCTACAACTAGGGCCAGGGTCACGAGTGTTGGGGTTGCGATGCGGATGACGCGCAGGACGGTTGTGGCGGCGGGCGCCTTGGCGAGCACGGCGGCGAGCGCGGCGCCGGCGGCCTCCACCATCGCCGAGGACCTCGATCGTTATCTCGGCTTCGGAAACAAGCGCTCGGGCGGACCCGGCGACGAGGCGGCCGGCCAGTGGCTCGAGGGTCGGCTTGCAGCTCTGGGATACAAGACCCGGCGGCAGGGGTTTGAGGTTCCGTTCATCGAGGGCGAGGCCTGCACCCTGACCCCGTACGGCGGCGGAAGATATCCGCTGCTGGCCCAGGCGCCTTACGTGACCGGCGTGGTCGAGGGACGGCTGTACGATCCGGTGACGGCGCGAGGCGATATCGCGGTGGTGTCGTTACCGCATGGCCGATGGTCCAGCAGCCGGCAGCCGCAGGTGCAGGCGGCCATCCACGCGGCGCGAGAGACAGGGGCGAAGGCCATCCTGCTGATGACCACGGGCCCCTCGGGCGAGGCCCTGGCCCTCAACACCCTGCCCGAGGCGGCAGGACCCGGCGCGCCGGCGCTCGCCATCGTGGCGCCGAACGATGTGAGGCCCATTTCGTTGGCGATGGGGCAGGCGGCGCGGTTCGAGCTCACCGGCCGCGCGGGAATGCGGCCGGCCTGGAACCTGATCGGCGAACTGGACCGGGGGGCGGACCGCTGGCTGGTGGTGTCGACGCCGCGGTCGGGGTGGTTCAGCTGCGGCGGCGAGCGGGGCGGGGGGATTGCCGCCTGGCTGGCGCTGGCGACCTGGGCGATGAGGCATACGAACCTGAACCTCGCCTTCCTGAGCACCAGCGGCCATGAGTGGGAGAACCTCGGCGGCCACAAGGCCATCGCCGAGGCCATGCCCAAGCCCGAGCAGACGGCGCTGTGGTTCCACCTGGGCGCCAATCTGGCGGCGCGGGACTGGCATGAGGCGGGTGGCGCGCTGTCGCCGCTGCCCAGCGCCGATTCCCAGCGCTATCTGGTGGCGACGCCGCAGCTGCTCGACAAGGCGCGCGCCGCCTTCGCCGGCCTGCCAGGGCTGGAGGCGCCCTATCCCTCCAGCCGTGGCGCGGCGGGAGAGCTGGGCGAGATTCTGAAGGCCGGGTACGCCCCGGCCGCCGGGGTGTTCGGATCGCACCGGCTGCACCACGCGGCTATCGACGACGCCCGCTGCCTGCATCCGCCGCTGGTCGAGGCGGCGACGGCGGCCTGCCTGCGCTTTCTGGAGGCGGCGCTACGCCCTTGAGGCGAGCAACCCTTGGCCGGCCGCTCCGCCTGTGGTTCTATCCGCGTTAACCATTTGGGGGCGTGGGGCATGATGAAGGGCCGCAAGTATCAGTCGTTCCACCGGGCGCGCAGCCCGGCGCGCCGGCTGCCGGCCTTTTCCTTCCCGCCAGAAGCCGATTTCGTGTTCGACGTGGGCGACCGCGCCTTCGAGGCCGGGCCGTCCAGCCCGGTCATGCCGATGGCCAACAGCGACCTGCTGGACGCCTATTCCAACGCCGTGGTCCGCGCCGTCGAGCATGTCGGCCCGGCCGTGGTTCGCGTCCAGCCGCTGACCAGCGACCGCAGCTTCGCCGGCGAGGGCTCGGGCTTCGTGGTCAGCCCCGAAGGCCTGATCCTGACCAACAGCCATGTGGTCCAGGGCTTCGGCCGTTTCGCCATCATCACCGCCGAGGGCCGGGCGCTCACCGCCCGCTGCGTCGGCGACGATCCCGACACCGACATCGCCCTCCTGAAGGTCGAGCAGAACGTCCGCCTGCCGCACGCCCGCCTTGGGGATTCCAAGCTGCTGCGGCGCGGCCAGCTGGTCATTGCGATCGGCGCTCCGCTCGGCTTCGAGGCGACGGTGACCACCGGGGTGGTCTCGGCGCTGGGCCGGTCCCTGCGCGGCGAGCGCGGCCGGCTGATCGAGGACCTGATCCAGACCGACGCGGCCCTCAACTACGGCAACAGCGGCGGGCCGCTGGTCAACAGCGCCGGCGAGGTGGTCGGCATCGCCACCGCCGTGATCTCCGGCGCCCAAGGCCTCTGTTTCGCCGTCGCCGCCAACACCGCCAGCTTCGTGATGGCCGAGCTGTTGGCCCACGGCCATGTGCGGCGCGGCTCGATCGGCGTCGTCGCCCAGCAGACCCCGGTGCCGCCGGCCATGGCCCGCGCCGCCGGCGTCACCCAGGCCTACGCCGTCTGGGTCGCCGCCGTCGAACCGCACGGTCCCGCGGCCAAGGCGGGTCTGGCCGAGGGCGACCTCTTGATCGCCGCCGATGGCCGGCCGCTGACGGGTTTGGATGATCTGCTGCGCGTGCTGGGTCCGGGAAGCATCGATCACTCGATCAGCTTCGACCTGATCCGGGCCGGCAAGCGGATGAACGTCAAGATCACCCCCAAGGCCCGCAAGAAGAACGGCTAGGTCGCCGTGCTGTTCGAACAGATCGCCACCGGTGGCTGCCAGTCCTATCTGGTCGGCTGCCCGGGCTCCCTGGGGGCGGTGCTGATCGATCCGGAGATCAGCCAGATCGACCGCTACCGGGCGCTGGCCTCGCAGGCCGGCGTGCGTATCCGCTACGTCATCGACACCCACACCCACGCCGACCACTTCTCGGCCGCCAGGCAGCTCAGCGATATGCTCGGCGCGCCGGCGGTGATGCACAGGCTGAGCCCGGCGCCGCATGCGGCCCTGCGGCTCGACGACGACGAGGCGCTGATCGTCGGCGACCTTCGCATCAGGGCGCTGCACACCCCGGGGCATACGGCCGATTCCATGTGCCTGGTGGTGCGCGACCGGGTGTTCACCGGCGACACCCTGCTGATCGGCGGCACGGGCCGCACCGACCTGCCGACCGGCGATCCGGACCAGCTGTACGACAGCCTGTTCGGCAAGCTGTTGACCCTGGACCACGCCCTGCTGGTCTACCCGGCCCATGACTACAAGGGCCGCGGCCACTCCACCCTGGGGGCCGAGATCGCTGAGAACCCGCGGCTGCAGAAGCGCGAGCGGGCCGCGTTCGTCCAGATGATGCGCGAGCTGAACCTGGCCGCCCCGACCCATCTGACCGAGGCCCTGCGCACCAATATGACCGGCGGCAAGACGGTCAGCCAGCTGCTGGCCGAGGCGGCGGCGGTGGCGCCCTTCATCGGGCTGGAGGATTTGAACAGGCTCCTGGCGCGCCGGCCCAACGACCTCTTGATCCTGGATGTGCGCGAGGAAAGCGCCTTTCTGGCCGGCCATATCCCTGGGGCCATGCACCTGCCGCGCGGCCAGCTGGAGCTGCGCGTCAACGAGGCCATCCCCGATCCGACCGTGCGCATCGTCACCTGCTGCGAGTTCGGCAAGATCTCGACCCTGGCGGCCGCGACCCTGCGCAGCCTGGGCTTCATGCGCGCCACCGCCCTGGATGGCGGCATGAAGACCTGGCGCGAGGATGGCTATCCGCTGGAGACCTGAGCCGGCTCAGGGGGCGACAAGTCGCCCGGCCACCGCATGCAGCGCCCTGGCCAGCTCCGCCTGGTTGTAGGGCTTGGCCAGCCGGGGCAGGGCGCTGTCGGCGCCCGGCGGCAGCTCGGCATAGCCGCTGGCCATGATCACCGGCAGGTCCGGCCAGCGGGCGGCGATGTCGCGGCTGAGGTCGAGGCCGTTGCGCCGCGGCATCGCATAGTCGGTGATCACCACATCGACGGTGTGTTCGGCCAGCAGCCGCATGGCCTCGATCGCCGAGGAGGCGGCGAAGACGCTGTGGCCAAGGTCCTCCAGCATGGCGGTGGTGTTGAGCAGCACCAGGGCGTCGTCGTCGACCGCCAGCAGCCGCATCGGTCGGTGGGTCATCGGCTGAGCGCTGGCCGCCGGCCCCGGGGTCTTCACCGCCTCCTGGCTGCGCGGCAGCAGGATGTCGACCCGCGTGCCGAGGCCGGGCTGGCTGGTGATGTCCAACCGCCCGCCGGACTGTTCGGCCAGGCCGTAGACCATCGACAGGCCAAGGCCGGTGCCCTTGCCGACCCCCTTGGTGGTGTAGAAGGGTTCGCGGGCGCGGTTCAGAGTCTCGGCGTCCATGCCCTCGCCCTCATCGATGACGCTGAGCCGGACATAGTCTCCAGGCTCCAGCCCCGAGCCGGCCCCGATGACCTGCAGCGCCGCCTCGACGATGATCTCGCCGCCGCCGGGCATGGCGTCGCGGGCGTTGACCACCAGGTTGAGCAGGGCGGTCTCCAGCTGGTTGGTGTCGGTGCGCACCGGCGGCAGGTCGCCGGACGAGCGCAGGTTCAGCTGGATCATCGGCCCGACCGAGCGCTGCAACAGGTCGGCCATGCCGCGCACCAGGGATGGCACGTCGACGGCCGCCAGCGCCAGCTCCTGCTTGCGGGCGAAGGCCAGCATGCGCTGGGTCACGGCCGCGCCGCGCTCCGCGCCCTGGACGGCGTTCTCCAGCAGGACGCGGGCCTTGGGATCGTCCGGCAGGCGTTTGCGCAGCAGTTCCAGGCTGCCGAGGATGGCCATCAGGAGGTTGTTGAAATCATGCGCCACCCCGCCGGTCAGCTGGCCGATAGCGTCCAGCTTCTGGCTCTGCAGCAGGCTTTCACGGGCCTCGGCCAGCGCCTTCTGGGTCTCGACCCGTTCGGTGACGTCGCGGGTGATCTTGGCGAAGCCGATCACCTCGCCGTGGTCGTCCTTGATGGCGTCGATCACCACATGGGCCAGGAAGCGGCTGCCGTCCTTGCGCACCCGCCAGCCCTCGGCTTCGAATCGACCCGCCTCGCGGGCCTGGCCAAGGGCCTCGGCCGGGACGTTCCGCGCCCGGTCCTCATCGGTGTAGAAGCGCGAGAAGTGACTGCCGATGATCTCTTCGGGCCGGTATTGCTTGATGCGCTGGGCGCCCAGGTTCCAGCTGCTGACCCGGCCCTCCGGGTCCAGCATGTAGATGGCGTAGTCGGCGACTCCCTCGACCAGCAGCCGGAACTGCTCCTCGCTGCGCCGCAGGGTCTCTGCGGCGGCCTTTCGGTCGGTCAGGTCGCGGGTGACCTTGGCGAAGCCGATCACCGTCCCGCCCGGCTCGATGATCGGGTCGATGACCACATGAGCCCAGAATTGCGAGCCGTCCTTGCGCACCCGCCAGCCCTCGGCTTCGAAACGGCCCTCATCGCGGGCGGTCCGCAGGGCGCGGGCGGGCAGGCCGGTGGCCCGGTCCTCGTCCGTATAGAAACGGGAGAAATGCTGGCCGACGATCTCGACCGCCTTGTAGCCCTTGAACCGCTCAGCGCCCGGATTCCAGCTGACCACGCGCCCCGAGGCGTCGAGCATATAGATGGCATAGTCGGTGATGCTGTCGATCAGCAGCCGATATGGGTCCAGCCCCGTGGCCATTTCTGTCCTGGCGTTGATAATCTCGTCCCCACGGCGGCATGACGGCGCCAATGCAATACGTCCGACGGGGATGGCGGTTCCCGGAGGAGGGCCGTCGAAGCGGAGTGTTGCACATTGGCCGAGTGGGTCGAAAGGTCCGGAGCCACGCCGCGGTATCTGTCGGCGGAAACCATCCGGCGCCATCCCCTGTTCGACGAGGCGGAGGCCCTGCTCATCGAGGACCTGGCCCGGCTGCATGGCGACGACCGCCGGCTCGTCCGGGGCCTGTTCGAATACGACCGCGCGGTGATCTTCATGCTGGCGATCTGCATCGCCATGAACGAACGCGAGGACGATCCGGCGACCTGGCTCACCCTGGCCAGCCTTGGTGAGGGCGCGGTGCATCTGGGGATCGAGCCGGGGCGGCGGCTGCGGCGGCTGGTCGAGGACATGCGGGCGGACGGTTACCTGCTGGGCGATCCGATGCCGGGCGACCGGCGGCGACATCGCCTGGCCCCATCCGAGCGCATGCTGGCGGTCGACCGCGACTGGGTGGCGGCGTTCCACGCGCCGCTGGCCCTGCTGGCCCCAGACGAGCCCCGCCACCAGGCCGCCGTGGCGCGTGACCCGGACTATCACCGGGCCTATCGCAAGGTGGCGCTGTCGACCCTGGATGTGGCGCGCCAGACCATCACCCAGCATCCGGCGGTCGATTCCTTCCTGCACCAGGCCAGCGGCGCCCGGGTGCTGGCGACCCTGATGCAGGTCACCCGCGAGGCGGCCGACGGATGGTCGCCGTCCGGTTTCTACAGCTTGCTCGGCGAGCGCAGCGCCACGACCCGCGTGCATGTCCGCAACATGCTGCGGGCGGCGGCGCGGGCGGGCTATGTCGAGATTTCCGACGAGCACGACGTGCGCGTGCGCCCCACGCCGCATCTGCGAGACGACTTCGCGGGCTGGGCCGCCGATTCCCTGTCGTCGACCGACCTGGTGTCGGCGATCAGCGCCGCGGCGCCGCCAGACTGAGCCTTAGGCGACCTTACCAGTTTGTTCCGTTGAAACCACCTCCCGAAGCGATGAAATCGCCGGGCTGAACCTAAGCATTCCGTTGTCAAAACCCAGGTCCCCGCGGCGCGCGGGGGCGTTCTCGGGGAGCGAACCCATGGCCTTCGACGCCGTCATCTACCTCTCGACCCTGACCGCCGATGCCGGCATCGTCCTGCCCAGCGTCATCGCCGGCGGGCGGGCCGGCCATTCGGTGTCCAACGGCGGAGACCTGAACGGCGACGGCCTGGACGACTTCGTCGTCTCCGCGCCCTACGCCAACTATGGCGCTGGCGGCGCCGTCTATGTGGTGTTCGGCAAGACCGGGAACTTCAACCCCCTGCTCACCCTCTCGACGCTCGACGGGACCAACGGCTTCCGCATCACGTCGGAGACCAACGCCGTGGTGCTGGGCTGCCAGGTCGACGCGGCCGGCGACCTCAACGGCGACGGGGTGGACGACCTGATCATCGGCGCCCGCAGGTCCTCCACCGGGGCGAACAGCGGCGGCGCCGCCTATGTGGTGTTCGGCCAGACCACCCCCTTCGCCGCCGAACTCTCCGTGGCCAGCCTGGACGGCGCCAACGGTTTCCAGATCGATGGCTTCCAGGCGTTCGGCCGCCTCGGCGGCTCGGTCGCCGGCCTCGGCGACATCAACGGCGACGGCTTCGACGATGTCGCCGTCGGCATGAGCTATGGCGACTCCTATGGCTCCGGCAGCGGCACGACCTTCGTGGTGTTCGGGACCGACCAGGGCCATCCCGCCAACCTCTCGGCGGCGGCCATCGATGGCGGCAACGGCTTCACGATCGTCGGGGCCCAGCCCGGCAGCCGCTCGGGCTACTCGGTCGCCGGGGTGGGCGATGTCAACGGTGATGGTTGGAACGACCTGCTGATCGGGGCCCGGCTCGCCTCTCCGGGCGGCGTCTACAAGGCGGGCGAGGCCTACCTGGTCTACGGGTCCGGCGATGGCTTCGGCAGCGAACTGCACCTCGCCGGCCTGACCGGCGCGACCGGCATGCGCATGAGCGGCGCGACCACCCTAAACTACGCCGGCCGCTGGGTGAGCGGCGTCGGCGACATCAACGGCGATGGGATGGCCGACTTCGCGGTCGGCGCGGTGTCGCTCGGAAGCGGCAGCCCCGGCGCGGCCTATGTCGTCTTCGGCTCCGCCGGCGGCCTGCCGGCCAGCCTGAACCTCGAGACCCTGAACGGGACCAATGGCTTCATCGTCCGCGGCCTCGCGTCGGGCGACTTCACCGGCTGGTCGTCGGCGAGCGCCGGCGACCTCAACGGCGACGGCGTCGACGACCTGGTGCTCGGCGCCCGAGGGGCCAGCACCAACGGCGCGCAAAGCGGATCGGCCTATGTGATCTTCGGCAAGACCACGGCCTTCGCCGCGACCTTCGACCTGGCCACGCTCGACGGCGTCGTCGGCTTCGAACTGCGCGGGGCATCGTTCTCCGACCAGGCGGGCTGGTCGGTCGAGGGCGGCGGCGACTTCAACAACGACGGCGTCGAGGACCTGCTGGTCGGCGCCCCGTTCGCCGACCCGTTCGGCGCCAGCAACGCCGGCGCGGCTTACGTGATCTACGGCCGGGCCGATCCCATGACCCTGGTCGGCGGCGCCGGGGGCGAGACCCTGACCGGCGGGGCTGCCGCCGACAGCCTCTCGGGCATGGGCGGCCAGGACATCCTCGAAGGCCGCGGCGGGGACGACACGCTCGACGGCGGCGACATGTCCGACCTGCTGAACGGCGGGGCGGGGGCGGACGACCTGATCGGCGGGTCGGGTGGCGATGTGCTGAACGGCGACGATGGCGCCGACGACCTCTATGGCGGCGACGGCCATGACAAGCTGTTCGGCGGGCTAGACTGGGACGACATGGTCGGTGGCCTGGGCAACGACCGCTTCGAGGGCGGCGGGGGCGTCGACGCACTGTTCGGGCTGGAGGGCAACGACTACCTGGACGGCGGGATCGACGGCGACGTCCTGTTCGGCGGCGTCGGCAACGATATCTATCTGATCGACAACGGGAGCGACCAGGCCTTCGAGACGGCCGGCGAAGGCTACGACATCGTCCGCACCGCCCTGGACGGCTGGGTGCTGGGCGACAATTTCGAGGGGCTGGAGCTGGGCGGCGGCGACATCGACGGGGTCGGCAACGCCCTGGCCAACAACCTCCAGGGCGGCGGCGGGGCCAATACCCTGTCGGGCGAAGCCGGCAACGATACGATCAACGGCAACGACGGCGACGACGTGATCATCGGCGGCCTGGGCGGCGACCTGCTGCGCGGCGGGACCGGGCTCGACTGGTTCGTCGTCACCCATGCCTTCGGCGCGACCCTGGAGACCGACCAGATCCACGACTTCTCGACCGCCGAGGGCGACGCGCTCGACCTGTCCGGGGTCGACGCCGACACCGGGACCGCCGGCGACCAGGCCTTCACCCTGGTCGGCGCCTTCAGCAAGGCGGCGGGGCAGATGACCCTGGCCTTCGCCGGCGGCCTCACCACCCTTCGCCTCGACGTCAACGGCGACGGCCGGACCGACTACCAGATGCGGATCAACGGCGACGTCACCGCCGATTCCGGGGACTGGCTGCTGTAGGGCCGGGGGTTGCCATCGCCGGGAATTCCCGCCTAGCTGGTACCTCACGCGTGGAGTGAGGGGCATGGGATTGCTGAGAACCTGGCAGGCGCTGGACGGCCGGCTGACGCTGGCGTTCGAGCTCGCCTACGACTGGCGGCCCGGTGACGAGGGGCCGCCGGTCTCACTGGTCATCACCTCCGCCGCCGATCGGGGCGACAGCCGGGCCGTGGCGGTGAGCAGGACCAGCGAGACCAAGCTGGACGCGCGCTTCGGCTCGGGCTGCTACGTCGTCGGCTGGCTGGCCTGGCGCAACGGGATCCATATCCATGGCGGGCCCCACTCGGCGGTGTTCGCCGACATTCATTTCGGATCGGGACGGGCCGGGGACTCCCATTTCGAAGGCGTCATGGTGAGCTGGCCCGAGCGGTCCCCGCGGCCGCCGGACCCGCCTCAACCCGATCCGCCGCAGCCGCCGCTCGATCCGCCCGAGTGAGCGACGCCTCTAGCCCCGCGCCGCCGTCACCATTCCCCGGGTCGTCCGCCGCAGCGCCATGGCGATCTCGGCCGGGGTCGCCTCGGCCTCGCCGGTGACCCAGGCGCGGAGCAGGCCCAGCTGCGCCTCGGCGATCTGCAGGGCCAGCAGGCGGGGCGGCCAGGCCAGGGGCTCGGCCGGCAGCCTGGCCTCGATGGCGTCGGCCAGCCGGCGGATGCCGCGCGGCGAGGTCAGAGGGGCGCGCGGGCCGGTCATGACGCGGCGGCCCAGCGCTCGGTTCTCCCAGATGTGGGCGGTCAGGAAGACCATGGGGTGGGCCTCCCCCTCATCGCCGCAGGCGGAGGCCAGGGTGTCGAAGAACCAGCCCATGCTGTCGAACAGCAGCTCGTCCTTGTCCTTGTAGTGGGCATAGAAGGTCGAGCGGCCGACGTCGGCGGTCTCGGCGATCTCGGACACCTGGATGTCGTCATAGCGACGGCGGGTGACCATGCCGACGAAGGCGCTGAGCAGGGCCCCGCGCGTCTTGCGCTCGCGGCGGTCGGCCGGGACGGTCGTGCTGGACATCTGGCCCCCTGTGTCCGGTTTCGGACGGATGTGGCCTCGCGTCCGCTGTGCGGGGCCCCACGGCCGCTAGCATGCCCCTCCAACGCTTCCGGAGACAAGAGTATGACCGACACCGCCCCGCGCTTTCCGCGAGACCGCAAAAGCGCCCTGATGATCGGCGGCGGTTCGCTGCTGATGGCGCTGGCCATGGCCCACCATCCGACGGCGCACGGCGAGACGCTGGGTGAGGTCGTGAACGGCATGGTGCGCGGCGCGGCGTTCAACGGCCTGGTTCACGGGGTTCTGGTGGCGGTGATGGGCTTGCTGGCCATCGGCTATGCCGGGTTCGCCGACAGCCTGGTCTATCCCGGGCTGGCGCGGGCCGGGCGGCTGGCCTATTTCGCCGGGGCCCTGGCGCTGGGCGCGGCCGGCCTGGTCAACGGCTTCGCGACGCCGGCCCTGGCGGCGGAGCTGGCGACGGGCGACGCTGCCGCGCTGGTCGCCGCCCGTCCGGTGTTCGACGCCCTCTGGGCGCTCAACCAGGCCTTCGCCGCCGCCGGTGTCGCGGCCATCGGCACGGCTGTGGTGGTGTGGTCGATCGCGCTGTTCCACCAGGGCGGGCCCGGCCGCTGGGTCGGCGTGGCCGGGGCCCTGGCGTCCACCGCCTGCCTGGTCGCCCTGATCGGCGGCTGGCTGACCCTCGACGTCCACGGCTTTGGCCTGTTCGTGCTGGTCCAGGCGGTCTGGGGGCTGGCGGTGGCGGCGCTGATGCTGTGGGGACGGCGTTGAAGAGGCCGGCCCATCGGCGCTAGATGCGCCGGTGACCGCCAAAGCCAGGACATCCCTGCAGGACGCCGCCGGCATTCGCGGCAAGGCCCTCGACGCCGCCGCCGCCATCCTGGCCGAGCAGGGCGTGGAGGCGCTGAACCTGCGGGCCATCGCCGAGACGGCCGGCATTGGGCTGGCCTCGATCTACCACTACTTCGAGAACAAGGAGGCGCTGCTGGTCAGCCTGGCCCTGATGGGGCTGGAGGACCTGCGGCGGGACATTCTCGACTACCAGGCCCGCCCCGAATTCCTCTCGCCGATGCGCGGCGGGGCGCGGGCCTTTTTCGGCTTCGTCGAGACCCGGCCGGAGCTGTTCTCGCTGATGCTGGGCGAGCGGCTGCTTTCCCGCCATTCGGAGCTGCGCGAGGCCGAGTACCGGATGTTCGAGGCCTACAGGGCCGCCGTCCTGATCGACGACCGCATCCCGGAAGGCCGCCGTGAGAACGCCGCCCATGCGCTATGGGCGCTGGGCCGCGGCATGGCGGCGATCATCGCCTCCTACCCGGCCGGCCAGCGGCCGCCGGAGATCATGGCCAAGCTGTCGGCCGGCGCCGCCTGGCTGATTGACCGTCAGGATTAGGCTCGCGCCGGGATGATCACCGGCATGGTCTCGTAGCCGCGCACGAAGGTGGAATAGGTGCGCTTCGGCTCGCCGGTCAGCCGCACTTCCGGGAAGCGCTTGAGGATCTCTTCCCAGATGATGGTCAGCTGCAGCTCGGCCAGGCGGTTGCCGACGCAGCGGTGGATGCCGAAGCCGAAGGAGATGTGCTGGCGGGGCCGGGCGCGGTCGATGATGTAGTCGTTGGGCCGCTCGATGGCGGTATCGTCGCGGTTGCCCGACAGGTACCACATGACCACCTTGTCGCCCTCGCGGATCAGCTTGCCGCCGACCTCGGTGTCGGCCACGCAGGTGCGGCGCATGTGGGCCAGGGGCGTCTGCCAGCGGATGGTTTCGGAGACCATCGAGGGGATCAGTTCCGGGTGCGCGCGCAGCTTGGCGTACTGGTCCGGGTTCTGGTTCAGGGCCAGGATCGAGCCGGAGATGGTGTTGCGGGTGGTGTCGTTGCCGCCGACGGTCAGCAGCACGACGTTGCCGAAGAATTCGCGCGGCTCCATATCCCGCGTCGCCGGATGGTGGGCCAGCATGGAGATCATGTCGGCGGCCGGCGGGGCGTTGACCTTCTGGTTCCACAGATTGGCGAAATAGGCCTGGTACTCGACGAAAATCTCGATCTTCTCCTCGAGCGTCTCGACCAGGCCGCCCGGCACGGGGATGGCAGTGACCACGTCCGACCAGTGGGTCAGCTTGCGGCGATCCTCCTGCGGCGCGTCGAACAGGGTGGCCAGGGTCATGGCCGTCAGTTCCTTGGAGACCAGGTCGACCCAGTCGAATTCCTCGCCGATCGGCAGGCCGTCGAGAATGGCGCCGGCCCGCTCGCGGATGACCGGGGCCATGGTCTGCAGGTTGGCCGGCGAGACCGCCGGGCTGACCGCCTTGCGCTGCACGTCGTGGCGCGGCGGGTCCATGGCGATGAACATCGGCAGCGGCTCGAAGTTCGACGAGCCGCCGGCGATGGTAATGCCGCCCTTCAGGAAGTCGGAGCTGAAGGCCTGGTGGTTGGTGTCGACGGCCATGATGTCGTCGTAGCGGGTGATCGACCAGTAGGGGCCGTGCTCGCTCTGGGCGCACCAGTGGACCGGGTCCTCGGCCCGCAGGCGGTCGAAGATGGGCAGAACGTCGTCCGCTTGGAACAGGGCCGGCTGGGCCGGGTCCAGCTTGTCCAGCGGGATGTCATAGACCGGATGCCGTTTGGCGGTGATCGATCCGTCGGCCATGGCGCGCTCCCATTCTGTCTGTTGGCCGACATCGAAAGGCTTCGAACAGCGTTTCACAAGACCTCGAAAAGGGGGTCTGTTGGCGGAACGGAGGATGGCGATGAGTCGGATTTTCGGGGCGGTCTGCCAGAACGGCTATGTGGTGCGCGACATCCACGCGGCCATGGACCACTGGATCAAAGTCATGGGCGTCGGTCCCTGGTTCTTCATCGAGGAGGTGAAGACCGACTGGTTCCGCCATCGTGGCCAGGCCTCGGACGTGAAGATGAGCATCGCCCTGGCCAACAGCGGCGACCTGCAGATCGAGCTGATCCAGCAGACCAACGACGCCCCGTCGATGTACCGCGAGTTCCTGGACGCCGGCCACGAGGGGCTGCAGCACATGAGCTACTGGACCCGCGACTACCAGGGCCTCTACGACCGGGCGCTGTCGCTGGGCTACCAGGTCGGGCACGAGGGCCAGATCGGCGGCGAGCAGGGGCGCTTCGCCTACTTCGACACCCAGGGGCATCCCGGCACGGTGATCGAGATCTCCGACATCAGTGGCGGCAAGGGCAGGTTCTTCGAGCACATCCGGCGCAAGGCGGCCGAGTGGGATGGGACCGATCCCATCCGGCCGGTCGCCTGACGCCGGCAAGATTGCCGATTTGACACGAGGCAGGCGCGGGGTTTTGCGCCAATGTCGCGACCGGCTGCTGTTTTCAACCTGTGGGGACGTTCCGATGATCAAGCCCAACGCCATGGCGCTGGCCCTCACCCTCGCCCTCGGCTCGCTGGCGCCCGGCCTTGTCCAGGCCCAGACCCCGGCCGCCGCGCCCTCGCAGGCCGAGGTCGCCCGCTACGCCAGGGACCTGCTGGACAGCAGCTATGCCGCCCAAGGGCCCGGCGCGGCGGTGCTGGTGGCGCGCGGCGACACGGTGCTGTTCCGCGGCGCGCGGGGCCAGGCCGACACGGCGGCCCATACGCCCCTGTCGCCCGACCAGCTGTTCCGCATCGGCTCGGTGACCAAGCAGTTCGCCGCCGCCGGCGTGCTGAAGCTGGTCGAGGACGGCAAGGTCAGGCTGGACGATCCGCTGTCGAAGTATGTTCCGGGCTATCCGGGCGGCGACAAGGTCACCGTCCTCATGCTGCTCAACCATACCTCCGGCATCAAGAGCTACACCGGCATCCCCGGCTACATGGTCGAGCCGATCAAGCGCGATCTGACCACGGCCCAGATGATCGAGGTGTTCAAGGGCCAGACCGACTTCAATCCCGGCGAGAAGTGGTCCTACAACAACAGCGGCTATGTGCTGGTCGGAGCGGTGATCGAGGCGGCCAGCGGCAAGCCCTGGTACGAGTATCTCGACGAGGTGCTGTTCAAGCCGCTGGGCATGACCAACACCGGCTATGGCGGCGATCCGAAGATCATCGCGCGGCAGGTCAAGGGCTACAGCCTCGAGGACGGCAAGGTGGTCCCGATGCGGACTCTGAGCATGACCCAGCCGCACGCCGCCGGGGCCCTGGTCTCGACGGTCGACGACCTCTTGAAATGGAACCGCGCCCTGCATGAGGGGCGGGTGCTGAAGATCGAGACCTACAACCAGATGATCACCCCGGTCGGCGCCGCCGTGGAGTCCAAGTACGGCTTCGGCATCGGGGCCGGCCAGATGCGCGGCGCCCCGGCGCTGCTGCACAGCGGCGGCATCTTCGGCTTCGTCTCGCAGCTGACCTACGTTCCCGGGCCCGACATCACCGTGGTGGTGCTGCAGAACACCGATAGCGGCGGCGACCCCGGCAGCCTCGGCCGCCGGCTGGCGGCGTCGGCGCTGGGCGATCCCTATCCGGCGGCCAAGGCCGTGCCGGTCGAGGCGGCCGTCCTCAAGGGCGCCGAGGGCGTCTACCGCTTCGACGCCGAGACCATCCGGGTGCTGCGCGTCGTCGATGGCAGGCTGACCGCCCAGCGCGGCGGTGGGCCGCGCGCGGCGCTGATCCCGATCGGGCCGGACGATTTCCTCTATGAGGACGGCCTCAACCGGCTGAAGCTGGAGCGGGACGCCAAGGGCGCCATCATCGGCATGCGGTTTTTCCAGATGGGTGACGGTCCCGGCGTGGTCGGGGTCCGCACCAACGATCCGCTGCCCGTGGCGCCGGCCGCGCTGAAGCTGCCCCGCGCCGCCCTCGACCGCCTGGTCGGCGACTACCAGAGCCCCGGGCCGCCGATGACGGTCTTCCTCGACGGCGAGGCCCTGAAGGCCCAGCTGCCCGGCCAGAACCCGGTGACCCTGCGCGCCGCCTCGCCGACCAGGTTCGACATCGTCGAGGTCGAGGCCTCGCTGGAATTCGACGGCGGCGAGGCCCCGGCCCAGCAGATCACCCTGCGCCAGGGCGGGCAGACGCTGGTCTTCAAGCGCAAGCCGTGACGGCGTCCTAGACCCCGGCGGCGGGCCGCATGGCCGGCCAGCGCAGGGCGACATAGGCCACGGCGGCGATCACGAAGGCCGGCAGGGTGGCGCCGACGTCGGGCAGCAGCCGGCTGAAGGCCTGGTAGGCCCCGATGCCGACCGCCCAGGCCGCCAGGCCCGCCAGGTTCAGCCCGGGCAGGGCGGCGTTCGGGTCGGCGCGCCAGGGCCGGATGATGAAATGGTCGGCCAGCAGGACGCCGAACAGCGGCGCGAACACCGAGCCGATCAGCAGCAGGAAGCTCTCGTAATGGCCGAGCGGGGCGACGAGGGCGATGGCCGTGCACAGCACCCCGATGCCCAGCGCCAGCCGCGCGGGCCGCGCCCGCACCAGGGTGGCGGTGGAGACGGCGGCCGAATGGATGTCGGCGAAGGTGTTGTCGGTCTCGTCGATGACGATCAGCAGCAGGGCGACGCCGCCGCCGGTCGCGGCCAGGGCGGACAGCAACAGGCCTTCGCCGCCGCCGGCGGCCAGGGCGTAGGCGGCGCCCAGCCCCATGAACCAGATATTGGCCAGCAGGTAGCCGAGGGCGCTGCCCCGGAACATGGCCCCGGGGGTGCGGCCGAAGCGGGTGTAGTCGGCGATCAGCGGCAACCAGGACAGCGGCATGGCGACCACCAGGTCGACCCCGGCCGCGAAACTGGTCTCGCCGGTGCCGGGCCGGGCGAACAGGGCGGCCAGGTCGTGCTCGGCCAGCAGCCGCCAGCTCAGCCAGGCGGCGCCGCCGAGCAGCAGCCACAGGCCCCAGGCCCGCAGGAAGCGGCGGACGAACGACACCGGCCCCATGATCGCCAGGCCCGTGGCCAGGGCCCCGAACACCAGGGTCCAGACCATGGCGTTGGAGACCCCGAAGGTCTGTCTGGCCAGGGCGTCGGCGGCGTCGCGCATGGCGATGATCTCGAAGGCCCCCCAGCCGATCAGCTGCAGGGTGTTGAGCACGGCGGGGACGGCCGCGCCGCGCGCGCCCAGCGCCGGCCGCAGCGATCCCATGGCCGACAGCCCCGTCTCGGCCCCGACCAGGCCGGCCGCCGCCAGCAGGAGGACGCCCAGCACCGACCCCACGACGATGGCCCCCAGCGCCGCCCCCAGGCTGAGCCCGGGCACCAGGAAGGCCCCCGCCTGCAGCACCAGCAGGCCGATGCCGAGGCTGAACCACAGGGAAAAGGCGTCCAGCGCCCCGAACACCCGCCGGGCCGTCGGCACCGGCGTCAGTGGGTCGTAGGCGTCGCGGGCAGTGTCGTCGGGGATGTCGTCGGGCCGGGCCATGGCTATGGTTTATCAGGTCGTGACGTTCGGTGAACCCGCTAGACTTGGCGGCAGTCGTCACGAGCCGGGAGGGTGAGCTTTGCGCCAGTGCGATGTCGCGGTGATCGGCCTTGGCCTGATGGGCGCCGCCGCCCTGGAGGCGCTGCTGCGCCGGGGCGTCGACGCCATCGGCTTCGACCCGCTCGGACCGGGGGCGGAGCAGGGCTCGTCGCACGGTTCCTGCCGCATCTTCCGCCGCTTCAACTTCGAAAATCCCCACTACACCGGGCTGAGCGACGAGGCCCTGGCCGGCTGGGAGCGGCTGGAGGCGGAGAGCGGCCGGCGAATCCTGATCCCCTGCCCGGTGCTGGAGGCCGGGCCGAAAGGTTCGCCGCTGGTCAGGGGCTCGCGCCAGGCGGCTATTCACAATGGCCTGGAGGTTCCGCTGCTGACCGGCCGGCAGATCAACGCCCTGTTCCCGGCCTTCAACCTGCCGGACGACTGGGACGCCGTCGTCCAGGACGGCGGGGCCATCCTGCTGGCGCAGGTCGCCCTGGAGGTGTTGCGGGCCCAGGCCGAGGCGGCGGGGCGGATCGCGCCGCGGGCGGTGATCGGGCTGGAGCCCGGCCCCGACCAGGTTATCGTCCGGACGGCGGACGAGACCGTGCGGGCCGGCCGGGTCATCCTGGCGGCCGGCCCCTGGGTGACCCGGTTCCTGCCGGCCTTGGCCCCGCTGCTCGAGGTGACCCGCCAGACCGTCGGCTGGTTCGATCCGGCCCGTCCCGAGCTCGCCCGCCTGGACGCCTTTCCGATCTTCATCCTGGAGCGCAGCCAAACCGACACCCTCTACGGTTTCCCTGATTTCGAAGGCCGGGGCGTCAAGGCCGCGCCCCACAACCACGGCCGCCGCGTCGACGCCGACGCCTGGGGCCCGCCGGCCACCGACGAAGACCTGCGCCCGGTCGCCGAGGCCCTGGCCGAGCTCGCGCCCGGCGCCGCCGGCCGGATCCTCGACCGCGACGTCTGCCTCTACACCAACACCCGTCCGGCCGACCGCCGGCCGGATGCGGGCGAGGAATTCATCATCGACCGCTGGCCAGGGTCGCGGCTGATCCTGGCCTCGGCCTGTTCCGGCCACGGGGCCAAGTTCGCGCCGGCGGTGGGTGAGCGGCTGGCGCGGCTGGCGACCGAGCCGGCCTACCGGCCCGAGCCGGTCTACCGCCTGTCCCGCTACGGCGCCTTCCCGGAGGACTGAGCGAGGCCGCTTATCGAAGCGGCCGACCATTATACCGCGACGACCGCGAGGCGGCGCCGGGCCACAAAAAAGCGGGCGATTTCGCCGACGGCCGGCCGGCGGCGGCAAACCCCGCCAACCGTGGGCTTTGGCGTGGGCCAAGGGTTCGCGGCCGTGGCCCGGAGCGTTGGTCGCCGCGTTGGCCCGGGCGCTGCATCGGTTGGTCGAAAGCGCGCCGCCGCGACCCACACCCAAGGGGCGGCGGGGGCGCGGCGGGCCGGGGAGGGCCCCAGGCGGGGTGAATATGTCTATACATATTGGCTAAGGGTCTGGCGGGCTTGAGGTTTTTTCGCCCCCTTGCGCCGGGGCGGCGTGGGATAATGGTCTGGCCGCTTCGATAAGCGCGCCGCCGTCCCCCATCCCATCCGAGAGGACCTCCCGTGCCCGCCTACGCCGACACCCCCATGCCCGCGCCGGAGGCCGGGACGCGGCCCCTGACCCCGCTGCAGATGCGTTTCGTCCAGGAGTACCGCCTCGACGGCCGCGCCGCCGCCGCCGCCCGCCGCGCCGGCTACAGCCCCAAGGGGGCCCGCTGGAGCGGCTTCAAGCTGCTGCGCGATCCCCGGGTGCGGGCCCTGCTGGACGCCCCGGTCCATGAGGCGGGGCCATACAATGAGTTCACCGCTCTTGAGGAGCTGGCCAAGCTGGCCTTCGCCAATGTGCTCGACTTCGCCATCGTCCGCCCTGACGGTTCGCTGGAGGTCGACCTCGCCCGCCTCGAGCGCGATCGTACCGCCGCCATCCGCGAGGTCACCGTTCTGGAGAAGACCGACGGCGGCGGCGCGACCACCCGCCTCACCCGCCTGAAGCTGGCCGACAAGTCCCTGGCCCTGGCCCGTTTCCTGCGCTTCAGCGGGCTGGACGTGCTGGCGCACGGGCGGGGCTGGGAAGAGGGGGTGCAGAACCTGCTCAGCCAGCCGACGAAGGAGATCCTGGCGCGGGCCAAGGCGCGGCGACAGGAGCTGGGGTGGGAGTGAGGCGCCGCCGTCGCCGGGCTTGGTCCGTCCGGCCGGCGCCCCCATAGTCCGGCCCATGGCCCGTATCCGCGTCATCGATCTGGAGACCGCCGGGACCCTGCCGACCGACGTCTGCGAGATCGGCTGGCAGGACGTCGTCCAGTCCGGCCCGGACGGACGCTGGACGGTCACCGCCGAGCGCGGCGCCGCCTTCGTCAACCCCGGGCGGCCGATCAGCCCGGCCACCATGGCCATCCACCACATCCTGGACGAGGAGGTCGCCGGCGCCCCGTTCTGGAAGGACGCGGCCCCGCCGGTGCTGCGCCCGGCCGGCGGCGTCCTGGCCCTGGCCGCCCACCGCGCCGCCTTCGAGCAGCGGTACTGCACCCCGGCCCTGACCGGCGGGGCGGCCTGGATCTGCACCTGGAAGTGCGCCATGCGGCTGTGGCCGCATCTGCAGAGCTTCTCCAACCAGATGCTGCGCTACCAGCGCCGGCCGCAGGGGTTGGACCATGCGACGGGGCTGCCGGCCCACCGGGCCATGCCGGACGCCTATGTCACGGCGCATCACCTGCGGGACATGCTGAACGAAGCGCCGGTGGAACAGCTGCTGGCCTGGAGCCGCGAGCCGGGGCTGCTGCCGCGCGTGCCGAGGGGGCCGTTGAGGGGGGCGGCCTGGGGGACGTTGGCGGAGGAGGCGCTGACGGCGCTGGCCCGGGAGCGGGATGTGGATGTGCGGTTCAGCGCGGAGACGGAGTTGCGGCGGCGGGGGGTGGAGGGGGTGGAGGGGGTGGAGGTGGTGGTGGGGCCGGGGGCGCCTACGTTGTTTTAGCGTACCGCTGAGCGCGCCGCAGGGTTGGCCGAAATCGATATAGTGTCCCCTGATTTTAGGCAGTCCTTGTCCGCTGGAAAGCGGAACCTGGCCGAGGTGTCGAGGAGTCGACAGGGCTCGATGTCCGCAAGGCAGTCACTCACCCCGGCGGGGTCGCTTCCTAAAACAGCCAGTCGCCCTCGCCCTTGGTCGGTTGGACCGGCATCGGGCTCGGTAGGCCGATAAAGTCCGCTGCTGAGAGGTTGGACGCCTGCATCCCGGTCAGGATGACATAGCTGCCGTCGGCGAAGGTGATCTTCGCCCCGGCCGCCAGCTGGCCGATCGTGCTGTAGCCGCCGAAAGCGCTCAGATCGATGTGGTCGACGCCATCCTGAAAGTCGGCGATGGTGTTGGCCCCGTCGCCCAACCCGATGACGAAGATGTCGGCGCCCGCGCCGCCAGTCAGGGTGTCCTGACCCGCGGCGCCGATGAGGATGTCGTCGCCCTCGCCGCCGGACAGCTTGTCGGCCCCGGCGCCGCCTTCGAGGCGGTCCGAGCCGCCCAGGCCGTTCAAGGTGTCGTTGCCGTCCAAACCCTGGATAGTCTCCCACATATCCGTGCCGTTGATGGTGTTGGCGCTGATCGTGCCGACCAGAGTCGCCTGCTCGCCCGGAACCGTCGGCCCAGGAGGCGGAGGCGGCGGCGGCGGCGGCGGCGGCGGCGGAGGCGGAGGAGGCGGAGGAGGGGGAGGCGGCGGCGGCGGCGGGCTGGGCCCGGTGATGAAGTTGATGGAGCTCACCTGGCTGGCCTGGATGCCCGTCAGGGTCACCGCGCTGCCGTCGGAGAAGGTCAGCTTGGCCCCGGCCGCCATCTGGGTGACGCTGAAGCTGTTGAAGGCGCTGATGTCGAGCCTGTCCGCGGCCAGCTGGAAGTCCGCGATGGTGTTGGTCGCGCCATCGCCAGGTCCGACAACGAAGATGTCGGCGCCCGCGCCGCCGGTCAGGGTGTCCTGGCCCGCGCCGCCGATCAGCACATCGTCGCCGTCTCCGCCGTTCAGCTTGTCGGCGCCGGCGCCGCCTTCCAGGCGGTCCGAGCCTCCCAGGCCGCTGAGGGTGTCGTTGCCGTCCAGGCCCTGGATGGTTTCCCAGAGACCTGTGCCGTTGATGGTGTTGGCGCTGGTGTTGCCGGTTAGCGTCGCCTGGTCGCCCGGGACCACGCCGCCGGAGGGCGGTGGGGGCGGCGGGGGCGGCGGAGGCGGAGGAGGAGGAGGAGGAGGAGGCGGAGGAGGAGGAGGAGGAGGAGGAGGAGGAGGAGGGGGAGGAGGGGGCGGCAGACCGAGGAAGCTTGCTTCTGTCAGCGTCGAAGCCGTGACGCCGGTCAGCCGGAAGCTGATCCCCGTGCCGGTTCCAACCGTGACGACGGCATCGCTGCCGTCCTGGGCCGCGGCCCAGGTTCCAAAGCCGGTGATGTCGAGCCGGTCGGCTCCGACGCTGAAGTCGGTGACCGTGTCGGCCCCGCCGCCGGCGACGGCGATGAAGCGGTCGATGCCGGTTCCACCGGTGAGGATGTCCGAACCCGCGCCGCCGGTCAGGGCGTCGTCCCCCTCTCCGCCAATCAGCAGGTCATCGGCGTCGCCGCCCGTGAGGGTGTCGTTGCCGCCAAGGCCCTGTAGCTCGTCGCGGCCGGTCGTGCCCGTCAGGGTCTCGCCGGCGGACGTGCCCGTTTGCAGCGCGTAGGTCGGCGGCGGCGGCGGCGGAGGCGGAGGAGGCGGCGGCGGCGGCGGCGGCGGGCTGGGCCCGGTGATGAAGTTGATGGAACTCACCTGGCTGGCCTGGATGCCCGTCAGGGTCACCGCGCTGCCGTCGGAGAAGGTCAGCTTGGCCCCGGCCGCCATCTGGGTGACGCTGAAGCTGTTGAAGGCGCTGATGTCGAGCCTGTCCGCGGCCAGCTGGAAGTCCGCGATGGTGTTGGTCGCGCCATCGCCAGGTCCGACAACGAAGATGTCGGCGCCCGCGCCGCCGGTCAGGGTGTCCTGGCCCGCGCCGCCGATCAGCACATCGTCGCCGTCTCCGCCGTTCAGCTTGTCGGCGCCGGCGCCGCCTTCCAGGCGGTCCGAGCCTCCCAGGCCGCTGAGGGTGTCGTTGCCGTCCAGGCCCTGGATGGTTTCCCAGAGACCTGTGCCGTTGATGGTGTTGGCGCTGGTGTTGCCGGTCAGCGTCGCCTGGTCGCCCGGGACCACGCCGCCGGAGGGCGGTGGGGGCGGCGGAGGAGGAGGAGGCGGGGGTGGCGGAGGGGGCGGCGCGCTGTTCGGCAGGAACCTGAAATCGTCGTGCGTCAGGGACAGCAGATCGACATTCCGGAGCCGTACGAACTGGTCGGTCGACAGCACGACGATGGCGTCGGCCCCGTCCTGGCGAAGCTCGAGGAAGCCGGAGAATCCATGGAACTCCAGCCGGTCCTCGGTCCCGCCGGCCGCGAAGTCGGTGACCGTGTCGGTCCCGAGGGCGTCGCTGAAGGCGAACAGGTCGTTGCCGGTCCCGCCGGCCATGATGTCGTCGCCGCCGCCGCCCCAGATGACGTCGTCACCGGCCAGGCCCTGGATGGACTCGGCCTGATCGCCACCGGTCAGAGTTTCGCCCGCCGATGTGCCCGACACGGCGGGCAGCGGCGGTGGGGCTGGCGTCGGCGGCGTCGGCGGAACCGGAGCCAGCGGTGGCCGGAACGCCGGCCACGGTACGTTGGGTCCGCCCGCAGCGTAGCGGGCGCCGAGGTTGAGAATGTCGGCGTTGAGGATCAGGGCTGATGAGAATTCATCAAGCTGGATGAAGGCGTCGGCGCCCTCCTGGCGCATGGCCAGGATGCTGGTGTAGCCGTAGAAGAGCAGGTCGTCCTCGGCGAGGTTGTAGTCCTCGACGATGTCGTTGCCGCCGCCGACGGCCAGCATGTCGGCGCCCGAACCGCCGTTGTAGATATTGTCGCCGCTCCAGCCGAACAGCTTGTCGTCGCCGGCCCCGCCGTCCATCCGGTCGTTCGTGCCCTCGCCGCCCAGCACGTCATTGTTGGCGCCGCCGGCGTAGACCTTGTCGATCAGCGGAGTCGGCCGCACGAAGGCGACGAACTGGAAGTCGGCGGCGGTCAGCGCGGTCCTGGCGACATTCTTCAGCAGGATGCTGTCGGTGTCGGAAAACACCACCCGCGTGTCGGCGCCTTCCTGGAGCAGCTCGCGATAGGCGGCATAGCCGCGCACCTCGATCCGGTCGTTGACCCCCCCGGCGGTGAAGTCGAGCACGGTGTCCTGGCCATCGCCGGCCCGGTAGAGGATGCGGTCGTCGCCGGCCCCGGTGCGCAGGATGTCAGCGCCCTTGCCGCCGTCGAGCACATCGTCGGCCGCCGCGCCGGTCAGCTGGTCGTTGCCGCGTCCGCCCTCCAGCCGGCCGCCGGTGGCGCGGGCGGCGACGACCGGCGCGCCCGTCAGCGAGACGTTCAGCGTGTAGCTGTTCTCGTTGTAGACCGAGCTGCCGCCGTACTGGCGGATCATCACGTAGTAGACGCCCGCTGTCGGCAGGGTGAAGGACAGATAGGGGTCGTTGGCGGTGTCGCTGCCGGGGTCGGCGCCGGCCGTGTGATCATCGTTCCAGGCGATCACTGCGCCGCTGGCGTCGAGCAGATCGATCCACAGGTCGCCGGGGGCGGCGGTGTTGTCGATGTCCACCGTCAGCACCTGCCCGGCGGTCGAGGCGGTCAGCCTGAAGTAGCTGTTGCTGCCATCGCTGGTCGCCTGGACGGTAGCGTGGGGAATGGTGGTGGCGCTGGCGATCTCGGGATTGGCGACCAGGTCGAAGGCGCCGTCCAGGGAGATGGCGCGGCGCATCGTGTTGTTGCGCTGGCCGTGGGCCTTGATCAGATCGGCCGCCCCGTCCACCGGCCCGGCGATACCGGTCAGCACGTCATCGAAGGCCGAGCCGACGACATGTTCGATGGAGACCAGGGTGTCGGCGCCCTCCGGCCCGGCCGCCTGCTGGGCGAGGGCCAGGTTTACGGTGACGGCTGAGGCGGCCTGGCTGTAGTCGGCGATGTCGATGCCAGCGCCGCCTTCCAGCCGGTCGTCGCCGATGCCGCCGCGCAGGCGGTCGCCGCCCAACCCGCCGACCAGCAGGTCGTCGCCCGCCCCGCCGGACAGGACATCGTCGCCGCCCTGGCCGAAGACGCGGTCGGTCGAGGCGCCGCCGGTCACCAGGTCGGCCCCGTCGCCGGCCATCAGGTCGCCGACAATACGGCCGTACTGGCCGTCGTAGCGGTCGTTCTGGGAGCCGAGATCGACGACCCCGGTGATCAGGCCGGTGTTGATGACCAGGTCCCGCCCCTCATCGACGCGGATGTCGCCGGTGATGGTTCCGTGGTTGCGGACGGTGACGCCGTTGGACTCGCCGCCGTTGAAGTTGTTGCGTTCGAAGATGGCCGTGCGCGCGACGATCTCTCCGAAGTTGACGATCTCGATCGGCTGGTCGGCTCCGATGCCGAAATAGCTGAAGCCGACCGAATACTGGTCGCCGCCCGGGCCCAGATCGGTGGCCAGGATGCGGCCGTAGTTGAACAGCGAACCGCCGGTGGCGGCCATACTGACGCCGGCAGCTGTGTCGCCGTGCGAGGTGACGACGATGTCGCCGTAGTTGTAGACCACGCCGCCATTGTAATTGTAGACGCCGAACGCCTTGCCGGTGGCGTTGACCTCGACAAGGCCACGGTTGTCGACGACCGACCGCTGGGCGCCCATGTCGACGCCGATCGCGGTGCTGGCCTGGGCGACGATGATGCGGCCGGTGTTCAGCACCGGCGCGCCCGCCGCATAGATGGCGTGGATGTAGGTGTTCGGGTTGGAGCCGTAGATCAGCCCATTGTTGTGGATCCAGTAGGTCCCGGCGGTCTCGCCCATCGCATTGCCCTGGTCGGCGAAGACGATGAAGAACTGGATGGCGTTGGAGTCGGTCGAGACGAAGCGGATCTCGCCGTTATTCCTGAACAGCATCTGCGCCTGGGCGGGCGACAGGTGATAGCCGTACTGCGCCAGGTAATCGCCCTGGACATAGGAAACGTTGACGACCGTCCCCGAAGCGACCGTGTGGTCAGCGCTCAATGTGATCGCCATGTGTACGCCTTGAACCGCCTTGGCGGCTCCCCCCTACTGACGGCCTACCGGTAGCAGCGGAAGAGTAGAACGTCGAGGCGGTCCCGCCGGACTGGCGGGCGCGGCCAACCGACGTCAGCCAACTCCAAGCCCAAATGCAGGTCGCCGAACCGAGTGTGACAATGATCGCCCAGAGAGGAATCCAAAGCCTGGTTCAACCTCTGGAACAAGGGAGCAAAAAGGGGGACAGGCGCACCTGTCCCCCACCGCCTCACACCTGCGCCAACCCCCCATCCACAAACACCTCGCTCCCGGTCATGAAGCTGCTGTCCGACGACGCCAGGAAGGCGGCCGCCGCCGCGGTTTCGGCGGGGTCGCCGATGCGGCCGATGGGGGTGGTGGCGCCCAGGGCGGCCATGGTTTCCTCGCCCATGACGTCCAGCGCCAGGTCCGTGCGGGTCGGGCCCGGTGACAGGACGTTGACGCGGATGCCCGTACCGCGCAGGTCCAGCGACCAGCTGCGGGCCAGGTTGCGGATCGCCGCCTTGGTGGCGCTGTAGACGCTGAAGCCCGGCGTTCCCATGACCCCGGCGCTCGAGCCGGTGAGGATGATCGAGCCGCCGTCCGACATCAGGGGCAGGGCCTGCTGCACGGTGAACAACAGCCCCTTCACATTGACGTCGAAGGTCTGGTCGTAGTGGTCGGCCGTGATCTCGCCGAGCGGCGCCACCGCCCCGGTCCCGGCGTTGGCGAACAGGATGTCGATGCCGCCCCGCTCGGCCTTCACCGCCTGGTACAGCCGCTCCAGGTCGGCCGGATCGGTCACCGAGCCGGCCACGGCCCGCGCCGAGGACCCCAGCCGCGCCACGGCGGCGTCGAGCGCCGCCTGCCGTCGCCCGAAGAGGTAGACGAAGGCGCCCTCCGCGATGAACCGCTCGGCGGCCGCCAGGCCGATGCCGCTGCCGCCGCCGGTGATCACCGCGGTCTTGCCCTGTAATCTGCTCATGATGTGCTCCTTCATTGAGGTTGCACTGAGCTGGGCGCTTGCCCACCTATGGACAAGTATGCACCTTTTGGTAAGTACCTGGAAATGTCGTCAGAAGCCTCAACCCCGACCTCGCCCATTCCCCCGGCGGCCCCCGCAGCGGGCCAGACCTGCACCCCGACGCTGCCTGGTTTTACCTGCGGCCTCGACGCCACCCTGCGGGTCATCGCCGGCAAGTGGAAGCCGCTGATCCTCTACTTCCTCGCCCAGGGCGGCCGGGTCCGCTACGGCGAGCTGCGACGGGCCGTGCGCGACGTCAGCGACAAGATGCTGATCCAGCAACTCAAGGAGCTGGAGGCCGACGGCCTGGTGAAGCGGACCGACTACCGGGAAATCCCGCCGCGGGTGGACTATGGCCTGACGCCGCTGGGCCACAGCCTGGCCGAGGCCCTGGTGCCGCTCTGTTCCTGGGGCACGGAGAACATGGCCGAGGTCACCCGCGTCTTCGCCGAGCGGGAAGCCTGGAGCGGCAAAACGCGGTAGGCTGGGGTCAACGAGGGCGGCGGGTTGAGGGTGGAATGACCAAGCACCGGATTTACACGACCAGCTTCGCCAGCGTGTACCTGCTCTATGTCGCCAAGGCGGAGCGGAAGGGGCGGACCAAGGCGGAGGTCGATGAGATCATCCGCTGGCTGACCGGGCTGAGCCAGGAGGAGCTCGACGCCCACCTGGCCGCGAAGACGGACTTCGAGACCTTCTTCGCCGAGGCCCGGCTGAACCCGGCGCGGGGCGAGATCAAGGGCCTGGTCTGTGGCGTGCGGGTCGAAGAGGTGGCCGAGCCGCTGATGCGGGAGATCCGCTACCTGGACAAGCTCATCGACGAACTGGCCAAGGGCAGGGCGATGGGGAAGATTTTGCGGGGGTAGGGGGTCTCGGTCCAATCGACGGTCGGACCCTTTCCCCAATTTCCGCTCATCCCGGCGAATGCCGGGACCCATTTCGTAGGGCTCGCTGTCAAGTGAGCGTGCCCTTGGGCACGGCTATGATTGCCCCAGCCCGGACCTCGCCGTGCCTGAAGGCACGAATCCTGGCCGATGGCGCTCTATGAAATGGGTCCCGGCATTCGCCGGGATGAGCGGGATTGAGGGGGTAGGGGTCGCTAGCGCGCCCCGGCCCGGCGCAGGATGGCCTGTTGCATCAGGTCGACCGGCATGTCGGTTTCGGCCAGGACGGCGTCGCGGATGGCGCGGGGTTCGCCGAACAGGTGGCCTTGTCCAAACGCCATGTCGAGGTCGAGGATGTCGACGATCTGGCGTTCGCTCTCGACCTTCTCGACGATGGTCTCGACGCCGTAGCGGCGGGTCAGGCGGGCGAAGTCGCTGGCGTGCAGGTCCGGCAGGCTGCGGATGATCAGCCGGCCTTCGGTCTCTTCCAGCTGGTCGAGCAGCATCTGGGCGCCGACCTTGATGAACTTGATGTCGGCGCGGGCCAGGTCCTGGAAGTCGAGGTCGAGGTCGACGACCTTGTCGAGGCTGAAGCGGAAGCCGAGGTCGGCGAGGCGGGCCATGTGGCGGGCCTCGATGGGGCCGCGCTGGTCGAAGGCGGCCTGACCCAGTTCGAAGATCAGGGCCCCGGCCAGGTCCTTGTTGGCCGACAGGAACTCCAGGAACTGCGGGAAGAAGCTCTCGTCCGACAGGCTGGCCAGGCTGATGTTGCAGAAGATGCCGACCTTGCGGTCCTGGCGGGCCAGGCGCCGCACGATCTGCACGCAGCGGAACAGCAAGAGGTTGTCGATGGCGGCGACCAGGCCCATCGGCTCGGCCACCGACAGGTATTCGGCCGGCATCATCACCCGGCCGGTCTCGTCGCGCAGGCGGCTGAAGCTCTCGTAGAAGACGGTGCGGCGCTGGGGCAGGGAGACGATCGGCTGCAGGTAGAGGTCGACGCGGTTGTCGGCCAGGGCGTCGCGGACGGTGTCGAGCAGGGCGGCCGACTGCGGGTTGCGGCCGCGGCCCGGGGTGCGGGCCGCGCTGACCTGGTGCGACAGCTGGTCTTCGAGACGGTCGCCAAGCTTCTGGACCAGGTCCTCCAGCTGGTGGACCTCGCTGGTCAGTTCCTCGGAGCGGCGGGCGGCGTCGAGGGTGACGGTCTCGACGATGTCGCCAAGGCGGGCGTCGACCCGCTCCAGCTGGTCGGCGAGGATCTGGTTGGCCTCGCGGACATTGCCGATCTCGTCGCTGAGGCGGGCGTTGTCGAGGGCCATGGCGATGAGGCCGTGGAAGGCGAAGCAGAGGCCGAGCGCGCCGACGAAGGCCGCCAGACCGATGGAGACGCCGGCCTGCGGCGCCAGACGGCCAATCAACACCGCCGCCAGCAAGGCGAGGGTGAGGTACAGACCGGTCAGGAGCCCCAGGGTAAGCTTGCGCATCGTCCCACGCTTGCGAATCGCCCGATCAGTATCGGCGACCGGACATCATGGTGTCCAAGGTCTTAACGACGCATTGGAGTCTTTGGGGAGTCTTTGCAGAAACCGAGCGGGAAATTTGCACGCGACTCGCAACCGCATCGACACCGTCCATGCGACCTGATAACGGTTCGCAAGTTTTTCCGGGATGGCGATGTCCAAGGTTTTCTCAGAGTCGGCGAGTGCTTCAGGGGTTCAGACGGGCGAGCCGCTCAGCGCCGCGCCGGTCGGCCGGCCGGGGGTGATCGTGCTGGTCGACGGCAGCCTGGCCGACGCCGGGGTGCTGGGCCCCGAGGAGCTGGAGCGGCGGCTGCTGGAGCTGGGCTTCGTCGAGGGGGCGCGGGTCGAGATCCTGCATGAGGGCGCCTTCGGGCGTGATCCGATCGCCGTGAAGCTGGACGACATGCGGGTGGCGCTGCGCCGGCGCGAGGCGCGGGCGATCGAGGTGAAGTTTGACTGACGCAGTTCTTTCGCCGGCGCGCCCCTCCACTGCGAGATTGGCGCTGGTGGGCAATCCCAATTCCGGCAAGACCGCCCTGTTCAACGCCCTGACCGGCAGCCGCCAGAAGGTCGCCAACTACGCCGGCGTCACCGTCGAGCGGAAGGAAGGCCATCTGACCACGGCCGGCGGCCGGCATCTGAGCGTGCTCGACCTGCCCGGCACCTACAGCTTGCGGGCCCGCAGCCCCGACGAGGAGGTCACCCGCGACGCGGTGCTCGGCCGCCTGGCCGGCGAGCAGGAGCCCGACGTGCTGATCGCCGTTGCCGACGCGACCAACCTGCGGCTAGTGCTGCGGCTGATCCTGGAGCTGAAACAGGTCGGGCGGCCGTTCGTGCTGGCCCTCAACATGTTCGACATCGCCCAGCGCCAGGGGCTGCGCATCGACGTCGAGGGGCTGTCGAAGGAACTGGGCGCGCCGGTGATCACCACCGTGGCCACCCGCAAGCGCGGCATCGACGACCTGGTCGCCGCCGCCGAGGCGCTGTTCGAACAGCACGCCGAGAACGCCAACGTCTGGCGCGAGCCGAGCGCCGCCGAGATCCGCGCCGCCCACGGCGAGGCCCAGCGCATCCTGCGCACCTATGTGAAACCGGCCGAGCGTCCCGACACCTTCACCGGCAAGGTCGACGGGGTGCTGCTGCATCCGGTGGCCGGCCTGGCCATCCTGTTCGCCATCCTGTTTCTGATGTTCCAGGCGGTGTTCACCTGGGCGACGCCGCTGGCGGACCTCCTGGAAGGCGCGGTGCTGGGGCTCGGGGCCCTGGTCGCGGGTGTGCTGCCCGACGGTCTGGCCCAGAGCCTGATCGTCGATGGCCTGATCGCCGGGGTCGGCAGCGTGGTGGTCTTCCTGCCGCAGATCCTCATCCTGTTTTTCTTCATCATCCTCTTGGAAGACACCGGCTACATGGCCCGGGCCGCCTTCCTGATGGACAAGCTGATGGGCGCCGCCGGCCTGCACGGGCGCACCTTCCTGCCGCTGCTGTCGAGCCTCGCCTGCGCCATCCCCGGCATCATGGCCACAAGGGTCATCGACCAGAAGCGCGACCGGCTGACCACCATCCTGGTCGCGCCGCTGATGACCTGTTCGGCCCGCATCCCGGTCTACACCCTGATCATCGCCGCCCTGATCCCCAACACCAAGGTCTGGGGCTGGATGAGCCTGCAGGGGATGGTGATGTTCGGCCTCTACGCCACCGGCATCGTCGCCACCCTGGTGGTCTCCTTCGTCATCCAGCGGCTGTTCTGGCGCACGCGGTCGGAGCCCTTCATGATGGAGATGCCGGCCTACAAGACGCCGGACGCCGCCCAGGTGGCGCGGCAGCTGTGGCAGCGGGCCTGGATCTTCATCGAGCGGGCCGGGCGGATCATCCTGCCGCTGATGGTGCTGGTCTGGATCCTGTCGACCTTCCCCTATCCGCCGGAAGGGGCCACCGGGCCGGCCATCGACTACAGCTTTGCCGGCATGATCGGCCACGCCATCGAGCCCCTGCTGCGCCCGATCGGCTTCAACTGGGAAATGTCGGTGGCGCTGATCCCCGGCATGGCCGCCCGCGAGGTCGCGGTGGCGACGCTGGGCACCATCTATTCGGTCGGCGATGTCGAGGGTTCGGGCCTGTCGATCCTGGAGGGCATCGTGCGCACCCGCTGGTCGCTGGCCACGGGCCTTTCCTTCCTGGCCTGGTACGTCTTCGCCCCGCAGTGCGTGGCGACCCTGGGCGTGGTCAAGCGCGAGACCAACAGCTGGACCTGGCCAGCGGTGATGTTCTTCTACATGCTGGCCTTGGCCTATCTGGCCTCGTTCATTACCTTCAACGTCGCCAAGGCGCTGGGGTGGGCCTGAGGCCCAAAGAGGAACTGACTTTGCGTCCGATGTTGCGCGGCCTCGCCGGCCTGCTGACCGCCCTGCTGCTTGGCGCGCCGGTTCTGGCGCAGGAGACGCCGAAGATTCCGGTCTTCGCCGAGGCGCGCACGCTGGGCGACGCCGGCGCGCCGGTGACCATGCAGGCCTATCTGTCGTTCGGCTGTCCGCACTGCATCGACTGGTACGCCAAGGAATTTCCCGAGCTGAAGCGCCGCTACATCGACACCGGCAAGGTGCGGCTGGTGTTCGTCGAGTTCCAGGCGGGCCACGCCAACCTGGCCCGGGCCGGCGTCGCCGCCGCCCGCTGCGCCCCGAAGGACCGCTACTGGGCCGCCGCCGACGCCCTGTTCCGCACCCGGCCGAAACTCCTCAAGGGACCTGAGGACCAGGACGACTACGGCCAGCAGCTGCTCGACACGGCCGGCTGGGCCGAGGAGGCGGTGGCCAAGGCGGGCATCGACATGAAGGCCTGGCGCGCCTGTGACAAGGACGCCCAGCTGGCGGCGCTGGACGCGCGGATGCAGAAGGCGATGGCCCAATACCCCGGCTACGAGGGCGGCACGCCGGTGTTCGTCTTCAACGGCGAGCCGGGCGAGGGGGCGACGCTCGACTGGGCCGAGTACAGCATCACCCGCGCCAGCAAGGCGGCCGGCAAGCCGCTGACCACGGCCACCCACTACGACCTGTTCTGCGCCGGCGCCCTGACCCCGGCCGGCGGCGGCCAGCCGCAGGTGTTCGAGCTGCGCTGGAGCCGGCAGGGCGAGCTGTGGCGGCTGACGCGCGGGGCGGCCAGCGACAAGGGGGCGCCGCCGCGCCTGCGAGCCGGCGGTCAGGTGTTGAGCGACGGGGCGCGGGAATATCTGCTGGATGCGAAGGCTGATCTGAAGTTGCTGGGGTCGTCGGGCGAGACCCTGGACGCGGCCTGCGCCCAGATCGCGCCGACGCCGTTTCCGAGGTAGTCGAGGAGTTGGACCAACTGATTGGACCAACTTGAGCATTTATGCTAGGATCGGCCTATGACGATCCAGATGAACATCGCCGAGGCCAAGGGAAAGCTCTCCGAGCTCGTCACCCGCGCGGAAGCGGGAGAAGAGGTCGTTCTTGCGCGCAATGGCAAGGTGGTCGCCCGGATCGTCCCCACGACCGTGACGCCGAAGGGGCCTCGCAAGCTTGGCGCCTGGGCGCACCTAGGCCCACTTGAAGACCCCGACCTGTTCCTGCAGCCCGACCCGGAGATGGAAGCCTGGCTCGAAGCTTGGGAAAAAGCACCGATTTGTCCTGAATGAGGCTGTTGCTCGACACCCACGTGTTGATCTGGGCGGTGAGGGCTCCGGATCTTCTCAGCGAACAGGTCCGGGGCCTTTTGGAGGATCGCGACAACCAACTGCTTGTCAGTGTGTTGGCGGCCTACGAAATCGAACTCAAGCGTGACCGCGATCCGGACCTCGCCGCGCTGCCCGTGCAACTTACGCCGATCCTGCGTCAGATGGACATGGACTGGCTGCCCCTGACGGAGCGCCATGCCATCCTGGCCGGCAAGCTGCCGCGAATTCACGGCGATCCGTTTGATCGATTCATGATCGCACAGGCCAGGATTGAAGGGGCGACCCTGGTGACCAAGGACCGGACGATCCCGACCTATGGCATACCGACGATCTGGTAGCCCTATCGCGTCGGGATCGGCGTCTCGCCGCGGTAGTCGTAGAAGCCGCGGTTGGCCTTGCGGCCCAGCCAGCCGGCCTCGACATACTTCACCAGCAGCGGGCAGGGGCGGTACTTGGAGTCGGCCAGGCCCTCGTGCAGCACGTTCATGATGCTCAGCACCGTGTCCAGGCCGATGAAGTCGCCCAGCTCCAGCGGACCCATCGGATGGTTGGCGCCCAGCTTCATGGCGGTGTCGATGCTCTCCACCGTGCCGACGCCCTCGTAGAGGGTGTAGATGGCCTCGTTGATCATCGGCACCAGCACGCGGTTGACGATGAAGGCCGGGAAGTCCTCGGCGTTGGTGGTGGTCTTGCCCAGGCTGCGGGCGAAGTTGACCGCCGTCTCGTAGGTGTCGACGTCGGTGGCGATGCCGCGGATGACCTCGACCAGCTTCATCAGCGGCACGGGGTTCATGAAGTGCAGGCCGATGAACCGCTCCGGCCGGTCGGTGGTCGAGGCCAGGCGGGTGATCGAGATCGAGGAGGTGTTGGAGGCCAGCAGGGTGTGCTCGCCCAGGTGCGGCGCCAGGCTGCGGAAGATGGCCTTCTTGACGTCCTCGTCCTCGGTGGCGGCCTCGATGGCCAGGTCGGCGGCGCCGATCAGGGCGACATCGTCGGTCGGCTTGATCAGGGCCATGGCCGGGGCGACGGCGGCCGCATCGATGATGCCCCGCGCCGCCTGGCGGCTCATGTTGCGCTCGATGTTCTCCAGCGCCGCGTCGATCTTGGCGCGCTCGAGGTCATGCAGCCGCACTTCGTAACCGGCCAGAGCACAGACGTGGGCGATACCGGAGCCCATCTGGCCGGCGCCGATCACGCCGACCGACTTGATTTGCGTCATCGACGACACCTTTAGGTTCTTGGCCACGCCGGCCCTCGGGAGGGGCCGTTCAATCCGGGTCGGACCTTCTAGCACACCCTGCGCCGGGTTCGCCAAGTCTTTGCTGCAATGCAGCGAAACCCTAGGATTTCTAAGGGTTTGGCGCGCTCGCGGAGGCGTGTCCGACGTTACTAAGACTTAATGCCACCGTCCGCATCCGTTCGCATACCTGTTGTCCTCTACCTCAGTGTAGACGGCGTGAAAGCGTCGGAAATTTCCTCCCCCGGAAACAAAAAGGACCTTGTCATGAACCGCATCCTCCCCCTCGCCGGCGCCCTGTTGATCGCCGCCCTCGGCGCCTCCGCCGCCAACGCCAGCCCGGCCTCCGACGCCTGGGTGGCGAAGACCAAGGCCGCCCTGCAGGCCAAGGTCGAGGCCGCCGGCCTGGCCGACGACGGCAAGAGCGTGAAGATCAAGCTGCGCCTCGGTTCGGCCGGCGCCGACGCCGTGCAGATCGCTGAAACCAGCGGCTCGGCCGACTTCGACACCGCCGTGAAGGGCGCCGCCAAGAACACCGACGTTCCGCGTCCCCCGTCCGACCTGGTCGGCCGCACCGTGACCTTCACGCTCGGCCAGCCGTAAGGCTCCTTCACGAGACGAGCCCGTCCGGGCGGCGGAACCGCGAACACTTCCGCCTGACGGGCTCTGCAGACAGGCGCCGACGGCGGCCAAGGCCTCAGGCCAAGGTCGGCGCTTCAGCGGGGAGGGGGTCTGGGGCTCCCTCCCCGTTTCCTTGTCTGGTGGCCCCAATGTCTTGCCTGGTTGAGGCGTCCAGCCGGGCCTCGGCCAGCAGCCAGTCCCGCAGGGCCAGGATGCGCGGCAGCTTGGCGGCGTCGGCCCGCCAGAGGAAGTGGTAGTCGGCGTGGGCCCGCAGCTGTCCGCTCAGCGGCCGCACCAGCCGGCCCTCGGCCAGGGCGTGGACGACCAGGAACTCCCGGGCCAGGGCGACGCCCAGCCCCTGCATCGCCGCGTCGACCAGCACGGCGGAATCGTCGAACGACAGCCCGGCGCGCGGCCGTGGGGCGTCCAGGCCCTGGGCGGCGAACCACAGCTCCCAGCCGTAGTCGGTGTGGGTCAGCAGCGGCGTGTGGGCCAGATCGGCAGGGCCGGCGATCGGATGGCGGGCCAGGAAATCGGGGCTGCAGACCGGGAACCAGTGCTCGGTCATCAGATGCGCCTGCTCGACCCCCGGCCAGGGGCCCCGGCCGTGGCGGATGGCGCAGTCGACGCCGTCGTTGGTGAAGTCGGCCAGCCGCTCGGACATCTGCAGCTCCAGCCCGCCGACCGCCTCGGGCAGGCGCGACAGGCGCGGGATCAGCCAGCGTCCGGCCATGGCGTGGACGGCGCTCAGCACCAGGGGCGTGGCCCGCCCCATCGCCTCGGCCTCGGCCACGCCGTCGTTCAGGATGCCGACCGCCCTGCGCACCCGACCGGCCAGCTGCACGGCGGCGGGGGTGGGCTCCATGCGGTTGCCGCGGCGGATGAACAGGCAGAGGCCGAGCTCCGCTTCCAGGCGGCGGATCTGCTGGCTGACCGCGCCATGGGTGACGAACAGCTCCTCGGCGGCGCGGCTGTAGCTGTTGTGGCGGGCGGCCGCCTCCAGGGTGCGCAGGGCGATGAACGGGGGCAGGCGAGCCATGCGGGCTTGTTAGCGTGGCTCACAGCGCAGTGCAAAAGCTATCGTTCGCGGAACGGGGGCTGGCGGCCCATATCTGTCTTCGCGGCGCCGCTCTTCCCCCAACCGCAACTCGAAAGCTCGAACCCAAGATGACCCGTAACCTCCTCGCCTTCGCCGGCGCGGCCGTGCTGTCGGCCGCCAGCCTGACCCTGGCCCACGCCAGCCCCGCCTCCGACGCCTGGATCGCCCAGACCAAGGCCGCCTTTGCGGAGAAGATCGCCGCCGCCGGTCTCAATGACGACGGCAAGGCCGTCGCCCTCAAGCTGACCATCTCGGCCAGTTCGGACGGCAACGGCCTGCGCGTGGTCCGCACCAGCGGCTCGGGCGACTTCGACGCCGCCGCCAAGGCGGCCGTGAAGGACGCCGACCTCAAGCGTCCGCCGCCCGAACTGGTCGGCCGCACCGTGACCTTCACCCTCGGCGACCCGGCCGCCGGCCCCTCCGCCGCCGGGACCCGTTAGGGCGAAGCGCCGGCGGGACGGATTCGGGCCCGTCCCGCCGGCCTAGTTCCTCCCCCTCTCGGGGGAGGTGGCAGGCGCGTAGCGCCTGACGGAGGGGGTCACCCCGAACGTCCGCGGACGTGCCGACCCTTCCGCCGGTGGGGACCCCCTCCACCCCGGCCTGCGGCCGCGGTCCCCCCCCCGATGGGGGAGGAACTGCGCAAACCCCTCTTGCACCCTCCACCAATTTCGCCTATTTCTGTCATGACAGAAATAGGCGAAATGCCATGCAGATCACCGCCGCCATGCGCCGCTACGTCCTCCACTGGGGCGAGATGGGACAGCGTTGGGGGGTGAACCGCACTGTCGCCCAGATCCACGCCCTGCTCTACCTGGCCGAGGCGCCGCAGAACGCCGAGCAGATCGCCCTGGCCCTCGGCGTGGCGCGGTCGAACGTCTCGACCAGCCTGAAGGAACTGATGGGCTGGGACCTGATCCGGCTGGTCCATCTGGAGGGCGACCGGCGCGACCATTTCGCGGCCCGCACCGACCCCTGGGACATGCTCGAACTGATCGTCGAGGGCCGCAAGCGCCGCGAGATCGACCCGACCCTGGAGATGCTCAACGCCTGCGTCGCCGAGGCGGAGGCCGACAGGGCCACCCCCGCCTACGCCCGCGAGCGGCTGAAGGCCATGCAGGGCTTCCTGGTCCAGCTCGACGGCTGGCACCGCCAGATGCGCGATGTGCCAAGGCCCACCCTGATCAAGCTGATCGCGCTGGGCGGGCGTATCGCCAAACTCATCGGACGTTAGGGGAGGGGATCCCATGTACAGGAATGGGGGGACGCTGGTTGCCTGGGCTGGGAGACTGAGGGTCCGGCCGGCGCCGTCGACCCCAGCCATTCTGGACTTCCGCCGCCTGGTCGGCGAGGCCGCCTGGAGCCGCCTGCCGCTGGCGGTGCGCGAGCGCTTCGGCGTCCACCGCATGGGCGAGGAGGTGGTCTATCCCGGCGAGATGGTCGTCCGGGCTAGCCGCTTTGGCCGCTGGCTGGCCCAGGCCTGCCGCCTGATCGGCACGCCGCTGGCCCCCTGGACCGGCGAGGCGGTGCCCATGCGGGTGGTGGTGCGGATGGAGGAGAGGGGCGTGGTCTGGGACCGCTACTATCGCTTCCCGGGCCGGCCGGAGATGCTGGTCAGCTCGCGCAAGCAGCTGGGCCGGGCCGGCGAACTGCTGGAGGTGGCGCGCGGCGGCCTGGGCATGCGCTCGGAGGTCACCGTCGAGGACGGCGCCCTGCATTTCCGCGGCAAGGGCTATGTCTGGGTGCTGGGAGGCCTGGTCCTGCCCCTGCCCAGCCTGCTGACCCCCGGCGCCGCCCATGTGGTGCACGAGGACCTGGGGAACGGGCGGTTCCGCTTCGCCATGCGCTTCATCCACCCCTGGGTGGGCGAGACGGTGTTCCAGGAGGGGGTGTTCGTCGACCCATAGGCGTTTCGGGCGCCTCAGGTCCTGACCGGCCGCCGCGACAGCCAGACCATCGCGCCGACAGCCAGGGCCGCCGCCAGTCCGCCGCCGAGCCAGAACAGGCTCGCCGACTCCGCCCTCTCAGAGTCTGGCCCGTCGGATCCCGGAGAGGCGGCGACCGGGCCGGTGTCGCCTGGCGAGGCGACCACCTGGCCGCGGCCGTTCCGCACCTCCACGACCCGCATGCGGTGGGAGCGGTGTTCGGGATCGTCTTCCGCCTCCAGCACCAGAAGCCGCGGTCCCGAGACGGCCACCCCGGTCGGCAGCCAGCCGGCCGGCGACCGGTAGAGGGTCTCCGCCTGTCCGCCGCCGGCCGGAACCGCCAGCACCAGGCGCCGCCCCATGTCGGCCGCCAGCACCCGGCCGTCGCCGGTCAGGGCCAGGCTCCGCAGGTGGCTTTGGGCCGATCCCGTGAACAGCGTCGTTGCCGTCCCGCCCGGCGCTAGCCTGCGCAGCACGGGGCCATGGCTGAACAGCAGCCCGCCGCTGGACGGCACGATCACGCCGCCGGGGCTGGACGGGGTCTTCTGGACAAAGCCGGCCGCGACGGCCGGGTCGCCGAACAGCAGGTCCACCCGCCCGGCCGGATCGCGCCGCAGCACCAGGGTGCGGTGATCGTCGTCGGACGGCTGCTGCACGACGTAGCGATTGCCGGCCGCGTCCAGCCACAGGCCCATGCCCCGCGCGGGCCGGGTGGTCGGGGCGACGATGTAGCGTTCCTGGCCGGCGAGGCCGCGCCGCCAGATGGCGGTCCAGAAGGTCTGGGTGGCCGGATCGTAGCGGTTCTCGTCGCCCTCGAGGGCCGCGCCGTCGGGGGTCAGGCTCAGCTCATGCACATGGGTGTCGGGCGTGCGCGGCCGAAAGACGCTCAAGGCCCCGTCCGGGGCCAGCCGCCAGACCGCCTCCAGGTCGCTGAAATAGACATTGCCCCTGGCGTCGGCGACGAGGCCGTAGGGTGGATGCGCCTGGGCCAGCCCGGGAACGAGCAGGGCGACGAGGCAGAGAACGGGCCCGGCAAGCTGGCTGAGAAGCGGACGGCGAGGCGGTGTGCGCATGGGAGGAGGCTACGCCCTTTTGCGCCGAGCCGCGAACCCGCTGCCGTCGCCTCAGTCCGACAGTAATTTCGGGGACACTATACTTAATTGCCCGCCGTCCGCGGCGACTGAAGACTCGCCGTGATAATTAAGTATAGTGTCCCCGAAATAGAAAGTGAGGCGGGGTTGATGGCGAGAATGGCCAGGGTGGTGGCGCCGGGCGAGCCGCATCACGTGACCCAACGCGGCAACCGGCGCCAGCCAACCTTCTTCGGCGAGGAGGACTATGCGGTCTACCGCCACCTGCTGGCGGGCGGCTGCCGAGCGGCCGGCGTCGAGGTGCTGGGGTACTGCCTGATGCCCAACCATGTGCACCTGATCCTGGTCCCTGGCGATGAGGGCGGGCTGCGCGCCGCCCTGGCCGAGACGCACCGCCGCTACTCATGGCACATCAACCAGCGCCAGGGCTGGCGGGGTTATCTCTGGCAGGGGCGGTTCGCCTCGGTGGTGATGGATGAGGCGCATCTGCTGGCCTGCGCCCGTTATGTGGAGCTCAACCCCGTGCGCGCCGGGCTGGCCGCCAAGCCGCAGGACTGGGCCTGGTCAAGCGCCCGGGCTCACCTGGAGGGCCGTGACGACGCGCTGGTGGCGGTGGGCCCGATGCTGGAGCGGATACTGGACTGGGCGGATTTTCTCGGCCTGCCTCCGAGCGAGGCGGAGCTCAAGGCGATCCGCGCCGGCGAGCGGACCGGTCGGCCGCTGGGCTCGGCCGGCTTCATCGCCCGGCTGGAAGCGGACCTCGGACGGAATCTGGCCAAGCGGAAGACCGGACCGAAGCCGCGTGGGGGCGAGGCTGCCGACGCTTAGTTTCGGGGACACTATACTTAATTTCCCCAACCCGCGTTGGACCTCCCGCGATGTTGCTGGAGTTTCGGGGACACTATACTTAATTCCCCTCACCAGCGTTGGACCTCCCGCGATGTTGTCGGAATTAAGTATAGTGTCCCCGAAACTTTCAGCGCTCAGTTGGCCAGCCGCACGACCGCGGCGCTGGCCTTGTCGCCCACCCCGCCCGGCACCGGCACCGAGGAGCCGGCGTAGTTCTTGTTGATCACCAGGTTGGGGTTCTGGGTCAGCTTGAGGGAGCGGGCGACGATGACGGTCCAGGCCGACTGGTCGGCGACCTTGGCCGTGCCGGTGACCTGCAGCTCCGAAGAGGGGATGTAGATGGTGCCCAGCAGCTCCCGGGCCGCGCTCGAGGAGATCTCGAAGGGCCGGACGTTGTCCCGCGTCGTGGCGATGACGAAGCCGGCGTAGCGGCCCTGGCGCCGGCCCTTGAGCCGGATCAGGGAGGTGTCCTTGAACTGGAACTGGGCGTCGCGTCCGAAGACCAGGACGACATTGTCGCCGATCAAGGTCGACTGGTCCTGCAGCGTCAGTTTGCCCTTCTGGAAGAAGTGCTCGCCAGGCAGCAGGGTGATGGACACCGAATTGATGGCCGTGATGTTGCCGCAGTGCACGCCGGGCAGCAGGACGATCGGCGCCAGCTCGGAGACCAGGTCCAGCGGCGAACAGATGGCGCCGGGCGGATCGATCGCCATGCCCGCGAAGGGGTCGGGGATCGGCGGCGCGTCGGTCTGGGGCGCGGGGGTGATGGAGCCGTTGGCGAGGCCCGAGGCCTGCACGACATCGGCGCTCATCTGCGCCGCGCCGCCGACCTGGATATCGCTGTTGCCGTGGACAAGGCAGCCCGGCGCGCTGAACTTGGACGTGCCGGTCAGGTTGATGGTCTGGCTCTTGGCGCCGCCGTGGCTCAGCACGCAAAGCGGCGTCGTCCCCATCCGTTGGGCGTTGGCGGTGATGGTGAAATTCCAGCCGCCGGGCGGCAGCATGTTGGCGAAGAAGCTGTTGCGGTTGGCGACCAGCTGCACCTGGACCAGGCCCTCGTCGGTGTCGGGGGTCACCGAGGCCGTATAGGTCATCCGGCCGCTCAGCTCGTTGAGCTGCTCGGCCATCGTCGCCTTGGTGCGTTCGGCCAGGCCGTTGTTGTCGGCCATGCCCAGCTGCTTGGCGGCCAGCAGGGCGGCGCCGTCGGCGACATCCTGCATCTTCTGCTTGTCGGCGCTGACGCTGGCCAGGTCGACGCCGCCGAGGGCAAGGATGGCGATGACCGGCGTGGCCAGGGCGAAGGTGGTGATGACGTTGCCGCGCTGGTCCGCCGCCAGGCGACGAACCAGACCGACGAGGCCGCGCGGGATGCTCATCAGGTCGCGTCCGGCGGTGTCAGGGCGGCCTCGACGGCGGTGGCGAAATCGGCGGCGGCCTCGCGCAGAGCGGGATTGTCGCGCAGGGCCTGGCCGATGAAGCGCGAGCCCTCGCGGGCGACGGCCCGCAGCCGGGCCTCGGCGCGGACGCGATCCTGGCCGATGCGGGCCCTCTCCTCCAGCAGGAAGGCCTCGTTGGCGCAGGTGCGGTGCACGTAGCGGACCTGGTAGTTGAGCAGCCGCCAGTTGATCGGCTTGGCGATGAAGGAGGTGGCCCCGGCGTCGAAGGCGCGGTCGATGGCGGCGGTGTCCTCGCGCCCCGTCACCACGATGACCGGCAGATGCTCCGTGAACGGATCGGCCCGAAGGCTGCGCAGCACCTCGAAGCCGTCGACGTTGGGCATGTCGAGATCGAGCAGGACCAGGTCAGGCGGGTCGGCGGCGATGGCGGCCAGGCCCTCGGCCCCGTCGGCCGCGGTCTCCAGCCGCATGTGCTCGGAGGCCAGATGCACGGAGGCGAACTCGCGCAGGATGGGATCGTCGTCCACAAACAGCAGACGAAGATCGGCCTGTGCCGAGTAGTAGAAGGCCCGCCGTAGCTGGACCCGCGCCTCCATAGATCGTTCCCCCAAAAGCGGTCGTCGGACCTCCCACATTAAGCACGAGGTCATTAATGCCCGGTAACGTCGGTCTCCGCCTAAGTCTTGGATGAAACGGAACTTTTCGTGGTCGGTAAGTCGGGGGTCCGGCACAGGAACTCGATCCGCACGCGGCTGGCCCTTCTGGTGCTGGCCTCGGTGAGCGTCGCCGTGGCCGTGGTCACCCTGGTCAGCGCCGTGCGCGACGGCCGCCGCGAGGCCGCGCTGCAGCTGGAACAGTTCCGCGCCGCCGCCGCCGTGCTGGCCTCGACCAGCGCCGAGGCGACCTCGCAGAAGAGCGCCTCGAAGGCCTATGCCTCCCTGCGGGCCATCAACCTGCTGCCCGGCGTCTCCTACGCCCGCATCGAGACGCCGGACGGGCGCACCCTGGCCGAGACCGGCTCGGGCGCGCGGCTGAGCCGCGATGTCCAGGTGGGCGGCAAGGACAGCGCTTCGACCGCCTCGCTGCTGAGGTCGGGCACCGTCGAGGTCCGCGCGCCCGTCGTTTACGGCCGGCGACCGGTCGGCCAGGTGGTGCTGCTGGGCCAGACCAGCGGCATCTTCGGGCGATTGGGCGGGGCCTTGCTGGTCAGCCTGCTGGCCGGGGTCATGGCGGCGCTGGTCGGGCTGCTGGTCGCCTGGCGCATGCAGGCCCGCATCACCGGCCCGATCCTGTCCCTGAAGGACGCCATGGCGGCCGTGCGCGCCACCCACGACTACAGCCGGCCGACCCAGGCCCCGGACAGGGCCGACGCCGAGATTGCCGAGCTGGTCGACGGCTTCAACGCCATGCTCGCCGAGGTGCGGACCCGCGACCAGGAGATCGCCGGCCACGTCGAGGGCCTGGAGCGCACGGTCAGCGAGCGCACCGCCGACCTGGTCGTCGCCAAGGACGCCGCCGAGAGCGCCAACGCCGCCAAGAGCGACTTCCTGGCCACCATGAGCCATGAAATCCGCACCCCGATGAACGGCATCATGGTCATGGCCGAGATGCTGGCCGCCGGCGAGCTGCCGGCCCGCCAACGGCGGTTCGCGGAGGTGATCGCCAAGTCGGGCTCCAGCCTGCTGGCCATCATCAACGACATCCTCGATTTTTCGAAGATCGAGGCCGGCAAGATGGACCTGGAGGCGGCCCCCACCGACCCGGCCGAGATCGTCGAGGACGTCGCCAGCCTGTTCTGGGAGCGGGCCCGGTCCAAGGGCCTGGACATCGCCGCCTTCGTCGATCCGGCCACCCCGGCCAAGGTGATGGGCGATCCCACCCGGCTGCGGCAGGTGGTCGGCAACCTGGTCAACAACGCCATCAAATTCACCGAGACCGGCGGGGTGATGATCACCGTCGAGCCCTATGAGGGCGGGCTGCGGGTGCGGGTGCGCGACAGCGGCATCGGCATCGCGGCGGACAAGATCGGCGGCCTGTTCGGGGCCTTCACCCAGGCCGACCAATCGATCACCCGCCGGTTCGGCGGCACGGGCCTGGGCCTGGCCATCTGCAAGCGGCTAGTCGAGGCCATGGGCGGCGAGGTCGAGGTCGCCAGCCAGGTCGGCAAGGGCTCGGTGTTCGGCTTCACCGTGCCGCTGGAGACGCTGGAGGCGGCGCCGGCGTGGCCCCGGTTCGAAGCGCCCGCCGCCTTGTCGCTGGCCGGGCCCTGCACGCGGGCGGTGACGACGCGCTACCTGGCGGCGGCCGGCATGACCGTTCAGGACCTGGACGAGGCCGGCGCGGCTTTGGTCATCGCCGATCCGATCGCCCTGGACGACCGGCCTCGCCTGGACGCGCCGACCCTGGTGCTGGGCGAATACGGCGACCCCAAACCCGCCGCCCTGACGAAATCCGGCCTGGCCGACGCCGCCCTGATCCAGCCCCTGCGCCGGGGCGACCTGATGCGGGCCCTGATCCAGGCCGCCGCCGGCGAGCCGCTGACCGATCCCGGCGAGGCCGAGGCGACGCAGGCCTCGGGCGCTCTGCCGGGCTTCGTCGGCCGCCGGGTGCTGGTCGTCGATGACAGCGCCGTCAACCGCGAGGTGGCCATGGAGGCCCTTTCGCGGCTGGGGGCCGACTGCGACACCGCCGAAGACGGCCGCCAGGGGGTCGAGGCGACGCTGAAGGGGGCCTACGACCTGGTGCTGATGGACGGCTCGATGCCGGAAATGGACGGCTATGAGGCGGCCCGCGAGATCCGCACGCGAGAAGAAGGCCGCCGCACCCCCATCGTCGCCCTGACCGCCCATGTGGTCGGCAGCGCCGCCGAGCAGTGGCGCGAAGCCGGCATGGACGATGTGCTGCACAAGCCCTTCACCCTGGCCGGTCTGGCCGCCGTCATGGCCCGTTTCGTCGAGCCTTCCGAGGCCTCGACGCCGGTCCAGATCGCCGAACCTGCCCCGGTCGCCGGCGCCGTCAGCGATCTGCTCGACCCTGAGATCACCGCCGAACTGGTCCGCATGGCGGCCGTGGGCAAGGGCGACTTCGTCGAGCGCGTCCGCCGCCTCTACCGCGAGAACGCGCCGCCGGCCGTGGAAAGCTATCTGGAGGCCGCCCAGGCCGGCGACGTTGACACCGCCGCCCGCGCCGCCCACGCCCTCAAATCGATGAGCCTCAACATCGGGGCCCGCGCCGTCGCCGAGACCTGCGGCCAGCTGGAATCGGCGGCCCGCGACGAAGGCCGCCTCGATCTGGCCGCCGGCCAGCGGTTGCAGGGTCAGCTGGCCGCCACCCTGGCCGTTCTCGACGCCCAGATCCCGGCCCCGAAGGCGGTCCCCGGCCTGTCGTCGGAGGACGCCGCCCTGACGCTGGCGCTGGCGAAGGCGGCCGAGCGCGGCCAGTTCAGCCTGGCCTACCAGCCGCAGTTCAGCCGCGACGGCCAGTCGGTGACCGGCTGCGAGGCCCTGCTGCGCTGGACCCATCCGACCCAGGGACCCATCGGCCCCAACCGCTTCATCCCCCTGGCCGAGAAGGCCGGGCTGATGGGGCCGATCACCCGCTGGGTGATGCATCAGGCGATGGCCGACACCCTGCCGCTGACCGGTCTGCCGGTCAGCATCAACGCCAGCGCCCTGGATGTCGCCGACCCCAGCTTCGTCGACGACCTGTCGGCCATGATGCTGAAGCACGCCTTCCCGCCGGGTCGGCTTGAGGTGGAACTGACCGAAACCGCCGTCCTGGCCGACGAGGACGAGGCCGGCCGGGCCATCAGCCGGCTGCAGGCGCTGGGCGTCTCGGTGGCGCTCGACGATTTCGGCATGGGCTACACCAGCCTCAACCAGCTGCGGCTCTATCCGTTCAACAAGCTGAAGATCGATCGCTGCTTCATCGTCGGCTGTCCTGGGGACGCGACCAGCATGACCCTGGTCCATGCGGTGATCAGCGTCGGCCGGGCCCTGGGCATGAAGGTGGTCGCCGAGGGGGTGGAGACCGAGGAGCAGCGCAAGTTCCTGGCCACCGCCGGCGTCCACGCCTTCCAGGGCTATCTGTTCGCCAAACCGATGCCGATCGAGCATCTTGCCGCCCTGTGGGAGCGACGCCTGGCGAAAGCCGGGTAGCGGCGAATCGTCTAGCATCCGTGGGCCAGGGCGAGGGGAGAGCATCATGCCGGACGGCGCGACGACCCTGAGGGCGCGGCTCTACCGCCAGCTTGATCCCGAGGCGCGGCGGCGGGGGCTGTCGATCGTCAATGTCGTGCTGGCGGTTCTGATCGTCGTCGCCTCGGGCGTGGCCATCATCGCCACCGAGCCGACCTTCCAGGTCAAGCACGCGACCCTGTTCGCCCTGGCCGAGCTGGTGTTCGGGATAATCTTCCTGGTCGAGTACCTGGCCCGGCTGTGGGTGGCCCCGGAACGGCCGGACGCTCCCGGGCCCTGGCGCGCCCGCCTGCGGTTCATGCTGTCATTCAGCGGCCTGATCGACCTTGTCACCATCATCGCTACCCTGACCCCCGGCGTCCCGGCCGGGCCACTGCTGCGCGCCTTCCGGCTGCTGCGCGTCCTGCGCCTGGCCAAGCTTGGCCGGATGTCCTCGGCCTGGCGGCATATCGGCGAGGCGGTTCACTCGCGACGGGCCGAGCTGTTCCTGAGCCTGTTCGCCGGCGTCGGGCTGATGGTGTTGTCGGCGACCCTGCTTTACCTGGTCGAGGGTGACGTCCAGCCGGACAAGTTCGGGTCCATCCCCCGCGCCCTGTGGTGGGCGGTGGCGACCCTGACCACCATCGGCTACGGCGACGTTTTTCCGATCACCCCGCTGGGCAAGATCCTGGCCGCGATCACGGCGGTGACCAGCATCGGCCTGATCGCCCTGCCGACCGGCATCCTGGCCGCCGCCTTCAGCGACGCCATGGCCCGGCACCGGGACACGGCGAGTAAGGAAGAGGGCTAGGGTGACCACGCCCGTCTCGACGGTTCCAGGATCGCGTTGACGAGGACAATGCCGCCGCGCTTACTGGCCCCATGCTTAGAGCCCTTCGTCTCGAGAACATCGGACCCGCGCCGGCCATGGCGTTCACGCCGGCGGCACGCCTGAATGTCATTACCGGCGACAACGGCCTCGGAAAGAGTTTCCTGCTGGATCTGGCCTGGTGGGCGATGACGCGCACCTGGGCGGGAGAGCCGATTCGACCGCCCCTTCACAGCCGCAGGCCCTCTTCGGTCGAGATCGAGTTTTCCGCCGTTTCCAAGACCGCGGTGCTCACGACCACCTATCAACGAGACGAGCAGAGGTGGCGTTTTCCGCAGGGCAAGCCCGGCCAGCCTGGATTGGTTGTCTATGCCCGGGCGAATGGCGACTTTGCCGTCTGGGACTCGATCCGCCGGTTCGGCGGGCGTGATGAAGCCGAGTCCGGTGTTCCGATGGGCCTTGTGTTCAATGGCGGCGATGTCTGGAATGGCCTGAAGATCGATGGGAAGACGATCAGTAACGGCCTGATCGCTGACTGGGTGAGTTGGCAGCAGACCGAAGCCTGGGAGTTCGAGGCGCTGAGTCGCACGCTCAAAGCCCTGTCGCCATCCGACGATGAAGTCTTGAAGATCGGCAAGCCCGCGCGCGCCGACCTATTGGATGCGCGACTCATTCCCACCCTGGCGACGCCCTACGGACAGGAGGTGCCGGTGACGGTCGCCTCGGCCGGAATGCGGAGGATCATCGCCCTGGCTTACATGCTTGTCTGGGCGTGGAGAGAGCACGATGAGGTGGCGCGGCTCACCGGGTTGAAGCCCTCCCCCCGAATGCTGGTGATCGTCGACGAGATCGAGGCTCACCTGCATCCCAAGTGGCAGCGTGTGATTCTGCCGGCCCTCATGGCCGCGCTGGAACAGCTGACCGGGCCATCGAAAAAAGCCCCGACGATCCAGTATGTCGTCGCCACCCATTCGCCCATGGTCCTGGCCTCGATCGAACCGGTCTTCGACGAGAATCGGGATGCCCTGTTCGAGCTGCATCTGGACCAGGAAGAGCGGCCTGCCACGGTGCGGTTGACGCAAGCCGACTTCCGGATACTGGGCAGTTCAGAGCGATGGCTGACCAGCGAGGCGTTCGGACTGACGTCTTCGCGGTCCCGCGAAGCCGAACAACTGCTTGAAGAAGCCTCCGAGATGATGAGCCCGGACGCCCGCCCCGCGGCCGTCAGATCCATGGAGGAGCGGCTCGCGGCGGTCCTGTCGGACACCGACCCCTTCTGGGTTCGTTGGCGGGCGGTCAAGGCGGGGTTCCGGTCCGAAGCATGATCCCGGTCGCGCCCGTGGATGAGCCGAAAGACTTCGACGCCAAGGTGCGGACCCCTGGCGTTGCGTGGCTCGCGTCGGCGGGTCTCACCGGGCTGGCGGCCGCGCCGAAGGGAACCAAGATCAAGCCCTTCTGGACCGCTTGCCTGCCCGATCTGCTCTCGTCATATGATCGCATATGCGCTTACGCGAGCCTGCGCATCCATCCCGTGACCGGCGGACCCTCGGTCGAGCATTTCGCACCGAAATCCCGAGCCCTTCCGGACACCTACGAATGGGATAACTACCGCCTCGCCTGCGCGAAGATGAACGCCAGGAAGAACAATTTCTCCGACGTCCTAGACCCTTTCCTCATGACCGCCGGGACGTTCCGGCTCAACGTCCTGAATGGCTCGATCTACCCCAATCCTACCCTGGCTCCGCCGGACGCGGCGCTGGCGACGAAGACCATCAAGCGCCTGAAACTTGATGATGCGGAAATGCGGGACGCGCGGCTCAATCTCGTCAACCGGTACCTGGCTCTGGTGTTTCCCAGCTGGTTCCTCAAGGAGGAGAGCCCCTTCATCTGGACCGAATTGTACCGTCAGGGGTTGCTTCGGCCCGGAGACCCGCCTCGCCCGCCGGGCGTCTGACTGGCAAGCGCGCTGAACGCCTCGCTGAGCGCCTGGTAGGCCTCCATCGGCGGAAAGCCTTCGAAGCTGTGCCTGGCCGGGGTTTTCGCCCAGGGGAAGCCCTCGGCCGTGCAGGTCTCGATGAAGGGCTCGTAGCCGGCCGTGTCGTCCAGCATCGGGGCGCGGACGTTGACGAAGAAGTCCATGCCGGGCCGGGTGAACACCCAGCTGAGGCAATGGGGACAGTGGTAGTGCTGGATCTCCCCGTGCAGGCCGCCGATGACCGGCTCGCCGCGGGTCACCTTGAAGCCCGCCGAGGGCACGGCCACCGACAGGGAATAGGGCCCGCCGCTCATCCGCTGGCAGCCGGTGCAGTGGCAGGCCATGGTCAGCAGCGGCGGGGCGGTGATCTCGAAGCGAAGCTGGCCGCAGCGGCAGCCGCCGGTTTGGGGGGGCATGCGGGTCTCCTCAGCCGAAACGGTAGCCCACCCCCGGCTCGGTGAGAATGACCTTGGGGCTCGACGGGTCGGCCTCCAGCTTCTGGCGCAGCTGGCCGATGAAGACCCGCAGGTATTGCACGTCCTGCTCGTGGGCCGGGCCCCAGACGGCGGTGAGGATCTGGCGGTGGGTCAGCACCCGGCCGCTGCCGCCCGCCAGGTTGGCCAGCAGGTCGAATTCCTTGGGCGACAGGTGGACGGGCTGGCTTGCGCGGGTCACGCGCCGATTGATCAGGTCGATCTCGACATCGCCCGAGCGCATCACCTCCTCGGCCCCCTCGCGGCGCAGGCGGTGGCGCATGGCGACCCGCAGCCGGGCCAGCAGTTCGCCAACCCCAAAGGGCTTTTCGACGTAGTCGTCGGCGCCGGCGTCGAGGGCGTCGATCTTCTCGGTCTCGCGATCGCGGGCCGAAAGGATGAGGATGGGGCCGTCGTAGAAGGCGCGGGCCTTCGCCAGCGCCTCCTTGCCGTCCATGTCGGGCAGGCCAAGGTCGAGCACGACGGCGTCAGGCGCCTTGCGGGCGATCTCGCGCAGGCCGCTGGTGGCGTCGTCGGCCCGCACCGGCTCGTAGCCCGCCGCCTCCAGGGCCGGGCCCAGGAAGCGGTGGATCTGCGGCTCGTCGTCGATGACGAGGATGCGGGGGCGCCAGGCGGTCAAAGCAGGTGGTCCGGGGTCATCACTTCCTTGCGCAGGCTGATCAGAATGCGGGTGCCGCGTCCATCATGGATGGGACTGGCGGCGGCGATGCGGCCGCCCATGGCCTCGACGAAGCCCTTGGAGATGGCCAGGCCCAGGCCCGCCCCCTTGCCCCGATCGGACGCCTCCTCCATGCGCCGGAAGCGTTCGAACACCCGTTCCAGCTCGGCGGTCGGGATGCCCCGGCCCTCGTCCTCGATGGAGATGACGACGTTGCCGCGATCTTCGTAGGCGGCGGTCTCGATGGTCGAGCCGTCGGGGCTGTATGCGATGGCGTTCTCCAGGATGTTGACCAGCGCCTGCTCCAGCAGGCTGGGGTCGGCCATGACCATGGAGAGCTGGGCGGGGAAGTCCTTGTCCAGGGTGCGGGTTTCGAGCCGCCGCTCGACGCGGCCGATGGCGGCCCCCAGCACGTCGCGGATGTCGGTCCATTCGCGGCGGGTCTTCAGGGCGCCGCCCTCGATGCGGGTCATGTCCAGCAGGTCGCCGACATAGCGGTTCAACCGCTCGGCCTCCTCGCGGATCGACAGCATCAGGTCGTCGCGGACGGCCGGCTTCATCGACTTGCCGAAGTCGATCAGGGTCGTCACCGCCCCCAGCACCGTCGACAGCGGCGTGCGCAGGTCGTGGCTGACCGAGTTGAGCAGGGCAGAGCGCAGGCGGTCGGATCTTCGCAGCGCGTCGGCGTCGGCCGCCTCGGCGGCGAACTCGGCGCGTTCCAGGGCGATGGCCCCCTGGTCGAGCAGGGCCAGGGCGAAGCGCTCGTCTTCCTCGGCGGCCAGGGCCTGGGGTTCGAGACCGACGACGCCGGCCCGGGCCTTGACCCCCTGCAGCGGCCGGAAGGTCCAGGCGACGTTGGGCAGGGTGCCGGTGCGGGCCCCGGCCGGCTCGCCCTTCTCCCAGGTCCAGCGGGCGGCGGCCAGGTCGGCGGCCGACAGCGGCTCCAGTTCCGGCGCCCCGGCCGTGGCGACGATGTCGTCGCCGCCCGGCAGCAGGACGACGGCCTTGCCGCCGGTGGCGGCGGCCAGCTGTTCGGCCAGCGCCGTGGCGGCGTCCTCCTTGCGGGCGGCGCCGGACAGGCGGCGGCTGGAGGCCAGCAGGGCCGAGACGGCCGAGGCCCGGCGCGAGGTGGCGCGGGCCTGATCGCGCACCCGGCCGGTCAGCCAACCGGTGGCCAGGGCGGCGGCGAAGAAAACGAAAAAGGTCAGCACATCGGCCGGGTGGCCGATCAGCATGGTCAGCCGCGGCTCCAGGAACAGGAAGTTGTAGACCAGCGCCGAGACCGTCGCCGCCGTCACCGCCGGCCACAGGCCGAACGCCAGGCCGGCGCCCAGCACGCTGAGCATGAAGATCATCGCCAGGTTGGCGTTCTCGACCTTGCTGTCGATCATCCAGGCGATGGCCACGGCGATGGCGACCAGGCCGAGGGCGCCCAGCTGGCCGCGCCACTGGAAGCGGCTTCTCACGGGCCGGGGCGGCGGCGCCGGGCGACCGTCGGCGGCGGCGTCGGTGATGACGTGCAGGGCGGCGCCGGCCGCTTCTTCCAACAGGGCGGGGGCCAGGGAACGGCCGAACAGGCCGCGCCAGCGCGAGCGCCGCGACTTGCCGACGACGATCTGGGTGATGTTGTTGCGCCGGGCATGGTCTAGGACCGCCTGGACCAGGTCATCGCCGGTCAGCACGACGGTCGATCCGCCCAGCTGCTCGGCCAGCTTCAGCGCCTCGTTCAGCCGCACGCCGCCGGCCGGGTCGCCGGCCCCGCGGTTGGGCCGCTCGATGTGGGCCACCGTCCAGGGGGCGTCCATCATCATGTCGGAGAGGCGCCGGCCGGCCCGCACCAGCGCCCCGGCCATGCCGTCCGGCCCGATCAGCACCAGGATCCGCTCGCCCGCCGCCCAGGGGCCCTCGACCCCGGCCCGCTTCATGGCCTGGGTCAGCTGGTCGTCGACCGTCTGGGCGGCGCGGCGCAGGGCCAGTTCCCGCAGGGCGGTCAGGTTCTCCGGCTTGAAGAAACGATCGGCGGCCAGGCGGGCGGTCTCGGGAACATAGACCTTTCCGGCCGCCATCCGCTCGCGCAGCTCGGTCGGGGTGATGTCGATCAGCTCGATGTCGTCGGCGCGGCTGAGGGCGCTGTCGGGCACGGTCTCGCGCTGGCGTACGCCGGTGATCTTCCAGACCACCTCGACGAGGCTTTCCAGGTGCTGGACGTTGAGGGTGGTCCAGACATCGATGCCGGCGGCCAGGATCTCCTCGACGTCTTGCCAGCGCTTGGGGTGGCGCGAGCCTGGGGCGTTGGAGTGGGCGTATTCGTCGACCAGCAGCACGCCGGGCCTGCGGGCCAGGGCGGCGTCGAGATCGAACTCCATCAGGGCCCGGTCGCGGTATTCGATCGGCTTGCGGGGCAGAACCTCCAGGCCCTCGAGCAGCGCCTCGGTTTCGCGGCGGCCGTGGGTTTCGACCACCCCGACCAGCACGTCGCCGCCGGCCGCCTTGAGGCGGCCGGCGGCGCTGAGCATCTCGAAGGTCTTGCCGACCCCGGGGGCCATGCCGAGGAAGACCTTGAGCCGGCCGCGCCCGGCCGACCGGGCCTCCGCCAGCAGGGCGTCAGGGTCGGGGCGGCGCGGCTCGTCCGGGGTCATCGCGGCGGACGTTGCTCCGTTCGGGTCGCGGCGTCGAGAGCCAGATTGACCTTCAGGACATTGACCCGGGGCTGGCCGAGGAAGCCGAGCGTCGGCGCCCGGGTGGCGACGGCGATGATCGACCGCACCCGCTCGGGCGCCAGACCGCGGGCGGCGGCGATGCGGGCCACCTGGCGTTCGGCGTTGGCCGGCGAGACGTCGGGGTCGAGGCCCGAACCCGAGGTGGTGACGGCGTCGACCGGGATCGGTGCGGCGCTTTCGGCGCGCAGGGCGTCGGCGTCGGTCCTGACGCGGGCCGCGTAGTCGGCGTTCAGCGGGCCGTAGTTGGAGCCCGAGGAGCCGGCGGCGTCATAGCCCTTGCCGGCGGCCGAGGGGCGGGGGTGCAGGTAGCCTGGCTGGGCGAAGCCTTGGGCGATCAGCGCGGAGCCGACCGCTTTGCCGTTCCGGGTCACCAGCGAGCCATTGGCCTGAGCCGGGAAGGCGGCCTGGGCGATGCCGGTGACGGCCAGGGGATAGCCCAGGCCGAGCACAGCGGTGAACAGGACCATGGAGATAAGAGCGGGGCGGAGTTGCGAAAGCATGGGGGTGTCCTTGGTTGGCGGGAAGGCTCACGCCCAGCCCAGGCCCGAGACGATCAGGTCGATCAGCTTGATGCCGATGAACGGGGCGACGAGGCCGCCCAGGCCGTAGATCGACAGGTTGCGGCTGAGCAGCTTGCTGGCCCCGATGGCCCGGTACTTCACCCCGCGCAGGGCCAGCGGGATCAGGGCGACGATGACCAAGGCGTTGAAGATCACCGCCGACAGGATGGCGCTCTGCGGACTGTGCAGCCGCATGATGTTCATGCCCGACAGGGCCGGCAGGCTGGCCACGAACAGGGCCGGGATGATGGCGAAGTACTTGGCCACGTCGTTGGCGATCGAGAAGGTGGTCAGGGCCCCTCGGGTGATCAGCAGCTGTTTGCCGACCTCGACGATGTTGAGGACCTTGGTGGGGTCGCTGTCGAGGTCGACCATGTTGCCGGCCTCGCGGGCGGCCTGGGCGCCGGTCTGCATGGCCACGCCGACGTCGGCCTGGGCCAGGGCGGGGGCGTCGTTGGCCCCGTCGCCGCACATGGCGACCAGCCGGCCCTTGGCCTGTTCGGCCCGGATCATGCGCAGCTTGTCCTCGGGCGTGGCCTCGGCGAGGAAGTCGTCGACCCCGGCTTCGGAGGCGATGGCGGCGGCGGTCACCGGGTTGTCGCCGGTGATCATCACCGTGCGGACCCCCATGCGGCGCAGGTCGGCGAAGCGGTCCTTGACCCCCGGCTTGACCACGTCCTTCAGATGGATGACGCCGACCAGGGCGCCGTTCTCGCTGCAGGCCAGCGGCGTGCCGCCCGAGCGGGCGATGCGGTCGACGGCCTGGCGGAACTCGACCGGCGCGTCTTCGGGGCCGAGATTCAGGGTCTTGAGGACCGCATCGACCGCGCCCTTGCGCCAGCTGCTCTTGCCGGCGTCGAGGCCCGACTGGCGGGTGACGGCGGAGAAGGCGATGAAGGTCGCGCCGGCCGGGGTCTCGGCGGTCAGGCCCTGGTCGCGGGCCAGCTCGACGATCGAGCGGCCTTCCGGCGTCTCGTCGGCCAGGGAGGCCATCATCGCCGCGCGCAGGGCGGTTTCGGGCCGCACGCCGGGGGCGGGGACGACTTCGGTCGCCATGCGGTTGCCGAAGGTGATGGTGCCGGTCTTGTCGAGCAGCAGGGTGTCGACGTCGCCGGCCGCCTCGACCGCCCGGCCGGAGGTGGCCAGGACGTTGACCTTCAACAGGCGGTCCATGCCGGCGATGCCGACGGCGCTGAGCAGGCCGCCGATCGTCGTCGGGATCAGCGTCACGAACAGGGCGCCCAGCACCATCGGGTCGAGCTTGACGCCGGAATAGGCGCCCAGGCCCAGGAGGGTGACCACGGCCACCAGGAAGACCAGGGTCAGGCCGGCCAGCAGCACGCCCAGCGCCAGTTCGTTGGGCGTCTTGCGGCGGTCGGCGCCCTCGACCATGGCGATCATCCGGTCGAGGAAGGTCGAGCCCGCCTCGCTGGTGATGCGCACCTTGATCCAGTCGGAGACGACGGTGGTGCCGCCGGTGACGGCGGACCGGTCGCCGCCGCTTTCGCGGATCACCGGGGCGCTTTCGCCGGTGATGGCCGCTTCGTTGACGGAGGCGACGCCCTCGATAATCTCGCCGTCGGAGGGGATGACGTCGCCGGCCTCGACCAGAACCACCTCGCCGACGCCCAGCTTGTGGGCCGGGGTGGGAATCCAGGTCCCGGCCTTGGGGTCGATGATCAGCTTGGCCTTGGTGGTCACGCGGGAGGCCCGCAGGCTGTCGGCCGCGGCCTTGCCCCGCCCCTCGGCGACGCTTTCGGCCAGGTTGGCGAACAGCACCGTCGCCCAGAGCCACAGGGCGATCTGGACCTCGAAGCCGGCCGGCTGGCCGGTGGCGACGGCGACCGCGGCCGAGATGGTGGCCAGGGCGGCGACCACCTCGGTGGCGAGGATGACCGGGTTGCCGGTCAGCCTGCGCGGGTCGAGCTTGAGGAAGGCCGACTTCAGCGCCTCGAGAACGACGCCGCGGGAGAGGGTGGCGGAGCCCAGCGCGCGCTTCGTGCTGGGGCCGTCGGCGAGGGTATCGGACATGTCAGGCGTCCTTGAAATTCGGGATCAACGGGCCGCCGCCAGCACCTGGAAGTGCTCGACGATCGGGCCAAGGGCGAGGGCCGGGAAGAACTGCAGCCCACCCAGGATCAGGATGATCCCGATCAGCAGGCCGACGAACAGCGGGCCCGAGGAGGGCAGGGTGCCGGCGGTGGGGGCCAGCTTGGGCTTGGCCGCCAGGGAGCCGGCGATGGCCAGCACCGGAACGATGTAGGCGAAGCGGCCCAGCAGCATGGCGATGCCCAGCGTGGTGTTCCACCAGGGGGCGTTGGCGGTCAGGCCGGCGAAGGCCGAGCCGTTGTTCCCCGCCGCCGAGGTGTAGGCGTAGAGGATCTCACTGAGGCCGTGCGGCCCACTGTTGAGCAGGCCCTTCAAGGCCACCGGCAGCACCGCCGCCACGGCCGAGAAGCCGAGGATGGTGATGGGCAGGATCAGCACCGCCAGCATGGCGAACTTGATCTCGCGCGCCTCGACCTTCTTGCCCAGGTACTCGGGCGTGCGGCCGACCATCAGCCCGGCGACGAACACCGCCAGCAGGGCCATGACCACCATGCCGTAGAGGCCCGAGCCGACCCCGCCGGGCAGGATCTCGCCCAGCTGGATCATGAACAGGGCGATGCCGCCGCCGAGCGGGGTGAGGCTGCCATGCATGCCGTTGACCGCGCCGTCGGAGGCGCCGGTGGTGGCGGCCGAGAACATGGCGGTCGAGGCGGCGCCGAAGCGGACCTCCTTGCCCTCCATCGAGGGACCGTGGGGAACCTGCGCGGCCAGCAGGGCCGGCTGCGGGGTCAGGGTCTCGGCGGCGTAGATGCCGCCGGCCGCCGCGCCGAGCAGGATGACCATGACGGCGACGAGTGCGCGGGCTTCCCTGGCCGCCAGCACCAGCCGACCGAAGGCGAACACCGCCGCCAGGCTCAGCACGTTCATGGCGACGATCTGGATCAGGTTGGTCCAGGCGTTGGGGTTCTCGAACGGGTGGGCGGAGTTGGCGTTGAACACGCCGCCGCCGTTGGTCCCGAACTGCTTGATGATCTCCTGGCTGGCCGCCGGGAACAGGGCCAGCGTCTGCCGGGCGCCTTCCAGGGTGGTCACCGGGGTTCCAGCCGACAGCGACTGCGGCACGCCCAGCGCCACCAGCACCAGGGCGCCGACCAGGCTGACCGGCAAGAGCACGTAGAGAAGGATGCGGACGACATCGACCCAGAAGTTCCCCAGCCCCTCGGCCCGATCGGCCGCGAAGGCCCGGGCCACGGCCGCGGCGATGGCCAGGCCGGCGGCGGCCGAGACGAAGTTCTGCACCGTCAGCCCGGCCATCTGCGAGAAGGTCGAGACGGTGGTCTCGGGGACGTAGGACTGCCAGTTGGTGTTGGTCACGAAACTGACGGCGGTGTTGAACGCCAGGTGCGGCGACAGGCCCTCAAACCCCTGCGGGTTGAACGGCAGCAGGCCCTGCAGGCGCAGGATCGCATAGAGAAAGGCGAAGCCGACGGCGCTGAAGGCCATCACCGAGCCGGCGTAGGCCAGCCAGGTCTGGCTGGCGCCGGGCTTGACGCCGAGCAGGGCGGTGGTCGCCCGCTGGACAGGCAGAAGCACCGGATCGAGCCAGGTCGACTCGCCGGTCCAGACGCGTTTCAGATAGGCCCCGAGCGGCCAGCTCAGCGCCAAAGTGAGGCCGATCGTGAAAACGATCTCGGCCCAGCCTCGCCAGTCCATGCGAGGTCTCCTTTCAGAACTTGTCGGGGCGAAGCAGGGCGGCGACCATGTAGATGGCCAGCCCGACGGCGGCGGCGCCGTAGAGGACGGTCAGGAGCATGGCTCAGACCTTCCGCAGCAGGGCGGCGTAGAGGCCGAAGAGCGCGAAGGCGCCCAGGCCCAGGATCAGAAACAGGATATCGGCCATCGGCGGCGCTCCAGGGTGAGGCCGCAGGATCGTCATTCAGGCGTCAGGGTTCGATCCCGAAGGATCGGCCGCCGCATAAGGATTGCATAAGGGGCGAAGCGCGCGGCTTCAGCGCCAGCCGGCCTCGCGCAGGGTCGGCGCCATCGAGCGGCTGACCGGGACGACCAGGCCGCCGGCCAGGGTCGCCTCGCCCGCCCCCCGCCGCCAACGCACCGCCTCGATGGCGTCGGCCGCCACCCACCAGGAGCGATGCGCGCGGTAGCCGTGCGCCTTGTCCAGCTCGGCCAGGGCGTCGGTGAAGCGCAGGGTGACCAGTTCGGCGCCGGCGTCGGTATGGACCCGCAGGTAGTGGTCGTGGGCCTCGACGGCGAGGAGGCGGGCTTCCCGGCGCCTGGCCGACAGCCGGCGGCGAAAGGCGGCCTCGGCCTGCGGCAGGGGCGGCTCGATGACGGTGCGGGTTTCGACCTTGGGCGGGCGGCGGACCAGGGCGCGGACGGCCATCACCGGCAGGGCGATGGCGAACACCTGCCACAGCAGCCGGCCAAAGCCCTGGAAGCTGGCGTGCTGGCCCAGGATCACTCGGGCGGCGGCGAGCACGAACAGGGCGGTCAGCGGCGTCATCACAACGGAGAGGACCAGCACCCGCCACCAGGCCGGGGCGATCCGCCGGCCGAGCGTCTCGTCGAGGGCGATGCCGATCACCCCGCCGCCGACCAGGGTGGTCAGCCAGTAGCCGTGCTTCAGGGCCCAGGGCAGGGTGTCCGACCCGAACGGACCCAGCGCGCCGACGAACAGTCCGGCGGCGACCAGCAGGCCCAGCTCGATGGCGATGCGCCGCGCTGATGCGGCTGCTCGATGTGACCCCGATCCGGCCATTCGCCCCTCTCGCGCAGCCCTGGCGCCACTCGCGAAGTCAGGCGTAGCGGGCCGCCCGCCGTCGGGCAATGCCGTCGCCACCCGCAAGCCAAGGAGGCGATCATGCAGGTTCAAACGATAGTCCAGGTCCGTTGGCCGGGCCGGCTGGGGTGGGGGGTGGCGTTGCTGCTCAGCCTGCTGACGGCAGTGTTTTCCTACCGCTATCTGCCGGGCGTCGGGCCGCTGAGCCCGACCGTGCTGGCCAACGCCTTCGCCGCGCCATGGCTGGCCGTGCATGTGGCCGGGGCCGCCACCGCCCTGCTGATCGGCTCCTTCCAGTTCATCGGTCCGCTGCGCCGCCGCCTGCCCTTCGCCCATCGCTGGACGGGGCGGCTCTACGCGGTCGCCTGCCTGGTCGGTGGCGTCGGTGGGCTGGCGCTGGCGGTGGGCACGACGGCGGGGCCGGTGGCCGGCGCCGGCTTTGGCCTGCTCGCCGTCCTGTGGCTGGTGACGACGACGATGGGCTGGCGCAAGGCGCTGGCCCGCGACTTCGAAGCCCATCGCCGCTGGATGATCCGCTCCTGGGCCTTGACCCTGGCGGCCGTCACCCTGCGGCTTTACCTGGTCAGCCTGCCGCTGGTTCCGGTTGATCCGGCCGCTGGCTACGCCGCCATCGCCTGGCTGTGCTGGGTCCCCAACCTTCTGGTCGCGGAATGGCATCCGCGGCGGCGGTAGGGGGATCGCCCTCCCTCCCCTTTATGGGGAGGGACGACGGCGAAGCCGTCCGGGTGGGGAAGTCAGATGCAGCGCGCCCCTGCCCGTGAGTACCCCACCCTGGCCGCTTCGCGGCCTGTCCCTCCCCATAAAGGGGAGGGAGAGAAACAATCAGGCGAAGACGGCGATGTTCTGGCGGCCGATGACCAGCGGCCGGCCAGCCTCGTCCCACAGGACCATGGACTGGCTCGAGTATCCATCCCGGGTGACTTCGGCCGAGCTCCTCAGCAGCCGCCAGCCGCGGTCATTGTCCAGCGGCGGCGGCGACAGGATGTCGACCATCCAGGTCATGGTGCTGATCGGGGCCGAGACCCGCATCAGCCGCACGGCGGCCGGCGGCGGGGTGTCGGCCAGGGCGATCAGGGCGGCGGCGCCCATGCCGGCGTCCGGGTCGCGGTGGCGGCACCAGAGCAGCAGGTCGGGGCGGTTGACCGACTCCCGCGCCTCACGACTGAAGATGGTCTTGCCGTTGGCCGGGCGGATCTGGAAGTTGGCCACGAAGCCTGGGCCCTTGCCCTCCGGATGCAGCGGCGGGCAGGTTTCCGGGTCGAGGGTCTCGGGGGCCTTCAGGTCCTCGTCGTCGAGGGCGCTGTCGCGGGCGGCGCCGAAGGTCAGGATAGCGCGGGTGGCCAGGCCCGCCTCGCCGTGCAGGTCGGCCTGCATGAAGATGGTCGACTTGCCGCGCCGCAGGACCTCGGTCGATAGCCTCAAAGGCCCCGAGGCCGGGCCGATGAAGGCGAACTGGCCGGACCGCAGCGGCGGCGCGCCCTCGCCGATGGCCCGCTCGGCCGCCGCCACACACAGAGCCGCCGAGATGCCGCCGAACAGGGTGCGGCCCTGGCCCCAGTCCTCGGTGACGGTCAGGGTGGAGCCGTCGGGTTGATCGGCCAGCTGGGCCATCAGGGTGGTGAAGGGCGTGGTCATCCGGCGTGAGTATTCAAAGGAAATGGACGGAGCAAGCCTGACCGAAGGTCATGCCGCTTCCTCGGAGACGAACCCTTTCCAGCCGGCCATGTAGTCTTGGAAGGCAGGGCCGAGGCCCTCGTTCGCCAGGTAGGCGCGGGTGACCGGCAGGCTGACCGGCTTGAAGCCGTCCTCGGCCGCGGCGCGCAGAGGCCAGTCGTGGTGCAGGATGGCGGCGCGGCCGAGCAGCAGGAAGTCGACCTTGTCCAGCAGCGAAGCGGCATGGGCCGGTTCCATGATCTTGCCGGCGACGCCGAGGCGGCAATCGCCGCGCGGCAACTCGGCGAACCAGTCGATCAGCGACTTGTCCTGGAACTCCTCCTCGACCGGCAGTTTGCCGACATCCCACAGGCTCATGTCCAGGTAGTCGATCAGGCCGCTGGTCATCAGCATGCCGGCCACCCGGCGGATTTCCGGCAGCTTCAGCCCGAAGCGCTCGGGCGACAGCCGCAGGCCGATCTGGAAATCGGGCCGGCAGACGGCGCGGGCCTCGATGAGGATCTCGTGGATGAGGCGCATCCGGTTCTCCAGCGAGCCGCCCCATTTGTCGGTGCGCTGGTTGATCTCGCTGCTGAGGAACTGACAGAGGATGTAGCCGTGGGCGCCGTGGAACTCGACGCCGTCGAACCCAGCCTTCTCGGCCCGCACGGCGGCGGCCACGAAGTCGGCCTTCAACTGCTCGACCTCGTCGCCGCTCAGGGCGCGGGCCTTGAACTCCTCGTTGTCGGACGGACAGACCGGCGCCTCGCCGATGATCTCGGCCGGTGAGCGCATGCCGGCGTGATGCAGCTGCACCACCGCCACGCTGCCCTCAGCCTTGATCGCCGCCGCCAGCCGGGTCAGGCCCGGCAGATGGTCGTCCGACCAGACGCCCAGCTGGCCGGGAAAGCCCTGGCCGATACGCTGCACATGGGCCGCGCAGGTCATGGTCAGGCCAAAGCCGCCCTGCGCCCGCTTGACCAGCCACCTGAACTCGTCGTCCGACATCGTGCCATCGACATGGCTCTGCAGGTTGGTCAGCGGGGCCAGCATCAGGCGGTTCTTCATTGCCGGGCCGTGGGCGAAGGACAGCGGCTGGAACAGGGCGGCAAGGTCGGTCAAGGCGAAGGCTCCGGAAGCTTGTCCCTGCATAGCCTCTTGCCGCCGGGTCATGGAACCCGAGGATTTCTCAAGGCCGCCCGGATGAATTCAAGGCTTCGCGGCCGGGGCCAGCCGTTCCAGCATCTCGATCTGCCGCTTCATCAGCGCGGCCAGGTCGTGTTCGCGCATGACGTCGAGCTTCTCATGCAGGGCCATGATCTCCAGCTCGGCCTTGAGGTTGACCTCGTAGTCGTGGCGGGCGGCCTCGCGGTCTTTGAGGGCCTGACGGTTCTGGCTCATCATGATCACCGGAGCCTGCAGGGCGGCCAGCATCGACAGCATCAGGTTGAGGAAGATGAACGGGTAGGGGTCGAACGGCTTCAGCCCGGCCACGCCCAGCGCCCAGGCGTTCAGCCCGACCCAGAGGACCAGCACGACGCCGAAGCCGATGATGAAGGCCCAGGACCCCCCCACCGCGGCCACCCGGTCGGCGAGGCGCTGGCCAAAGGTCATCTCGTCGTCTTCGGACAGGTCGCGGGAGATGGCGCCGCGGGCGATGATCCGCTCGATCACCGCCCGCTCCAGCTCCGACAGGTCGTCGGCCGGCCGGCCGAGCAGCTTCCTGGAGGCTTCATCACAGGTCAGGGGGACGGGTTTCAAGACGGGCTCTCCAGATCACCGCGGAGGGTATCACCACCCGTCCCCAACCCGACAGGGCGACCTGCCGGTCAGCCGCGAAGCGGACGGATCAGGATCTCGACCCGGCGATTGCGGGCCTTCCCGGCGGCGGTGGCGTTCGAGGCGACCGGGTCGCGCTCGCCTCGCCCGGCCAGGGCGACGCGGTTGGGGTTCAGCCGGCTGTTCTGGACAAGGTAGTCGGCGACCGAGCGGGCGCGGCGCTCCGAGAGGGCCAGGTTGTAGTCGTCGGCCCCGTCGCTGTCGGCATGGCCGGTGATGTCGATCAGGGTCGAGGGATAGGCCTGCAGGACCCGGCCGACGTCGTCCAGGGTGTCGTAGAACTGCGGCTGCAGGGTCTCACTGCCGGAGGCGAAGGTGACGTCGCTGGGCATGTTGAGGATCAGGTTGTCGCCGTCGCGGGTCACGGTGACGCCGCTGTCGGCCAGTTCGCGGCGTAGATCGGCCTGCTGGCGATCCATGTAATTGCCGACGGCCGCCCCGCCGAGGGCGCCGACCCCGGCTCCCAGCAAGGCGTTCTTGCGGCCCTGCTCGCTGTCGTTGGTGTTGGTGAGATAGCCCAGCAGCCCGCCGCCGATGGCCCCGACGATGGCGCCGGTGCCGGTGTTATCGCGCACCACCTCGCCGGTGTAGGGGTCGGTGGTGGTGCAGGCGGCCAGGGCGGCGGCGGCGGTCAGGCAGGTGGCGAGCGTCAGGGCGCGACGGATCATGGTGGGTCCTCAGGAAGGGGCAGAGAGGCCGCAACGGCTTTCGCCGCCCAAGGTTCCCGACCGTTCTTCCGCAAGACCCCGTAGTTTCGTCGGCGCCCCGGCTGGTGTAGAAAACCCAGCCCAACTGCAGAGCGTCTTCCCAATGACCGATACCGGCCTCGCCCCCTCCGCCATCGCCCCCGTCTCGTTCAAGCAGTACGAGAGCGATTTCGCCGGCTTCTCCAAGGCGCTGGGCGACAGTTTCCGGCGCTACGGCTTCGCGGTCATCTCCGATCACGGCATGGGCCAGGCGAAGATCGACAGCGCCATCGAACGGGCCAAGGAATTCTTCGCCCTGCCGGAAGCGGCCAAGAAGAAATACTTCGTCGAGGGCGGCAAGGGCCAGCGCGGCTACACCCCGTTCGGCGTCGAGACCGCCAAGGGCGCGGCGCATTTCGACCTCAAGGAATTCTGGCACGTCGGCCGCGACCTGCCCGCCGGCCACAAATACTCGGCCTCGATGCCGGAGAACCTGTGGGTCTCCGAGGTCGAGGGCTTCAAGGAGGAGCTGACCTGGCTGTTCGACGCCCTGGACCGCATGGGCGGCAAGGTGCTGCAGGCCATCGCCGCCTACCTCGGCCTCGAGCGCCACACCTTCGATGTGCAGGTCAAGGACGGCAACTCCATCCTGCGGCTGCTGCACTATCCGCCGGCCGGCTTCGACGGGCCCAATGAGCGGGCCGGCGCCCATGAGGACATCAACGCCATCACCCTGTTGCTGGGCGCCGAGGAGGGCGGGCTGGAAGTGCTCGACCGCGACGGCCGCTGGCTGCCGATCAACCCCCCGGCCGGCTCGCTGGTGGTCAACATCGGCGACATGCTGTCGCGGGCGACCAACGACTACCTGCCCTCGACGACCCACCGGGTGGTCAACCCGCCGCCCGAGCGGCGCAATGTTCCCAGGTACTCGACGCCCTTCTTCCTGCATTACGCGCCCGATCACCTGATCGAGACCCTGCCCGGCCGGGCCGACGCGGAGCATCCCAACCGCTATCCGACCCCGATCACCGCCGACGACTTCCTCAAGCAGCGGCTGGCGGAAATAAAGCTCGGCTAGGAAAAGCGCCGAGCCCCACCCAATCTTAACCGGCGCCTGCGACACTTCCGGCAACTTGCTGGGGGACCCGTCCATGGCGCAAAACGCGCCCGAGCACACCGCCGCCGAAGGCCTGCGCGAAGTCCGTTCCCTGGACCTCGCCGCCCTGCGCCCGACCATCCAGCGGGTCTGCGGCATGGCGGCGGCGCTCAGCGGCGCCGAGCACGCCTATGTGGTGCTCAACGAGGACGGCCAGATCTGGCATTCGGCCTTCGCCGACTTCGAGGACAGCCTGGTCGACGCCGACGACTCGGTCAGCGTCCGCAACGAGAACGGCATCTGGCTGGAAGACGCCCTGGTCTCCAATCCCGACCATCCCTGGACCACGGGGTCGCCCTACGCCCGTTTCTATTGCGCCACGCCATTGCGGTTGAGCAGCGGCCTGCGCATCGGTTCGCTCTGTGTGCTGTCGGCGCGGCCCAAGGCTCGCGACGAGGTGGCGCTGGCCCACCTGGCCGACTGCGCCGCCCTGCTGTCCGAGGCCGTCGAGCGGCTGCGCGCCGAACGGGCCCGCGAGGCGGCCGACCGCGAGACCCGCGCCGCCGTCGCCCTCAAGGAGGTGATCATGCGCTCGGCGCCGGTCGCCCTGGCCATGTGCGACCGCGACCTGCGCTACGTCTACGTCAACGCCCGCTGGTGCAAGGACAGCGGCGTCAGCCGCGAGCGGGCCCTCGGCGCCTTCGTCGGCGACCTGTTCCCAGAATCCTACGCCGAGCTCAAGGAGACCTACGAACGCTGCCTGGCCGGGGAGAACGTCTGGTCCGACCGCATCCGGGTGCCCTACGGAAAGGGCCGCGAACGCTGGCTGCGGGCCGAGATCGGCCCCTGGTGCGACGCCGACGGCGAGATCGGCGGGCTGATCGCCATGAGCCATGACATCACCGACGTCATCACCGCGCTGGACCGGGCCGAGCGGTCGGAACAGCGGCTGAAACTGGCGCTCGAGATCGCCGACGTGCTGGTCTACGAGATCGACTACGAGGCGCGCGACCTGAAGGTCGACGGGGCCGCCAACACCTTCTTCGGCGAGGACGTCACCTTCGAAGACCTGGCCTCCAAGGGCTGGGACCTGGTGCATCCCGATGACCAGCCGATGGCCATGGCCGCCTGGGAGCGGCACCAGAAGGAGGGCGTGCCTTTCCGGACCGAATACCGGATAGCCGCCCCTGACGGTCGCGAGGTCTGGGCCTTCTCGGGGGCGGAACAGACCCTGGGGCCGGACGGCAAACCGATCCGGATGCTGGGGGTGTTGAAAAACATCACCGACCGCAAGCGGTCGGAGGAGCAGGTCGGCCGGGCGCGGGACGTCGCCGAGGCGGCCAGCCGGGCCAAGAGCGAGTTCCTGGCCAACATGAGCCACGAGATCCGCACGCCGCTGAACGGGGTGATGGGCGTGGCCTCGGCCCTGTCGCGCACGCCCCTGACGCCGGACCAGGCGGAGATGGTCGGGCTGATCGAGACCTCCGGCCAGACGCTGCAGGCCATCCTCTCGGACCTGCTGGACCTGGCCCGTATCGAAAGCGGCAAGCTGGATCTCAAGGCCGAGCCCTTCGCCCTCAGCGCCTCGCTGCGGGCGATCGCCGACCTGTTCCGCCCCCTGGCCGCCGAGAAGGGCCTGGCCTTCGGTCTCGACATCGATCCGTCTGCGGACGGCTGGTTCGAGGGCGACGCCGTGCGGCTGCGCCAGGTGGTCGGCAATCTGCTGTCCAACGCCATCAAGTTCACCGGCAAGGGATCGGTGTCGCTGCGCGCCTTCGTTGAGAAGGGGGTGCTGGCCCTGGCCGTGCGCGACACCGGCATCGGCTTCGACGCTGAGTTCAAGGCCCGGATGTTCGAGCGCTTCGAACAGGCCGACGGCTCGATCACCCGGCGGTTCGGCGGCACGGGCCTGGGCCTGGCCATCTCCAGCCAGCTGGCCAGGACGATGGGCGGCGACCTGACCGCCGAGGCCACGCCCGGCCGGGGGGCGACCTTCATCCTGACCCTGCCGCTGGCCTCCGTCGCCGAGCCGGACGCCGTGGTCGCCGCCGCGCCGGCGGCGATGGCCGGGGATCGCGCGCCGCGCGTGCTGCTGGCCGAGGACCATGCGGTCAACCGCCGGGTTGTGCAGCTGTTGCTGGAGCCTGCCGGGGTGGAGCTGACCTGCGTCGAGAACGGCGCGCTGGCCGTCGAGGCGGCCCTGTCGCAGGGCTTCGACCTGGTGCTGATGGATATGCAGATGCCTGTGATGGACGGCCTGACCGCCATCCGCGCCATCCGCGCCGCCGAAACCGGCCACACGCCGATCTGGGCCCTGTCGGCCAACGCCCTGCCGGAACATGTGCGGGCCTCGGCCGAGGCCGGGGCCGACGGCCATCTGACCAAGCCGATCTCGGCCGAGGCGCTGTTCGAGGCGCTCAGCCTGGCCTGCGGCGCGGCGAATGAAGCGGCGGCGGCCTGACTTTCGGGTTGAGGCGGCTGTCGAGGTCCAACCCGGCGCCCACTCTGCCACCGTCATCCTGGGCCTTGTGCCCAGGATCCCGCTGTCCGCCGCACCCACGGTGGGGTGGAGGCGCGGCCGCGCCTCCAGGGCATGGGCTTGCGGCGGTTGAACCCGGGATCCTGGGCACAAGGCCCAGGATGACGGCCGTGGGTGTGTGGGGAAGGGCCGCCAGCGACTGTCGGGGCCTACTTCGAGATCCGCAGGTTGGAGATCTCGCCGGCGATGCGCTGGAAGACGTCGTCGAGGTCGTCGGCATCCTGAACGTCGTAGTAGCGGTCCGAGCTGGTCGCGCACTTCTTCAGCAACGAACTGGCTCCCGACTTGACCTCGACCCGCACCGTGTAGACCACGATGCCCTTGGCCTTCATGTTCTCGCACAGCAGCGCCAGCCGCTTGTCCATCGCCGAGGTGCGGGCGCCCTCGCCGCCGCCGTTGATGCCCAGGCGGTTCTGCCAGAGGTAGCCGAGGGCGTTGTAGTTGCTCTCGTTGTCGTTCTTGGCGTCGCTCATGACGTTGTCGCCGTCGGTCATGATGATGGCGATCTTGCTGAGCTTGGGCGTGCCATAGGCCGAGCCGTCGGCGAACGGGCCGGTCGGCGACAGCAGGTTCCAGCCCCAGGCCGCGCCGATCGGGATGTTGGTGTTGCCGGTGGCGACCATGCCGTCGACCAGGCTCTTGAGGCCGGACCAGTTGGCGGTCAGCCGCATGATCGGCTGCAGGTCGCAGCCCCGGTTGGGTCCGCCGCCGCCGCTCGGCGCCTGGTCGTACTTGCCGATGTAGCCCTGCGGGACCTTCCAGTTAGAGCCGCTGAAGACCTCGTCGGGCAGGTAGTCGTTGCTGAACCAGCCGAAGTCGCCGTTCTGCCAGCCGGACTTGGACGGCGAGTCCGGCTCGTCGGGCGCGAAGAAGGGCGTGTAGAGGGTGGCCGGCGTGCCGGCGCTGGGGGCGGTGTCCTGCACGTCATAGGGCTGGGCCCGGGTCTCGACGCAGCCGCCCCAGGTCTGGCCCATGTTGCTGAGCAGGGTGAAGCGGTTGGCGGCGACGGTCGTCCCGGTCGCCTTGTCGAAGAAGATTTCGTTGTTGATCGGGGCGGCGCCGGTCTGGTCGATCCAGGACTGGCCCTTGTAGGTCGCCCCGACCTTCACTGTCTGGCTGAAGGGGACGATGCCGATCTTCACCGGGTTGGGCTCGCTGCTGCGGGCGGCGGAGGCGGCCAGGGTGTCGATCAGGTTCTTGGCGGCGATCTTGAGGTTGGCCAGTTTGGAGCCGGCCATCGAGCCGGTGTTGTCCAGCACCAGGGCCAGCTCGATGCGGTTCATCGAGCGCAGCACCTCGGAGTCGGCGCCGACCACCATGTCCCGCTGCAGCCAGATGTTGGAGACGAACGGCTTGACGCTGGCCTGGGCGGTGGCGATCACCGCGCCGCCCGAGCCCAGCTTGAAGGTCGAGCTCATCAGCTTGGCGTCGACCATCGTTCCCAGCTGGGCGATCAAGGCCTTCTCGCCGACCTTCTGCAGGTCGGCGTCGGTGACCGCCGGGGAGCGGGCGGCATAGAGGGCGGCGGCGTCCAGCGCGTCCTGCAGCTCGCGCTTCTGGGTGCTGGCCCGGTTGATGTCGAGCAGGGCGAAGCTGGCCAGGGCCAGCACCGGCACGCCGATGGCGGCGATGATGGCGACGTTGCCGCCCTCATGGCGGCGGAAGCCCGCCAGCCTGTCCTTCGCCCGTGTCCAAAGCCTAAGCATGGCCGCATCCCCGCTTTCGGGAGCGAGGATGCGCCACAGGAGTAAAGGAAGCGTCGAGAACGGCGCTATTTGGATATTCGCAGCGAGGCGATGTCGGCCCCGATCGCCTCGAAGGCATCCTGCAGCGCCGTGCCGGTGGACGGCGTATAGACGTGGGCGGCGTCGGTGGCGCAGCCGTTGACCAGGGTCGCGGCGCTGGACGGGCTGGGGACCTGGAACCCGACCGTGTAGATGATCACCCCCTGCGCCTTCATCGCCGTGCACAGGGCCGACGACTGGTCGTAGGTGTTGCCGTTGGGGGCGTTGCAGTTGATGTGGTCGCTGCTCGAGCCCGAGCCGGTGGTCGAGTCCTGGGCGATGACGCCGCTGCAGTAGGAGCTGTTGTACTCGCCGTCGGTCATCAGGATCAGCACCTTCTTGATGTGCGGCGCGGTGTAGGCCGCGGGCGTGCTGGTCCCGGTGAAGATCGAGCTGAAGTTGGGCGAGATCGAATACCAGCCCCAGGCCACCCCGATGTGACCGCCGGACGAGCCCGAGGCGGCCAGGCCGCTGATCGCCGTGGTCAGGGTGGTCTTGGTGCTGGTCAGCGGGGTGATGGTGTTGGTCAGGCAGGGGTTGCCGCTGGCCGGATAGTTGGTCCCCAGCAGGGTCGTGGCCGGCGACACGTCGTCATAGGGGTTGGTCGTCCGCTCGCTGACGCAGGTGCTGACCCGGTGGATCCTGGTGCTGCCCGAGGTGTTGGTGAACCGCTGGTACTCGCAGCCATTGGTCGTGCAGTAGGCCGAGCCGTTCGAGCTGAAGGCGCTGTAGCTGGGCCCGACGCTGCCCACGAGCCAGAAGGTGTCGGTGGCGACGTTGCTGACCTGCCAGGCGGTGTTGCCGCTGTTGTTGATCTGGGTCATGCCGCCGACGCCGGTCACATAGACCCAGGCGTTGTTGGCGAAGCCGTGGGCCGGGGAGGTGACCACCACCTCGCAGTCGGTCGCCTGGCACTTGGTGACGTAGTCGTTGCTGCTGCTGGAATAGGTGCTGTAGCTCGAGCCGTTGACGCCCGAGAGCTGGAAGGTGTTCGTCGTCTTGCCGGCGACGGTGAAGACCCGGTTGTTCAGCTGGGTCATGCCGGAGACGCCGGCGATGTAGACCCGGTCGCCGTTGTTGAAGCCGTGACCGTTGGCGGTGACCACCACCGGGTTGGCCTTGGTCGCGCCGCTGATGCCCTTGGCCGCGCCGCTCGCCCAGGAGGCGCCGGTGATCGTCTTGGCGGCGGGGATCGCCCCGCGGGCCAGGGCGGCGTTGGCGCTGCCGACGTTGACCGCGTTGGAGTAGGGCACGATCGACATCTTCGAATAGTAGGGCGTCTGGCTGGTCTTCACGACCAGGTCGACCAGGCTGGTGGCGGCGGCCTTCAGGTCGGTGAGCTTGGTGCCGGCCATCGAGGTGGTGACGTCGAGCACCAGGGCCACTTCCAGGTCGTAGGAGGCGCGCATGACCTCGGAGTGGGCCCCGACGCTCATGTCGCCCTGCAGCCAGAGGTCGGCCACCACCGGGTCGACCTCGATGGTGGCGTCGGCGAGCACCGTGGTGTTGTTTGTGCCGCCCAGCGTGAAGGTCGAGGAGGCCAGCACGCCGTCGTCGGCGGTCATGGTCGCCAGCTGGGCGGCCAGGGCGGCGTCGCCGATGCTGTCGGCCTGGGCGTTGGTGGTGGCGCTCGACTTGGCGACGATCAGGGCGGCGGCGTCCAGGGCGTCCTGCAGGCCGCGCTTGGACATGCTGGCCCGGTTGACGTCGATCAGACCCAGCGACAGCACCGCCAGCGGCAGGGCGATGGCCGCGAACTGAACCGCCACCGCGCCGCGACGGGCGCGCGCGAACCGGCGCAGAAACCCGCGCAGGCGTGCTCCGAATCCGTCAGCGGCGTGAGCGTCGATCATAGTGGCCCCAATCTTGATCGGCATTCATACGCGGCGCCTGGTAAAGGAAACCGCCAATGAACAAGGTGAACGACGGGTAACTCACTTGAGGATCCGCAGGTTCTCGATGGAGCCGGCGATGGCGTTGAACACCGCCGTCAGCTGGCTGGCGTCCTGCACGTCGTAGAACTTGTCGTTGGAGGTGGCGCAGCCGCGCAGGACGCTGGAGTCGCCGCTCGTGACCTCGACCCGCACCGTATAGATGACGATGTCCTGCGCCTTCATGTTGGTGCACAGGGTGGTCAGCTTGGCGTCCATCGCCGCCTTGCGCGCGGCGGTGTTGCCCGAGGTGATACCGAGCCGCCCCTGCCAGATGTAGCCCAGCGAGTTGTACAGCGAGGCGTTGTTGTTGCCGGTCGAGCCCATGGTGTTCTCGCCGTCGGTCATCAGAACCACGACCTTGGTCGACTTGGCCGTGCCGTAGGGCCGGCCGTCGGCGAACGGCGCGTTCGGGCTCAGCAGGTGCCAGCCCCACATCAGGCCGAGCGGGATGTTGGTGTCGCCGACCGCCACCATGTCGTCGACGGCGTCCTTGAGGCCGTCCCAGTCGTTGGTCAGGCGGGTGATCGGCGACAGCTGGCAGCCGCTGTTGGGCCCGTAGATGTAGCCGGTGCTTGAATTGGTGCCGGTCGAGGTCGGGCTGCGATTGTACTTGGCGACATAGCCCTGGCGGGTCTGCCAGTTGGAGCTGTTGGTCACGTCCGGCAGGTAGCTGTTGTAGTAGGTGCCGCCGCTGCTCGGCTCGTCCGGCGCGAAGTAGGGGGTGAACAGGGTGGCCGGCGTTCCGGTGCTCGGCGCGGTGTCCTGCACATCGTAGGGCGCGGCCCGGCTCTCGACGCAGCCGCCCCAGGAGACGCCGATGTTGTTCAGCAGCGTGAAGCGGTTGGCGTGGCTGGCGAAGATCTGGTCGTTGATCGGGGCGGCGGCGTTCTGGTCGACCCAGGCGGAGTTGCGATAGGCCGTCCCCACCTTCACGGTCATCGAGAAGGGGGCGATGGCGATCTTCACCGGATCGGTCTCGACGCTGCGGTCGGCGGCCTTTTCCAGGGTGTCGATCAGGTTCTTCGAGGCGGTCTTCAGGTTGGCAAGCTTTGCGCCCTTCATCGAGCCGGTGGTGTCGAGCACCAGGGCCAGTTCGATCTTGTTGACCGAGCGGGTGACGTCGGCCTTGGCGCCGACGACGATGTCGCCCTGCATCCAGAGGCCGGCGATCATCGGCGTCACCTTGGCCTTGGCGGAGGCGATCACCTTGTTGCCCTCGGCCTTGAAGGACGAGGAGGTGACGGTGGCCTGCGAGCCGGTCATGTTGGCGGTCAGCGCCTGAGCGCCGATGGTCTGCAGGCCGGTGTCGGTGAACTGGTTGGAGCGGGCGGCGGTCAGGGCGGCGGCGTCCAGCGCGTCCTGCAGCTTGGTCTTGGCCGCCGAGCCGTTGGCGATGTCGACCGCCCCCATGGTCAGCACCACCATCGGCATGCCCAGGAACGCCATCTGCACGGCGATGGCGCCGTCCTTGCGCGCACCAAACTGTCCCAGCCGCGCAATCGCGGTTCTCAAGATACGCCCCGACATGGCTTCAGCCCCGACCCGACCCCGGGCACATTCGCCCGACGAAGCCGAAGACTGCCCGTTCTCGGTAAACGGACCTGCCTATGGATTTGCTGAATTTTTCCGCAACCCTAAGCGGAATTCACCATAGGAATATTAACGCAGCAAATTCAATGGGTTGTCGCTGCCGTTCCGGCGATGGTCGGCCGAGCGGGCCAGAAAAAACCCTCGCGCCGGCTTGGCGCGAGGGTCTGGCAGTCCGGATGCGGTGGCTAGAGACGGCCTACCAGCCGCACTTCTGGCCCTTGTTCTGCTTGATCAGCCACTTGTTCAGCGGCGCGAAATACTCCGTCACCGCGCTGGCGTCGGTGCGGCGTTCGCCGGTGAAGGCTTCCAGTTCGTCCGGCCAGGGCTTGGACTGGCCCATCTCCAGCATCTTGTTGAACTTCGCCCCGACCGCCTTGTCGCCGTAGACCGAGCAGCGGTGCAGCGGGCCCTTCCAGCCGGCCTGCTTGCAGGCGGCCCGGTGGAACTGGAACTGATAGACGTGGGCCAGGAAGTAGCGGGTGTAGGGCACGTTGGCCGGCACATGGTACTTGGCGCCCGGGTCGAAGGCGTTGGCCGGCCGCGGTCCCGGCGGGGTGATGCCCTGGTACTGGGTGCGCAGCTTCCACCAGGCGGCGTTGTAGTCGGCCGGCTTCACCGAGCCGTCGTAGACCTGCCAGCGCCAGCGATCGACCAGCAGGCCGAACGGCATGAAGGCGATCTTGTCGAGCGCCATCTTGAGCAGGAAGGGCGTATCGCCCTCTGTCCCCGGAACCTTGTCGAGAATGCCGACCTGGTTGAGGTAGGTCGGGGTCAGGGCCGAGAGGCCGACGAAGTCGCCGATCGCCTCGTGGAAGCCGTCGTTGGCCCCGCCCTTGAAGATGTAGGGCTGATCCTTGTAGGCGCGCTGGTAGTAGTTGTGCCCCAGCTCGTGGTGGACGGTATAGAAGTCCTCGGCGTTGACCTTGGTGCACATCTTGATGCGGATGTCGTCGCGGTCGTCGAGATCCCAGGCCGAGGCGTGGCAGACCACCTCGCGGCCTTCGGGCCGGACGATCTGGCTGCGGGTCCAGAAGGTCTCGGGCAGGGGGCTGAGCCCCAGCGACGAATAGAAGTTCTCGCCGGTCTTCACCATCTTCACCGGGTCATAGCCCTTCTCAACCAGCAGCTTGTCGAGGCTGTAGGCGGAGGCGTCCTCCTTGGGGGCGACGATCGGATAGATGTTGCCCCACTGCTGGGCCCACATGTTGCCCAGGAGGTCGGCGCGGATCGGGCCGGTCTTGGGCTGTACGGCGTCGCCGTATTGGGCGTTCAGCTTGGTCCGCACATAGCAGTGCAGGTTCTTGTAGAAGGGCTCGATCTGTTTCCACAGCCGGTCGGTCTCGGCGGCGAATTCGTCGGGGGCCATGTCGTAGCCCGAGCGCCACAGGGCGCCGGTGTCGGCGTAGCCCAGCTGCTTGCTGCCCTCGTTGGCGAGGTCGACGAGCTGGGCGTAGTCGGCGCTCATCACCGGCGAGATCGAATGCCAGCCCTCCCAGGCCGCCTTCAGCTCGGCCGGGTCGTGGCTGCTGGCCAGCACGTCCTCGGCGTCGTTGAGGGTGATCTGCTTGCCTTTGAACTCGAACTTGCCGGTCGAGTAGATGCTGTCCAGCCGGCTGCCGATGGTGGCCATCTGCTCGGCGGCGCCAGGCCGTTGCGGGGCCGGCAGCACCAGGGCCCGCTTGAGGATGTCCAGCTTGCGGCGGGTGACCGGGTCGGCGTCGGTCTTGTCGTACTTCGCCGCCTGCACGGCGAGGTCGGTGGCCAGCGTGGTGGCCTCGGCCCCGGCCTTGGCCTCGAGGAACATTGTGTCCTCGGTGATGTAGGTGGCGCGCACCCAGCTGGACTTGTTGACGTATTCGGACAGCTTGGCGAGATCGACCTCGGCCTTGTCGACGAAGGCCTTGGCCTCCTCGGGCGTCGGGGTTGCGGCGGGCGCGGCGGCTGGGGCCGGGGCCGGGGCCTGTCCGGCGGCGAGGGCGGTGATGCCGCCGGTCAGAGCCAGGGCGGCGGCGGCCGCCATCAGGGTCGTCTTCTTCATGGGACGCTTCCTTGGGAATTGGGGTGCGGCAAGGGACCGCAGGCGGTTAACGGCGTCAAGGGGCGGGGACTGGATCGCCGCGCAGGATGGGCGACGTCGGTGCACAGGCGCCTGGGGCGGCGTTCCTGTCCCCGATTTGCGCCGATCGGGGACAGGAACGCCGCTCCAGACGTGAAGAGCGCCCCGACAGGCCGGTGCGGCGGCGATCCAGTCCCCCTACCGAATACAGGCCGCCAACCCCTCCCGCCGCACCGTTCCACTCGCCGCCCCAATCCGCCGCGAGCGCCTGCGCACATATGGCCCCGGCGTCGCCGCCTTCCACTTGAGGGGACTGGGCAGGATGGCGGCCAGGCGGGCGGCCTGGGTGGGGCTCAGCTGATCGGCGCCGACCCCGAAATAGCGCCGCGCGGCCGAGTCGGCGCCGTAGACGCCCGGGCCCCATTCGACGCTGTTGAGATAGACCTCCATGATCCGCCGCTTGCCCCACAGGGTCTCGATCAGGACGGTGAAATAGGCCTCCAGGCCTTTGCGCACATAGGAGCGCTGCGGCCAGAGGAAGACGTTCTTGGCCGTCTGCTGGCTGATCGTCGAGCCGCCGCGGATCTTGCCCGGCCGGCGCTGGTTGTGGGCCATGGCCTTTTCCATGGCCTTGAAGTCGAAGCCCCAGTGGCTGCAGTAGCCCGCGTCTTCCGCCGCGATCACCGCATTGGGCAGGGCCGGGCTCATCCTCGACAGCGACATCCAGCGCCGGTCCAGGCCCTTGCCCTCGAACAGGCGCTGGATCATCAGAATCGTCACCGGCGGCGGCACGAAACGGTAGAGCAGCGTCGAGAACACCGGCGCCAGCACCCCGACCACCAGCAGCATCAGCAGCAGCCGCCGCACCACCTTGCCGAGGAAGCTGGTCTGTCTGGCGGGCGCCGACGGCCGGGCCGGGCGAGGCCTGCGCGGCGGCGGGGCAGGGGGCGGTTCGATGGCGAGCGGCGGCTCGGGCTCAGGCTCGGGTTCCGCCTCTGGTTCGGCTTCGGGCTCGGCTTCGGGCTCGGCTTCGGGCTCTGGCTCGGCCTCGGGCTCCAGCACGCCCTCGACATCGGCCAGCGCGTCGTCCGGCGGCACAGCCTCCAGCACGTCCTCGGGCAGGTCCTCAGGCGTCACGACCTCCAGCGGCCCGGCGTCCGGCGTTTCCGTCTCCGCCTCGGGCAGGGCCTCCTCGGCCGGTTCCACCGGCGGCTCATCCTCGTCTCGGGGCGGCTCGTCGGACAATCTGTGTTCACCCTTGCCTTGACCTTGGGGGCGCATGCTAGCCGTCCGAACCTGCCTTGTCGCGAGAGTCGCCGCCATGAACGTATCCGACGCCGTCGCCGCCCGCGTTTCGGTCCGCGCCTTCAAGCCCGACCCCGTGCCCGCGCCCCTGTTGCGCGAACTGCTCGAGGCCGCCCATCGCGCCCCCAGCGGCGGCAACCTGCAGCCCTGGCGGGTCCATGCCGTGGCCGGCGCGCCGCTGGACGAGCTCAAGGCCAAGGTCGGCGCCAACCTCGGCGGCGAGGAGCCGGAATACGCCGTCTATCCGGAAAACCTCTGGGACCCCTTCCGCACCCGTCGCTTCGAATGCGGCGAGGACCTCTACGCCACCATTGGCATCCCCCGCGACGACAAGCCGGCCCGCCTGCGCCAGCTGTTCAAGAACACCCAGTTCTTCGGCGCCCCGGTCGGCATCTTCTTCAGCCTCGACCGCAAGCTGGGCCCGCCGCAGTGGGCCGACGTCGGCATGTATATGCAGACCCTGATGCTGCTGGCGGTCGAGCGGGGCCTCGCCACCTGCGCCCAGGAGTTCTGGGCCCGCTATCCCAAGACGGTGGGTGACTTCCTCGGTCTGCCCGACGACCACATGCTGTTTTCCGGCATGGCGCTGGGCTACGCCGACGAGGACGCGCCGATCAACACCCTGCGCACCCGCCGCGATCCGTTCGAGGTCTGGGCGGAGATGCGCGGCTTCGACTGACCCCCTGCAATGGGGGATGCCCGGCCGCCGGTGGCCAGCGATGATGCGGCGTCCGCCTGGAGGAGCCGCGATGCGTCTTGCCCTGATCCTGTCCGCCGCCCTGACCCTCGCCGCCGGAAATGTTCAGGTCGGCGAGCTGTTGTTCGGCAAGGCCCACGCCGACGACGATGTCGCCACCGTCGCCGCCGCCACGCCGGGCGCCATACCGCCCAAGGCGATTGACGGCCTCAACGGCGCGATTCTCGAGCTGGAGCAGCCGGGCGTCTTCCACCTCGGGACGACCTGGCGGGTCCGCTACTTCTTCCTCGATGGCAAGCTCGACGCCGTGCAGCTGGCCCGCTACCCGGCCCCCGGCCACCCGGTCGACGATATCCGCCAGGCCGAGCTCTACCTGAAGGGCCTGGCCGCCCTGCACCTGGGCGACTGGAGCTGCAAGCAGCCCATCAACCCGGCCACCACCCGCTATCTCGACTGCGAGGTGGTCGGGGCGAAGATCGACGTCGGCTTCAGCTACATGAACTTCGGCGGCGAGCCGTTCGAGGTCATCGTCTACCGGACCAAACGGCCGCTGTGACCTCCCTCCCCGAATTGGGGAGGGTAGACGCGCGGTTACGCGCGTCGGGTGGGGAAGTCGGCCACTGGCCTTCGAGACGAAGCGCTGAGAAACATAACCGAGCGGCAGCGGTGACCCACTGCCCCACCCGGCGCGCAACGCGCGCCTGCCCTCCCCATTCGGGGAGGGAGGGCTACACCGGACTCGCCGCCAGCCCCGCCCCGCCGTCCTCGTCGCCCCAAGCCACCGACCGCCCGTCCGGCGTCATCGCCAGGGCGCAGATCGCCGCCCCCTTCTCGGCCTTGATCATCTCGCGCCGGCCGCTCTTCAGGTCGCAGACCCAGACCCGCCCGTCGTCCAGCCCGCCGGCCAGCACCCCGCCGCCCGGCGTCGCCGCCACCCGCGTGACCATGGCGTCCTGGTCATAGGCGATCTCGGCCGCCTCCTTGCCCATTGGCCCGTTGGCGCCCTGGAACGGCCAGACCACCGCCCCGTTGGCCCCGGAGGTGGCCAGCATCAGCCCGCCCGACAGGAAGGCCAGGCTCTTCACCTTGGCCGGATAGCCGCCCATCCGCATGTCCTTGGAATCGCTCAGGCGCCAGCCGTGCAGGCTGTTCTCCTGCATCGAGCTCATCAGGAACTTGCCGTCCGGGCTCCACAGCACCTGCGCATGGCTGCCGGCCCATTTCAGCATCTGCGGGACCTGCTTCTCGATCCGCGCGTACCACAGGGCCGCCCCGCCGTAGGTGGCGGCGGCGATTCGCCGGCCCTTGGGGTCGAAGGCGATGTCGGCCACTGACTTGTCGTGGGTGAAGATGCGCGAAAAGGCGGCATCCTTCGAATCGCGGACGTGCAGCTCGCGGCCGGCGGCGAAGGCGATGAGGCCGGATTCGGCGCTGGCGGCGACCGCGTCGATCCATTTTCCCCTGATGTTGGCGATTTCGCTGGCGACCAGGTCTTCGCCCTCCAGGCGGCTCCAGACCACCCGGCCGTCGTCGCCGGCGGTGAGGATGCCGCTGCCCGAAGGATGGGCGCAGGCGGCCAGGACAGCCCCGTCGTGGGCCTGCACCGTGACGAATCCTTCAAGCGTTACAAGGCGCGCCGTGCCGTCGCCCAAAGCGAACATCGGTACGGCTTTGGCGTCGAAAAGCGCGGCGGTCACATAGGCGTCGAATTCGAGGATCATGCTTTTCCGCTTAGACCGGATGGACCCCACTGGGCCATAGCGGCGTTCAGATTCCCTCACGGCGAGAGACGGGCTTTACAGGCCGCCGCTCCTGCGCCATGGGAGAAGCGAATAACAGACGGGCCGCCTAAGGGGCTCGCCACGAGGAGTGTTCGAATGGGTGCCCAACTGGCCGGCGGCGGCAAGAAGTCAAAGTTCGATCTCGGGCAGAATTCCGAGATCAACGTGACGCCGTTCGTCGACGTCATGCTCGTGCTGCTGATCATCTTCATGGTCGCGGCCCCTCTGGCCACGGTGTCGATCGCCATCGACCTGCCCCCGGCCATCCCGCCGCCCCCGAACGCCAAGAAGCCGCCGGATCCGACCATCGTCTTCATCCAGAAGTCTGGCGCGCTGTTCATCGACGGCCAGCAGACCCGCCTGGAGAACCTGCCGGCCGACATCCCGGCCGACATGGTCAAGAAGGGCGTCACCTCGGTTCCGCAGACCGAGCGGGTGTTCCTGCAAGCCGATCCGGACGTGCTCTATGAAGACTTCATGGAAGTGCTGAACGTCCTGCAGGAGAACGGCTACTTCAAGGTCGGCATCATCAACGAAGACATCGAGTAGGGCTTCAGGCTCCACGAGATACGGAAAAGGGCCGGTGGAAACACCGGCCCTTTTTTATTCCTCCTTCGGCAGGCCGAAGGCCTGACGGGGGAGGGGGACCGCGCGCGGATACGCGCGTGGTGGAGGGGGCAGCGCCGGCCTGTCAGGATAGGGAGCGTTCTGGCGCGGACTGAGATGACGGCGTTCAGGATCAACCCGAACCGCCGGTGCTGCCCCCTCCACCACCGGCCCTAAGTCGGGCCGGCGGTCCCCCTCCCCCGTCGCTGCGCGCCGGAGGAGGAACTTGAACTAAGCCACACACCCCGCGAAACCCGCCTTCAGGGCCGCCTCGTCCAGATCCCGGCCGATGAACACCATCCGGCTGTAGCGCTGGTCCTTGTCGGTCCACGGCCGCTGGTAGTCGCCTTCCAGGATCATGTGCACGGCCTGGAACACCAGCCGCCGCTCGTCGCCCTTGATGTCGATGATGCCCTTGGCGCGCAGGATGTCCGCGCCCTTTTCGGCCAGCAGCTGGTTCAGCCAGTTGGTCACCCGGATGCCGTCGAGCGGCCTGTCGGCGGTCAGGCTGACGCCCTTGATCCCCGCCTCGGCGGCGTGGTCGTGGACAGGGCCGTGGTCATGGTCGTGGTGATGGTCATGACCATGGTGGTCATGCTCGCAGTGCTCGTCATGCACATGGCCCTCTTCCCCGTGGCCGGGGTTGAGGAATTCCGGCTCCAGGTCGGTGATCCGGCCCAGGTCGAAGCTGCCGCGGCCGAGGATGGCCTCCAGCGGCACCTGGCTGCGGGTGGTTCGGTGGATCGGGGCCAGCGGGTTGATCCGCCGGATCGAGGCCTCGACGGCCAACAGTTCCACCTCGCTGACGAGGTCGGTCTTGTTGAGCACGATCTGGTCGGCGAAGGCGATCTGCTCGACCGCCTCCTTGCTGTCGGCCAGCCGCAGCGGCAGGTGCTTGGCGTCGACCACCGTGGTCACCGAATCGAGCTGGGTCTTGGCCCGCACGTCGTCGTCGACGAAGAAGGTCTGGGCCACCGGGCCGGGATCGGCCAGGCCCGTGGTCTCGACAATGATGGCGTCGAAACCGCCCTTGCGCTTCATCAGCCCCGACAGCACGCGGATCAGGTCGCCGCGCACCGTGCAGCAGACGCAGCCGTTGTTCATCTCGAACACTTCCTCATCGGCCCCGACCACCAGGTCGTTGTCGATGCCCACCTCGCCGAACTCATTGACGATGACGGCGTAGCGCTTGCCGTGGTCCTCGGTGAGGATGCGGTTCAGCAGGGTGGTCTTGCCGGCGCCGAGGTAGCCGGTGAGGACGGTGACGGGGGTCTTGCCAGCGGTCTGGGAGGTCATGGCGCCTATCTAGGGGCTCAATGGCCATGATGAAACCGGGGCGCCGGTCGAATCTCCGGTCATCCCCCTCGGTGTCAGATATCGAAGATGATCACCGCCCCGGCCATCAGGATCAGGGCCCAGCCGAGGATGGTCGACTCCTTGGCCTGCAGGGCGTCCAGCTTCACGAACCGCGCCCCGGCCAGCATCAGGCCGGTGAACAGCATCATCGCCGCCCCGGTGGCTGCCATGAGGACGAGGCTGAGCAGGCCGAACCCGAGCCAGCCATGCTTGATGGCGGTCATGTAGACGCCGATGAAGGCCTCGCAGGGCGACAGGGTGAGCAGCAGCACCAGGCCGGCAATGGCCGCCCGGTCCGACAGGTAGCGGCGCGGCTTGTCCGGGTGCTGGTGGGCTTCGCGGGTCAGATAGAAGACGCCCAGGCCGACCAGCACGGCGGCCACGACCCATTTGAACCAGCTTTCCAGCGCCGGGGCCGCCACCAGCCCGACAGCCACCACCACCGCCCCGATCAGCACCGTAAAGGCCACATGCCCCAGCCCGGCCAGGGCAGTGACCCCCAGGGTCTTGCCGGCCGACCACTTCTGCTCCCGCCCGACCAGCACGAACGGCAGCCAGTGGGTCGGCAGGATCGCGTGCATGAAGGCGACGGCAAAGCCGGCGGCGGCGATGGAGGCGAAGACGGCGAGGTTCACGGGACGGGCTATAGAATGTTATATTGTAACGGTCTAGGGACTCTCTGCCATCCCCCTTCGCTGTCATCCTTCGGCCGCCCGAAAACGCCCGCCCGCTGGGCTTTGTCGCAATATGTCTAGACATATTCATCGGCGTTCGAGGGGCTCGCCGGCGCCTCCGCGAAGGGCGTTGGTCGCCGCGACGCGCTTTCGACCAACCTTCGCAGCGCATCGACCAACCCTTCGACCAACCGCCGGAGCCACATCCTCGTGGCCTGAACCCACGCAAAAGCCAACGGATGGTGGGGTTTGGCTCAGAATCGGCGGCTCTTATCGGCGCGGCCTTTTTTTGTTGGTCGGCCGAGCGGCGGTATAATGGTTTCGCCGCTTCGATCGTCAGGTCTGGTCCCTAAAGCCCGACATCCGCCAGCGCCGCCCGCAGCAGCGGGGCGATCTGCGCCGCCACCGCCGCCTCGCCGGCGGCGTCGGCCATCAGGTCCTGGCGGACCTCCAGCTCCAGGTAGTCCAGTCCCCGGCCGATGGCGTGGCGGGGGATGGAATAGTCGATGTCGTCCATGTGGTAGGGCTGGTTGTCGCCGATGACTTCCGGCCCGAAGGTCTGGCGCAGCCGGGCCAGCATGGCGTCGGAAAAGGGCGAGGCGCCCAGGTGCAGCACGCCAAAGCGCCAGGGACGGGCGTGGCCGGCCATCGACGGCGTGAAGCTGTGCAGGGCCACCATCACCGTCGGACGGTCTCCACGGGCGTCCAGCTCGGTGGCGATGGCCTCGTGATAGGGGGTGAAGATCTCGTCGATGCGGGCCTGGCGGTCGGCGGGCGTCAGTTCCAGGTTGCCGGGCACCACCGTCCCGTCGCTGACCTCGCAGATGGCGTCGCGCCGCTGGGGATTCCGGTTGCAGTCGATGACCAGCCGAGAATAGCGCTGGGCGATCAGGCAAGCCCCTAGATCGTCACTGAGAATCGGGCCCATTCCTGCAACACCGATGTCTAGGGCGATATGTCGCCGCCTTTCTGAATGGGGCAGTTGGAGATTGTTAAGGCTGAGTGGGATTTCCTGACCGGCATGGTCCGCTATCAGGACAAACGGCGATTCGGCGCCCGCTTTTTGCGCAATCACTGGCGAACCCTCGCCTGTGACAAGCAGTCCCCTGGCCTTGCCGTTCAAATCGAGCCCCTGTTCTGACAATGGCCATCGTCTCCATTCGCCACCTGACGACCTACCGCTACCGCAAGCCGGTGGCCTTCGGCGAGCATCGGATGATGTTCCGGCCGTTGCAGGCCTTTGATCAACGCCTGATCTCGGCCCAGGTCACCGTCTCGCCCGATCCGGAGATGCTGCGCCACATCCAGGACGTCAGCGGCGCCTGCGTCGGCGTCGCCCGCTTCGACCGCCCCGCCGACCGGCTGGTGTTCGACAGCCGGGTGCGGATCGAGCACACGCCGCACATGCCCTTCGACCTCGAGCACAGCGACCTGCGCCTCGGGGCCTGTGACTTCCTCTACCACGAGGACGAGCGCGCCGAGCTGGCGACCTCCCTGCACCGCCGTCATCAGGACGCCGGCGAGGTGGAACAGTGGGCCCGCCGTTTCCTGCCCGCCAACGGCGATCTGCCGGTCTCCACCGTGCTGACCGACATGACCCACGCCATCCGGTCCGAGTTCGCCTACGCCCTGCGCCTGAGCGGCGCCCCGCAGAGCCCGGCCGAGACCCTGTCCCTGCGGACCGGCAGCTGCCGCGACTTCGCCGTCCTGCTGATCGAGGCGGCCCGCAGCCTCGGCGTCGCCGCCCGCTTCGTCTCCGGCTACGTCTACTCCGGCTCGGCCAAATCCGGCCGCACCGGCGGCGGCCACACCCACGCCTGGGCCCGCGCCTATGTGCCCGGCTGCGGCTGGGTGGACTTCGACCCGACCAACGGCATCGTCGGCAATCTCGACCTCATCCGGGTGGCGGTCGTCGCCGATCCGCGCCTGGCCCTGCCGCTGCACGGAACCTGGGACGGCGAGGCCGAGGACTACGTCGGCATGGACGTCGAGGTCGATTTGTCTGTAGAGGACGCCCAGGCTGCGCAACCGCCTTTCCCGCTGAGAGTTGCGCAAGCGGGCTGAGATTGGCCCGGACTTTCAACGGGCGGGACACCACCAGATGCGCATACGGGCCGGCTACAGGATCAGCTACGACTGCCCGGTTGCGACGCCGATGCTGATGATGGTCAATGTCCGGCCGGAACGGGCCGGCGATTTCGAGACCCCCGACACCGTGCTGACCGAGCCTTTTGTCCCGGTCCGCCAGTACATCGACACCTTCGGCAACATCTGCAGCCGGGTGGTCGCACCCCCGGGCCGCTTCACCATCCACAGCGATTTCATCATCAAGGACAGCGGCATTCCCGACCCGATCACGCCAGGCGCCGTCCAGCACGCGGTCGAGGACCTGCCCGACGCGGTGATCGAATACCTGCTGCCGTCCCGCTACTGCGACACCGAGCTCCTGCGCGACCTGGCCTGGAAGCTGTTCGACGGCGTGCCCCCCGGCTGGGCCCGGGTGCAGGCCATCGTCGAGTACGCCCATAAGCGCGTGGCCTTCGGCTACGAGCACGCCCGTTCGACCAAGACGGCCTCCGAGGCCCATGAGGAGGGCCTGGGCGTCTGCCGCGACTACGCCCACCTGGCCATCACCCTTTGCCGCTGCATGAACATCCCGGCCCGCTACTGCACCGGCTACATGGGCGACATCGGTATTCCGGTGCATGGGGTGATGGATTTCAGCGCCTGGTTCCAGGTCTGGCTGGGCAATGCCTGGCACACCTTCGACGCCCGCCACAACATGCCCCGGGTGGGCCGGCTGCTGATGGCCGTGGGCCGCGACGCCACCGACGTGGCCATCGTCACCACCTTCGGCGCGGCGCAGCTGGTGGAGTTCACCGTCATCTCCGAAGAGCTGAAGTCGGTGGGTTTTGACAGCCCGTCTGCGTTGACTCAGGCGAGTCCGTCTGTATAAGACGCCTCCCTTCGCTCCCGGGCCCAGCCTGCGGGGCGCAATCGTTTTTGCTATCTCACGTTCAGGACGGACCGATGTACGCGGTGATCAAAACCGGCGGCAAGCAATACCGGGTTTCCCCCGGTGACCTGCTGGTTGTCGAAAAACTGGCTGGTGAACCCGGCGCTGAAGTTTCCTTCGACCAAGTCCTGATGCTGGGCGATGGCGATGCGGTCACCGTGGGCGCTCCCATGGTCGCTGGCGCGGCCGTCACGGCCACCCTGATCGAAACCCGCAAGGGCGAGAAGGTGAAGATCTTCAAGAAGATCCGTCGCCAGGGCTACCGCCGCACCCGCGGTCACCGCCAGCAGGAAACCGTCCTGCGCGTCACCGCCATCGGCGACGCCAAGTGGGACGGCGTGGTCGACATGACCACCAAGGCCGAGCTCAACGCCCGCTCGCGGAACCTGAAGCTGCCGGAATTCGCCGTGAAGGCCGAAGCCGCGCCGGCGCCGGCCAAGAAGGCGACCAAGGCCAAGGCCGCTCCGGTCGTCGAGGAAGAAACCATCGTGGCCGCCGAGGCCCCGGTCGTCGAAGCCGCCGCCGAAGCGCCCAAGGCCGAGAAGAAGGCCGCCGCGCCGAAGAAGGCCGCTGCCCCGAAGGCCGCCAAGGCCGACGACGCTGAAGCCGCCCCCGCCAAGAAGGCCGCCCCTAAGAAGGCCGCCAAGAAGGACACCGACGAAGCCTAAAGGGCCTCGTCGATAGAGGATAGGAGAGCGATATGGCTCACAAGAAATCAGGCGGCTCCTCGCGCAACGGGCGCGACTCGGCTGGCCGCCGTCTCGGCGTGAAGAAGTTCGGCGGCGAAGCGGTGCTGGCCGGCAACATCATCGTGCGCCAGCGCGGCACCAAGTTCTGGCCGGGCGAGAATGTCGGCATCGGCAAGGATCACACCCTCTTCGCCCTCGAAACCGGCAACGTGAAGTTTGTGACCAAGCGTAACGACCGCACCTACGCGACGGTTGTTCCGAAGATGGCCGAGGCCGCTGAATAAGGCGACCTAGAGACCTTCTCTCCGGAGCGCCGCCAAAGCGATCCGGACACGAAACTCCAGAGGGGAGTCCGGATCGCCGGACTCCCCTCTTTCGTTTCAGGGTCCCCGTCAGAGGGACCGGGAGGCAGAACAATGTGTCTGATCGAACAGACCCCAAGGATAGAGACGCGCCGGCTGACCCTGCGGGCCCCGGCCCCGGGCGACGAGACGCGCCTGGCCGCGCTGATGGCCGACTACGACATCGCCAGAATGACCAGCCGGGTGCCGCACCCCTACGACCTGTCGGACGCCGTGGAGTTCATCACCCGCGCCCAGGCCAAGGACCCGCGCACCGACCATAACTTCCTGCTCGAGCACGAGGAGGAGGGCGTCATCGGCGGCCTGGGCTTCTTCACCCCGCCGGGCGAGCCGTTGGAAGTCGGCTATTGGGTCGGCCGCGACTGGTGGGGTCGGGGCTTTGCGTCGGAGGCTCTGCAGGGGGCGCTGGCCTGGGCCAAGCACGAGTGGAAGAAGCGCTTCGTCGTCGCCGGCCACTTCAGCGACAACCCGGCCTCGGGCACGGTGCTGTGCAAGGCCGGCTTCCTCTACACCGGCCAGGTGCAGCGCAAGCACAGCCTGGCGCGCGGCGAGGAGGCGGCGACGCGGATGATGGTCTGGCTGGCTTGAAGTTCCTCCCCCATCGGGGGAGGGGGACCGCGGCCGCAGGCCGTGGTGGAGGGGGTTCCCACCATTGTCGGCGGCCGAACGGGCCGACGCCGCCGCCGTCCGTTGAGGACCCCCTCAGTCAGCCGCCATGCGGCTGACAGCTCCCCCAAAAGGGGGAGCAACTGGAGGGCTGGCCCCCTCGCTCCTGCGCACTTACGCTCTCCCAATGAGCACTCCCCCCTGGTGGCGCGGCGCGACCGTCTATCACATCTACGTCCGCAGTTTCTTCGACAGCGACGGCGACGGCCATGGCGACCTGCCGGGCGTCCTGGCCAAGCTCGACTACATCCAGTCGCTAGGCGTCGACGCCATCTGGCTCTCCCCCGTCCACCCCTCGCCCAACCGCGACTGGGGCTATGACGTCTCCGACTACCAAGGCGTCCACCCCGACTACGGCTCGATGGACGACCTGCAGGCGGTCATCGACGGGGCCCATGCCCGCGGCATGAAGCTCCTCCTCGATGAGGTGCTGGCCCACACCAGCGACGAACACGCCTGGTTCCACGACAGCCTGAAGGGGACCAAGGAGGACTGGTACGTCTGGGCCCCGCTGAAGGACGACGGCACGGCCCCCAACAACTGGCTCAGCGCCTTCGGCGGCCCGGCCTGGGCCTACCAGCCGCTGCGCCGCAAGGCCTACCATCACAAGTTCCTGCGCCAGCAGCCCAAGCTGAACTGGCGCCACCCCGAGGCGCGCCAGGCGGCGCTGGACGTGCTCGACTTCTGGCTCTCCAAGGGCGTCGACGGCTTCCGGCTCGACGTCGCCAACGCCTACCTCCACGACCCAGCCCTGACCGACAATCCGGTCGATGACAGCGACACCTCGCTACGCTGGTCAGCCGCCGCCAACTTCCAGCGCCACTTCAACGATTCCAACCTGGTGGAGAACATCGAGGCGCTGAACGACGTCCGCCTGACCGTCGGCCGCCACCCCGACCGCTTCGTGTTCGGCGAGTTCTCCGAGGAAGCCGACCGCTGCGGCGGCTTCGCGACGCCGGAGGAGGGACTGCACGCCGGCTACAGTTTCCCGCTCTTGATCGCCCGCCGCATGGGGCCGGACTTCATCCGCAAACACATGGACCTGCTGGCCGGTTATCCGCACCACTGGCCCTGCATCACCTTCTCCAACCACGACGTGCCGCGCACCCCCAGCCGCTTCGGCGACGGCTCCCTGCCGGTGGCCAAGGTCATGCTGGCCCTGCTGCTGACCCTGCGCGGCTCGATCCTGATGTACCAGGGCGAGGAACTGGGCCTGCCCGAGGCCGACCTGACCCGCGAGCAGCTGCGCGACCCGGTCGGCGACCTCTATTGGCCGGCCCACAAGGGCCGCGACGGCTGCCGCACGCCGATGCCCTGGAGCCCGGGCGAGAACCTCGGCTTCACCACCGGCCAGCCCTGGCTGCCGGCCGCGCCGGAGCACGCCCACCTCACCGTCGCCGCCCAGGAAACTGATCCGGACTCGGCCCTGGCCCTCAGCCGGGCGCTCATCGCCCTGCGCAAGGCTCACCCCTCGCTGCGCCTGGGCGACATCGCCTTCCGTGACGCGCCAGCGCCCATGGCGGTGTTCGAACGGAGCGGGGAGGGCGAGCGCATCGTCTGCGCCTTCAACCTCGGCGACGGCGCCGCGCCGGCCGACCCGGCCTGGACCGACGGCGAGACCCTGCTGGCCGCCGGCGACGGCGGACCCTTCGCCTTCCGGATCTCGCGAATCTAGTCCTTGGGCTGGGGCCGATAGTCTTCGCCCAGGATCAGCACCCCGCGCCGCAGCCGCTTCCGATCCAGCCGCGCCCGGCTGACCTCCAGGGTCTGGGCCCGGACGAAATCGTCCGAGATCAGAGCGATCCGCCTGCCCATCTTCTTGTCGGGATCGTCGGCCAGCTTCAGCTCGGCGGCGGTGATGACCAGCACTCGTTGGCCTATCTCCGGGGTCAGCGGCGCGGTGGCCTCGGCCTGGTTGCCGGCCTCGGCGTTGCGCAGCCAGATGGCCAGCGGCGGGGCCCCCGGTTTGGCGAAGAAGTCGCGGCCGTAATAGGCCAGTTCGTTGAACAGGAAGCGGTCATCGACGGCGATGGCCGACAGGCCGCGGTCCGCCATCTCCACCTCGGCGCGGCGGGTTACGGCGCCGGCCGTGTCCTCCCAGCCCTTCACCCGCTTGAAGCTGTTGGCCATGCCCATGTCCTCGGCGGTGCGCGGATAGACCGCCCAGACGATGAACAGCGCCGCCAGCACCGCCTGCGGGACCAGCAGGGCGATCGGGACCCAGCGCGGCCGCAGACGCATGCCCAGGTGGGCGGCCAGCACCGCTCCGGCGACATAGGCCGCCGCCGTCCAGTTGGCGTTGGCGCGGGTCAAAAACGCCTGCAGCGTGACGAAGACGATCGGCGGCGCCGTCCAGCACAGCAGCATCACCTCGTTCGGCCCCAGCTTTCGCCGCACGGCCAGCACCCCGGCCCAGATCAGCAGGCCGAAGGGCAGGCCGAAGACCACGAACTGCTCGGCCAGCAGGCGGAGCATCTCCACCAGATTGAACTTCAGCCCCTGGTCGAAGCTGCCGTTTGCGGCGGTATGGCCCACGGTCTCGAAGCCGTGGGTCGCGTTCCAGGCCAGGTTGGGGGCGATGACGATCAGGAACACGCAGGTGGCGACGCCGGCTGTCTTCCAGCTCCAGGCCCGCCGCGCCTCGCGGTCGAAGACCAGGTGCAGGGCGATGCCGATCACCGCATAGAGGGCGGCGTACTTCGACAGCATGGCCAGTCCCAGGGCCGCCCCCAGCCCCGCCGCCGTGAACAGCGGCCGCTTGGCGACGGGCAGGTCGACATAGGCCAGCAGGGCCAGGCTGAGGAAGCCCAGCAGCAGGGTGTCGGTCGAGATCAGCCCGCTCGACAGGGTGACCCCGCCCATCAGCTGGTAGACCAGCAGGGCGCCCAGCCCGGTCCAGGCCCCGTACAGCCGCCGGCCGACGGCGAACAGCACCAGCCCGGTCATGGCGTGGAACAGCGGCGAGCCCAGCCGCACGAAGGGCTCCGAATCGCCGCCCAGCGCCGTGGTCAGGTGGATCACCCAGGCCACCATCGGCGGCTTGGAGAAATAGCCGGCCTCGAAGGTGCGCGACCACAGCCAGTATTGGGCTTCGTCCGGGTACAGTTCCAGCGGCGTGGCGAACAGGGCCAGCAGCCGCAGGCCGGTGAGCAGAACGGTGGCCGCCAGGGCGAACCGCCACGGCCGGCTGGCCTCGATGAAGGCCCGGCGATCTTCCTGATGCGTGGCGCTCAAGCTTCGCTCCCCGGCGAATCGTACCCTGATCAATCGTTGCCCGTAACGGGGGCGAATTCAGCCCCCTATAGGGCATGTCGCGCACGGGGGTGTCGCAAACTTGCGACAAGGCGTCTCAATTCGGTCCCAAAGTCTTAACGCCTGCTTGTGTCGGAAAGCTGTGTGGTTACAAGCTGGTTATGTGGTGACGGGGGTCCGCCAACGGTCACCAAAGCTTTGCAATCGGGCGCTATTGCGGCGGCCTAATCCGCCATCGAGAGCTCAAGTGGGCGCTCGTCGGGATGACAGGGGATACCTAATGAGAAACTACAAGCTCGCCATCGTGGCGACGACGGCTCTGGTCGGCAGCCTGCTCGCCACCGGCGCGTTCGCGCAATCCACCGGATCGGCCGAAGTCGAAGAGGTGGTGATCACCGGCGCTTCGGGCCCGAAGAACCTGGAAGGCGCCATCGTCGCGGAAAGCGCGGCCAAGAGCAAATCGACGCTGACCGATGAGTTCATCCAGACCCAGGTCGCTGGTCAGTCGATCATGCAGACGCTGAACATCCTGCCGTCGGTGAACTTCAACAACAACGACGCCTACGGCAGCAGCGGCGGCGACGTCGTCATCCGCGGCTTCGACTCGCAGCGCATCTCGCTGAACGTCGACGGCATCCAGCTGAACGACACCGGCAACTACGCCATCTATTCGAACCAGCAGCTCGACCCGGAACTGATCGCCAAGGTCAGCACTAACCTCGGCACCACCGACGTCGACAGCCCGACGGCCAGCGCCACCGGCGGCACGATCAACTACGTCACCCGTCGTCCGGCCACCGAGTTTGGCGGCTTCATCCAGCCGTCGATCGGCGACGAGAACTATCGCCGCATCTTCGGCCTGATCGACACCGGCGAGATCGGTCCCTGGGGCACCCGCGCCTGGTTCGCCGCCTCCTACACCGAATACGACAAGTTCCGCGGCCCCGGCGGCATGGAGAAGAAGCAGTACAACGGCGGCATCTTCCAGCCGCTGGGCGACAACGGTGACTTCATCGCCGTCTCGGCCCACTGGAACGAGAACCGCAACAACTTCTTCCGCCGCATCAGCGTCGACCAATTCAACGCCGGCGTCATCCAAGACGACAACAACCCCGAATGCTTCCTGGTCGGCTCGGGTCCGGGCGTACAGAACGACGCCTCCAACACCCTGACCGATCCGACCGACCCGTTGTCGTCGCCCAACGCCTGCGGCAACTACTACGGCCTGGCGATCAACCCCTCGAACACGGGCAACATCCGCGGCCAGTCGCGCTTCAGCCTGACCGACAACCTCACCCTGACGGTCGACCCGACCTTCCAGTACGTGATGGCTAACGGCGGCGGCAGCACGGTGATCAACGAGAACGATCCGCGCCTGCAGGGCTCGTTCTACAACACCGCGACCCCGACCGCCTTCGGCGTCGATCTGAACGGCGACGGCGACATTGTCGACCGCATCCGTCTGTACTCGCCGTCCAACACCAACACCCGTCGCTACAGTGTGACCAGCTCGCTGATCTGGGACATCAACGACAACAACCGCCTGCGTGTCGCCTATACCTACGACTACGGCCGTCACCGCCAGACCGGCGAGTACAGCAAGCTGAGGGCCAATGGCGACCCGGCCGACGTGTTCTCGGGCAAGGACGGCTACGGCAAGCCGGTGCGGACCCTGGACGACGAAGTCTTCCAGAAGCGCGACCGTTTCTCGATCGCCATTCTGAACCAGGTCGCCCTGCAGTACGTCGGCCGCTTCTTTGACGACAAGGTCACCCTCGACATCGGCGTTCGCGCGCCCTTCTTCGAGCGTGAGCTGAGCAACGCCTGCTACCAGCAGGACACGTTCAACGCCTACTGCGGCAACCTCACCCTGGCTGAAGTCGACTTCGCCACCGGCACCGCCCCGGTGCCGGGCGTGCCGGTCGACTTCAAGCGCAAGTACGACAAGGTTCTGCCGAACCTGGGCGTCACCTACCGGTTCCTGGAAGGCCACTCGGTCTACCTGAACTATTCCGAGAACCTGTCCGCGCCCCGTACCGATGACCTGTACGACCGGCTCCCGGCCGACCCGGACCCGGAAACCAGCAAGCAGTACGATGTCGGCTACCGCTTCTCGGCCGGCCCGGTGATCTTCCAGGCTTCGGGCTTCATCTCGAAGTTCGACAACTACATCGTCCGCGCCATCACCAACATCAACGGTGAGGACATCGCGACGTCGATCAACGTCGGTGCGGTCGATCGTTGGGGTATCGACGGCCAGATCGGCTGGGAAGTCATCGAAAACCTGAACCTCTACGCCTCGTACGCCTTCATCCACAGCGAGTTCCAGGACGACGTCCCGGGCACCACCGTCGGCTCGACGATCTTCACCAAGGGCAATCAACTGCCCGAGGTTCCGGAGCGTCAATTCGCGGCCCGCGCCCAGTACGCGATCTGGGGCTTCACCTTCGGTCTGCAGACCAAGTGGGTCGACGAGCGTTTCACCAACGCTATCAACGACGAGCGCACCCCCGACTACACCGTCTGGGACGCTGACATCCGCTACGACCTGCCCTGGTTCAACGACAAGGGCGCGTTCCTGCAGCTGAACGTCACCAACCTGTTCGACGAAGAGTACATCGCCGACATCTCCACCGACATCGTCGGCAACCGCACCGGTAACCTCGGCGCGCCGAAGACCGTGCAGCTCACCCTGCGCGCCCCCTTCTAGGATCTGTCGCGATACAAGACGGAAAGGGCGGTCCTCACGGGCCGCCCTTTTCTTTTGGGCTTTCGAACTCTTGACGTCCGCGCCCCTCGGGGCCACTTGCCCGTCCCCATGAAGACCCCCATGCCTCAAGCGCTTATTCCCGCCGAATGGTCTCCCCACCGCGCCATGTGGCTGGGCTATCCCAGCCATGGCGAGCTGTGGGAGGAGGACCTTGAAGCCGCCCGCCAGGAGGTGGCCGCCTTGGCCCGGGCCCTGGCCGGCCCCGGGGCCGAGCGCGTGCGGCTGATGGTCTGCGGCGATGAGGCTGAAGCGGACGCCAGATCCCGCCTGGCCGGCACTTCCGGCATCGAGGTGGTGCGCGGCCTGTTCGGCGACATCTGGCTGCGCGACACCGGCCCCATCTTCTCCAGCGACGGCCGCGCCCTGGGCTTCAAATTCAACGGCTGGGGCGGCAAGTACGAGCTGGAGGGCGACGATCAGGTCGCCGCCCAGATCGCCGCCGCCTCCGGCGCGCCGCTGGAGCCCCACGACTTCGTGCTAGAGGGCGGCGCCCTCGACCACGACGGCTACGGCACGGTGCTGACCACCCGCCAATGTCTGACCAACGCCAACCGCAACCCCGGCTGGGATGAGGCCGCCGCCGAGGCCGCCCTGACCCAGGCCCTGGGCGCGAAAAAGGTGCTGTGGCTGGGCGAGGGGCTGAACCGCGACCACACCGACGGCCATGTCGACAACCTGGCCCGCTTCGTCGCCCCGGGGGTCATCGCCTGCCCGATCGCCTGGGGCCGCCGCGACCCCAACGCCGAGGTCTATGACGAGACGGCGAAACTGCTGGGCTCGATGACCGACGCCCGCGGCCAGCGCATCCAGATCATGCGCATCCCCTCGCCGGGCTGGACCACGGATGCCGAGGGCGAGATGGTCCCGGCCAGCCACATGAACTTCATCATCGCCAACCAGGCGGTGATCTGCCCGACCTACGACGAAAAGGCCGGCGCCTTCGCCCTCGACGCGCTCGCCAGCCTGTTCCCCGAACGCAAGGTCATCGGCCTGCCCTCGTCCGCCATCCTGACCGGCGGCGGCAGCTTCCACTGCATCACCCAGCAGGAGCCGGCGTAATGACCCAGAAACCTGGCAAGACGCTGACCCTCGCCGCCCTCCAGACCCACTACGGGATGGACCTCGAGGACAACATCGCCCGCACCGTCGACCTGGTCCGCCAGGCCGCGGCCGCCGGGGCGCAGGTCATCCTGCCGTCGGAGCTGTTCCAGGGGCCCTACTTCTGCGTCGCCCAGGAGGAGCGCTGGTTCGCCACCGCCCAGCCCTGGCGCGAGCATCCTTGCGTCAAGGCCCTGGCCCCGCTGGCCGGCGAGCTGGGCGTGGTGCTGCCGATCTCGATCTTCGAGCGCGAGGGGCCGCACTATTTCAACAGCCTGGTGATGGCCGACGCCGACGGCAGCTTGATGGGCGTCTACCGCAAGAGCCACATCCCGGACGGCCCCGGCTACCAGGAGAAATACTACTTCCGCCCCGGCGACACCGGCTTCAAGGTCTGGGACACCAGGCACGGCCGCATCGGCGTCGGCATCTGCTGGGACCAGTGGTACCCCGAATGCGCCCGGGCCATGGCCCTGATGGGCGCCCAGGCGCTGCTCTACCCGACCGCCATCGGCACCGAACCGCACGACCCCACCCTCGACACGGCCCTGCCCTGGCGCCGCGCCATGCAGGGCCATGCGGTCAGCAACGTCATCCCGGTGGTCGGCGCCAACCGCATCGGCTTCGAGCCCTGGGACGGCTACCCCAACGGCGGACAGCGCTTCTACGGCTCCAGCTTCATCGCCGACCATCGCGGCGACCTGATCGGCGATATGGGCCCGGACGAGGAGGGGTTCACGACGGCGACGGTCGACCTCGACTTCCTCGACACCCACCGCGCCGCCTGGGGCTTCTTCCGCGACCGCCGGCCGGATCTGTACGGGGCGCTGAGCACGGGGCGGCCGGCCTAGTTTTCCGGGTCGGTGTTTCCGGCTCGTTCCGCCGCAGATGCCACCTCCTCGAATTCAACCATTCTGGCCACGGCTTCAAATTCCTTGGTCGGGGTGAAGTTGGCTCCGTTTTTGGCCGTGCCGAGCGTGCGAAGCCAGCCGGTTCGAAGAAGGGCGCTGCAGGTGCCTGAAATGGATTCGCGATCTTCCCAATCCATCCAAAGGGTAAGGCGCAACTCTCTGTCTGCTTGGATTTCGTCTTTGGCGGATGCGCTAGTCAGTGGCGTGAGTTGCCTGACGACCCCCACGAATCGAGCGCACAGGAGAATTTCGTCGTAGTTCAAGCCGGCGAGGCTTTCCGTGTGACGCCGGAATTCCGAATGCTGAAACGCCTCTTCAGCAGCTTCCGTACATATTGCTTGAGCCATCAATCGCAGGTTCAGACGAGCAGCTCCCTCTTGGAACGCCCGGACATACTGCAACCCCATCGCCGCAGTCCGGTCATCGCTGATCGCCCAAGGCCGGCCTCGGGCCATTTCTCTAAGCAGTTCTTCGGTCGCGATTTCCTGACGTTTGGCAAGGTAGGCCTTCACGACGAACTGAGCCGCTGACTTGAAGGCGGCTAGGATCGGTTCTGGAAGCAACACGCTGGCTCTCCCCAAGCATCACCAAGTCGTTCCAGCTCAAGCCGGAACTTGGCTATACTCGCACATATGATCACCACCGACCGCCTCATCCTCCGGTCCTGGCGCCCATCGGACCTCGCGCCCTGGGTCGCGCTCAACGCCGACCCGGAGGTCATGCGCTTCTTCCCCGCCGTGCAGACGGCGGAGGAGAGCGAGGCGATGATGGCCCGCAACCAGGAGCACATCGATCGCGAGGGCTTCGGGCTCTGGGCGGTCGAGCGGCGGGAGGACGGGGTCTTTCTGGGCTTCACCGGCCTGATGCGGCTGAAGGACAGCAACCCGTTGTTCCCCGGCGTCGAGGCCGGCTGGCGGCTGGCCCGCCAGGCCTGGGGCCAGGGCTATGCCTCCGAGGCCGCCGCCGCCTCGTTGAAGGACGGCTTCGCCCGGCTGGGCTTCGACCGCGTCGTCGCCTTCACCGCCACCACCAACCTGCCCTCGCAGGCGGTGATGGTCCGTCTCGGCATGACCCGCCGCCAAGACCTCGACTTCGACCATCCAGCCCTACCCAAGGGCCATGCGCTGGAGCGGCATGTGGTCTGGGACGCGGTGGCCTAGCCGCCGCAGCCCTCGGCCGCCGGGGCCTTGTCCAGCTCGGCCTTGGCCAGCGCCATGTCGGCGGTGAAGGCCGGGTCGGCGTGCAGGCGGGCGACGGTGGCTGCGGCCATCAGCTGGCCGGCGGCGACGTCGGTCTGGAAATGGACGCCGCAGATCCAGCGGCTGTCGCCGAACTCGCGGCCGCGGGTCACCGCCCCGCTGGCCTTGTCGGGCGCCAGCTCGGCCAGCAGCAGGCCCCAGGCCATGCCGGCGGCGGCGTGGCCGCTGGGGTAGGAGCCGTTGGTCTTCATCCACTCCTCGCGGGCGACGCAGATCCTGGCCTCGTCGTGGCCGATCATCGGCCGGTCGCGCTGGTACTTCTTCTTGGCGGCGTTGGTGCTGCCGCCGGCGTCGCGCACCACCCGGTCGAGCAGCTTGGACAGCACCGGCGTTCTTGCGACGCTGATGTCCTTGCCGATGGCGCAGGCGAAGGACTTGTGGGCCACATCACCGAACAGCTCGACGTCGGCGATGGCCTGCTTCCAGCGCGGGCTGCCCTCCAGCGACCGGCTGGCGTCGAACAGCGCCCGATCTGCCTTGGCCTGTTCGGAGTCCGGCGCCGGCGGCGGCCCGACGATGGCCAGGCTGTCCGGCAGCATGGTGGCGGGCAGATAACCGGCGGCGGGGCTTGGGGCAGGGGCGGGCGCCTTGGCGTCCTGGGCCACCGCCCCGCAGCCCAGCATCGCCACCCCGGCGACCAGCATCGCGCCGCGACCAAACGCCTTCATCGACATCACATGCCTCCCGGAAATTCGTCACTCGACAGACCGCGAGGCGCGGTCCGCGTCAAGTCGCTTGACTGGTCGATATGTTATTTCATAACACTCGCTGAGTTTCCGCGGAGCCTCCCCCATGCGCCGACCCTTCGCCCTGCTGGGCGCCAGCCTGCTGACCCTCGCCATCGCGGCGCCCGCGCTCGCCCAGACGGCGCGGGAGCCCGCACCAGCCGCCGATCCCGCCGACGAAGGCGACGTCTCCCAGGTTGTCGTCACCGCCGCGCCCTTCGCCGTCTCGCTGGACACCGTCACCACCAGCGTCACCGTCGTCGGCCGCGACCAGCTCGACGTCGCCGCCCCCTCGGGCCTTGGCGACCTGCTGGCCGGCCAGCCGGGCCTGCGCTCGACCTTCTTCGGTCCCGGGGCCAGCCGGCCGGTGATCCGCGGCCTGTCGGGCCCTCGCGTGCTGGTGCTGCAGAACGGCGTCGGCCTGGTCGACGCCAGCGCCCTGTCGCCGGACCATGCGGTGGCCTCCGACCCGGGCGAGGCCTCGCGCATCGAGGTGCTGCGCGGGCCCTCGACCCTGGCCTACGGCGGCAGCGGCATCGGCGGGGTGGTCAACATCATCGACGACCACATCCCCAGCCACCTGCCCGACGGCGGCATCGACGGGCGGTTCTCGGCCTCGGCCTCCAGCGTCGACGACGGCCGGTCAGTCTCCTTCGGCCTGCACGCGGCCAGTGGTCCGGTGGTCTTCTCCATCGACGGCGTCAGCCGCCGGGCCGAGGACTATTCGGTTCCGGGCACGCCGGTGAGCAGCCGCCTGGCCGCCGCCGAAGGCCTGACGGTCGATCCAGCCAAGACGGTGCGCAACACCGACCTCAAGCTCGACGCCTATGGTCTGGGCGTCTCCTTCGTCACCGACGAGGGCTACGTCGGCCTGGCGGTGAAGCAGACCGACACCGTCTACGGCGTGCCCTATCCGCAGATCACCGCCCCGATCGATCCCGATGACGAGGGCCCCGTCGCCATCGACCTGCACCAGACCCGCTTCGACTTCCGCTCGGACGTGCCGTTCAACCTGGGCCCGTTCGCGACCATGCGCTCCTCGATCGGCTATGCCGACTACGAGCACGCCGAGGTGCTGCGCAACACCGGCGAGACCGGCACCCGCTTCCTGTCCACGGGCGTCGAGGGGCGGATCGAGTTCGTCCAGCGCGAGATCGGTCCCCTGAAGGGCGCGGTCGGCGTCCAGGGCCTCAGCCGCCATTTCAATTCCATCGGCGATGAGGCCTCGATCCCGAAGACCGACATTGACGAGCTCGGCGTCTTCACCCTGCAGCGCCTCGACTACGGCGGCTGGGGCATCGACGCGGGCCTGCGGGTCGACCGGCGCGACCTCGACGCCTCGCTGGCCGGCCGCGTGGCCAGCGCTCCGGCGGCCTCCTATGGTTTGAACTGGATCGGGGCCGACAACGCCCCCAGCTTCACCAACGTCTCGGCCTCGGTCGGCGTCTTCATCAAGCCGACCGACAGCCAGTTCTACGCCCTGACCGTTGCCCGTAACGCCCGCGCCCCGACCGAGGGCGAGCTCTATTCCGACGGCCCGCACCCGGGCACCGGGGCCTTCGAGATCGGCGATCCGAACCTGGAGTCCGAGGCCGTGCTCAGCGTCGAGGCGACCGGCCGCTGGACCTACGACCGGTTCCGGGCCGAGGGCCATCTCTGGTACGCCGCCTACGACGGCTACATCGACCAGGTCCCGACCGGCGACGTCGAGGATAACCTGCCGGTGTTCCGCTACACCCAGAGCAATGCGACCTTCTACGGCTTCGAGCTGGAGGGGACCTACGATCTGTGGACCGAGGCGGGGCGCACCCTGTCGGCCCAGCTGGGGGCCGACTACGTGCGCGGCGACACCGACACCGGCGCCCCGGCCCGCATCCCGCCGTGGTCGACGACCGGCAAGCTGATGTGGGAAAGCGACCTGATCGACGCCAACCTCGAGGTCCGCTACGTGGCCGAGCAGGACCGCGTCGCCGACGGCGAGCTGCCGACCGACGCCTATACGATGGTCAACCTCTATGGGGCGGTGAAGCCGTTCCGCGATCCGAACCTGCGGCTCTTCGCCGAGCTGCGCAACGCCACCGACGAGCTGGCGCGCGAACACGTCAGCTTCCTCAAGGACATCGCGCCGCTGCCCGGCCGTTCGTTCCGCGCCGGGGTGGCGTTCCGATTCTAGGGGCCGGTTCTAGCCCAGCAGGGTCTTGCCGTTCTTGATCACCGTCACCCCGCGCTCCTTCACCCGGGCTTCGAAGCTGACCACGTCGCCGTCCTTCCACAGGTCGACGGCGATGGTCTCGCCCGGGAACACCGGCGAGGAGAAGCGGACCTGGTGGCTCTTGATCTTCGAGGGATCGAAGTCGGCGTATTCCTGCAGCACCGCCCGGCAGGTGATGCCGTAGGTGCACAGGCCATGCAGGATGGGCCGGGGAAAGCCGGCCATCTTGGCGACCTTGGGGTCCGAATGCAGCGGGTTGCGGTCGCCCGACAGCCGGTAGATCAGCGCCTGGTCCGGGCTGGTGGTGATCTCGACGGTCTTGTCGGGGGCGCGGGTGGGCACCTCATGCGGCTCCGGCGCGCCGTCCGAGGGGCCGCCGAAATTGCCGTCGCCGCGGGCGAAGGTGGAGCCGGTCAGGGTGGCGATCTTGTCGCCCGTCTTGGCATCCTTAAGGACCGTCTCGGCGTAGATGACCGCGCCCTTGTCGCCCTTGTCGTAGGCCCCGATGACCCGGCCCTCGGCGGTGATCTGGGCCTCGCTGGGGAAGGGCTTGTGGAACTCGCACTTCTGTTCGCCATGCACGACCATCAGGAAGTTGATCATCGAGCCGATCGCCGGCCCGGCGCCCCAGGCCACGACGGTGGCCATGGTCGGCACGGCCTTCAGCCCGCTTTCGTAGACGAAGGGCAGCTCCGTCTCATTCATGGGATCTCCGCCCAGGCCGATGCCCAGGGCATAGAGCATGGTCTCACGGTCGCCCCATTGGTAGGGCGCGGGCTCGCTGGCGAGCGACAGGATTTCCGGATAGCGGATCGGCATGGACGTCTCCCTCTTTGGCGCGATCAAAGCGCCGTTCCCTTGGGTCGGGCAAGAGGCCGCAGGGGGATAAGATCGCCTCACGGGTGGACGCGATTGCCGCCCTCCGCTCAATCGGATAGAAGCGCCGCTCCACCCTTTCCGGCCGCAAGAGCCGCCCGCTAGCCAGAGTCCCTAATGGAAACGCGCACCGTCACCAACGTCAGCCCGGTCGCCGGCAACGTCCTGTTCTACAACTCGCCCGAGCCGCTGAGCAAAGAGATGCACGGCAAGCTGGGCGTGAAGCAGCTGGCGGGCCCGTTCGCCTTCGCCTCGCAGGGCCATGTCGTGCCGCTGACCGTCGCCGAATTCCAATTCGCGGCCCTCTGCTTCCCGATCATCTTCGCCGGTGAACAGCGCCAGCCGCTGGCCGTGCTGGGCATCAACCCGGGCGACAATCTGTTCGTCGATGAGCAGGGCGTGTTCAGCAACGGCGTCTATGTGCCGGCCTACATCCGCCGCTATCCCTTCGTCCTGGCCCAGGACGAGGCGCAGGGCCGGATGATCGTCTGCATCGAGCGCGGCGCGGCCATGTTCGACGAAAAGGGCGGCGACGTGCCGCTGTTCGACGAAGCCGGCGAGCCCAGCAGCTACACCCAGAACGCCATCAAGTTCTGCGAGGACTTCGAGGGCGAGCGTCGCCGCACCGAGAACTTCGTCAACCTGGTCAAGGAACTGGACCTCTTGGAAACCAAGCAGGCCACCTTCACCCCGACCAACCCGGACGGCACCCAAGGCGCCACCGTGGTCATCGCCGAGTACTTCGCCGTCTCGGAAGAGAAGCTGCGCGGCCTGTCGGCCGAGAAGCTGGTCGAGCTGCGCGACAACGGCGCGCTTGAGCGCATCTACAACCACCTGACCAGCCTGGCCGGCTGGGATCGCCTGGTGGCCATCGCTTCGGAGAAGGCCCAGAAGTCCGCCGCCGGCAACGCCTGAGCGGTCGATACCTGACGTCACGGAAAGGGCCGGTCGCGAGACCGGCCCTTTTTGATTCGAAGGAATGTCGGCCCATCCGAGGCTATTTCGGGCCGTCCTGGGCCAGGGTGTAGGCGACCACGGCGTTCGCGTGTCCGTGGCCCATCTGGTGCTGGTTCTTCAGGATCGCCACCAGCTCCATGTGCTTGGCGGGATAGCTGTCGCGAACGATCCGCTGCCAGTCGGCGATTGGCCGGCCGTACTTCTTCTCGATCGATGGAAAGTAGGACGCCGGTCCTTTCACGATCTCGGTCATTGAGCCTCTCTCAGCGCGCGAAGATGCTGCGGGTCAGGCAGCTGAACACCAGCCGGCCGGCTTCGTCGAGCAGGTCGTGCTGGGCGATGATGATGCCCTTGCCTTCGCCGACCGGGTCCTTGCCCATCACCGTCATCCGCCCGCGCAACAGCTCGCCGGCCGGCGGGTTGCGGCTCCAGCGCATGGCGTCGACCCCCAGTCGCTTGGTCTGGGCCCAGCGGTCGCCGGCCTCCAGCTCCAGCCGCGACCAGATGGCGTAGATCATGGCGTCGGGCGCCCCTCGCGACGGGTCCCAGCCCGGCGCGAAGGCGGTGACGAAATGGCCGATCGCCTCGGCGTTGACGGCGGTCACGCCCAGCGAATGGACCTGACCGATCTCGAAGTCGTCGAAGGAGGCGGGCATTAGGGCTCCGGACTGATTTGAACGAGCAGCTTGCCGTCATGATCGCCGGTGAAAAGCCGTTTCACCGCGTCGGCCGCATTTTCCAGCCCATCGACCACATGCGCCTTCCATTTGAGCTGGCCGGAGGCCACCCAGGGGATCAGCTCGGCCATCGCCTCGCCGGCCCGGGGCAGGTAGTCGATGACGATGAAGCCCTTGATCAGGATGCGCCGCATCAGGATGCGGGCGAAGTCGCTGGGCCCGGAGACCGTGCCCTCGGCGTTGTAGGTGCTGATCATGCCGCACAGGGGCATGCGGCTGAAGTTGTTCATGCGGCCGATGACGGCGTCCATGATCGCCCCGCCGACGTTCTCGAAGTTGACGTCGACGCCGTTCGGGCAGAGCCGGTCCAAAGCCTCGCCGACATCTTCGTTGCGATAGTCGATGGCCCCGTCGAAGCCGATCTCCTTGAGCCAGGCGCATTTGGCCGGGCCGCCGGCGATGCCGATCACCCGGGCGCCCTTGAGCTTGGCGATCTGGCCGACGACCGAGCCCACCGCCCCGGCGGCGGCCGACACGACGACGGTGTCGCCCTCCTTGGGCTTGCCGATGTCCATCAGGCCGAACCAGGCGGTCAGGCCGGTGGCTCCCAGCACGCTCATCCAGGCGGTCAGCGGCACGCCGGGGATCTGCGGCACCGGGGTGACCATGCCGCCGTGGGCGATGGAATAGAGCTGCCAGCCGCTGAGGCCGGCGTTGACGATGTCGCCGGCTTTAAAGCGGTCCGAACGGCTCTCCTCGACGACCCCGACCGTGCCGCCGCGCATGACGTCGCCGATCTCGACCGGCGGCAGGTACTGGTCCTGGTCGCTCATCCAGATGCGGTTGGTGGGGTCGAGGGAGAGGTAGATGTTGCGGATCAGGACCTCGCCGTCCTGCAGCGCCCGGGTGGGCTTCTCGACGAACTCCAGGTCGCCAGCGGCGATGTCGCCGGTCGGTCGCCGCTTGAGGATCCACTGACGATTCGTCGGCATGCCGGCCTCCCGTTTTGCGGCACAGTGAGGGGTTGGCGGTGGGGAAGTCGAGGGGCATTTGCCGGTCCCGTCCGGGCGGTCCATATAGTCGCCATGCGCCTGCTGCTCGCCGTCCTCGCCTTGTTGTTTGCGGCGCCCGCCATGGCGGCCGAAGTCGACACCGGCCACCTGAAGATCGAACTGGTCGCCCAGGACGCCTCCGTCGCGCCGGGGTCGACGGCCTATGTCGCCCTGCGCCAGGAGATCGACGCCGGCTGGCACACCTACTGGCGCAATCCCGGCGACAGCGGCGAGCCGACCAAGCTGGCCTGGACCCTGCCCGCCGGCTGGAAGGCCGGCGACATCGTCTGGGCGACGCCGAAGACCCTGCCGTTCGGGCCGCTGACCAACTACGGCTATTCCGACACCGTCGTGCTGCCGGTCCCCATCGAGGTTCCGGCCGGCGCCAAGCCCGGCCCGGTGACCCTGGAGGCGGTCGTCGATGTGCTGGTCTGCGAGAAGATCTGCATTCCCGAGACCGGCAAGGTGTCGGTCACCCTCACCGTCGCCGATGGAACCCCCGCGCCGGACGCCCGCTGGGGCGGGGTCGTGGCCGGGGCCCTGGCCGCCGCGCCCAAGCCGGCCGGCCTGACCGCCACCTACCAGACGGGCCAGGCCCTGACCCTGACCGTGGCCGGCGGGCCGCTGAAGGGCGCCGACATGACCGGGGCCTGGTTCTTCCCGTTCCAGGGTGTCTGGATCGACCACGCCCGGCCGCAGACGGCCGACCGGGGCAGCGACGGCCTGACCCTGAGCCTCACCCCCGGCTACGCCTTCGAGAGCGGCAAGCCGCCGGCCGTCATGGACGGGGTGCTGGTGGTCGGCGGCAAGGCCTATGAGGTCGCCGCCACGCCGGGACCGGCGCCGGCCGGTGTTTCGGGCCTCGGACCGCCGCCGTCGGCCGTCTCGCCGGCCGGGCCAGCGCCGAGGACGGGTCTGCTGATCGCCGCCCTGACCGCCTTCCTCGGCGGCCTGATCCTCAACCTGATGCCCTGTGTCTTCCCGGTGCTGTCGATGAAGGCCGCCTCCCTGGCCGGCCATGCCCACGATGCGCGGGCCACGCGCCTGCAGGGCCTGGCCTACGGGGCCGGGGTGGTGGCGACCTTCCTGGCCCTGGCCGGGGTGTTGATCGGCCTGCAGCTGGCCGGCCAGCAGGTCGGCTGGGGCTTCCAGCTGCAGTCGCCGCCGGTGGTGGGCGTGCTGGCCCTGCTGATGCTGGCGGTGGCGCTCAACATGTCCGGCGTCTTCGAGATCGGGACCAGCCTGCAGGGCGCCGGCTCCGGCCTGGCGGCGCGGGGCGGCATGGCGGGGGCCTTCTTCACCGGCGTCTTGGCGGTGGTGGTGGCCAGCCCCTGCACCGCGCCCTTCATGGCCTCGGCGCTAGGCTTCACGCTTGGCCAGCCGCCGCTGATCGTGCTGGCGGTGTTCCTGGCGCTCAGCCTCGGCTTCGCGGCCCCCTTCGTCGCCCTGGCCTTCGCCCCCGCCCTGCTGCGGCGGCTGCCCAGGCCAGGGGCCTGGATGGACACCCTGCGCAAGGTGCTGGCCTTCCCGATGTACGGCGCGGCCGCCTGGCTGGTCTGGGTGCTGTCGCAGCAGACCGACGCGCCGGGCCTGGCCCTGGTCCTCATGGGCCTGCTGCTCGGCGCCTTCGCCTTCTGGCTCTGGGGGCGCAGCCGTCGGCTCTGGGGCCTGGCCCTGCTGATCCTGGCCGGCGCGGTGGCCCTGGTGCTGCAGCCGGCTTCGGCCGTGCGGTCAGCGGCGGCCCAGTCGACCTCGGCCGCCGACCTGCCGTCGGAGCCCTGGTCGGCCGAGCGGCTGGCGACGCTGCGGGGCGAGGGGCGGGTGGTGTTCGTCAACTTCACCGCCGCCTGGTGCGTCAGCTGCCAGGTCAACGACAAGGTCGCCCTGTCCACCGAGGAGGTCGCCAAGGCGATCAAGGCGACCAAGGCCGTCTACCTGAAGGCCGACTGGACCAACCGCAATCCTGAGATCGCCGCCGCCCTGGCCGAGCACGGCCGGGCCGGGGTGCCGCTCTACCTGGTCTACGGCCCCGGCGCCGAAAAGCCGCAAATCCTGCCTCAACTGCTGACGCCCGGCATGGTCGCCGAGGCGCTTCGGAAGGCCGCCAAATCTAGGGAGCCAGACAATGACCCTGACCCGTCGAACAGCGCTGACAGCCGCCCTGGCCCTGCCGGCCCTTAGCCTGCCCGGCCTGGCGCTGGCCAAGCCGGCGCCCGCCTTCTCGGCCAAGGACGCCGACGGCCGCGCGCGCACCCTGGCCGAGTTCAAGGGCAAGGTCGTCGTCCTCGAATGGGTCAACGAGGGCTGCCCCTATGTGAAGAAGCACTACAGCGGCAACATGCAGGGGCTGCAGGTCTCCGCCGTCCGCGACGGGGTCGCCTGGCTGACGGTCTGTTCCTCGGCCGCCGGCCAGCAGGGCCATTGGGCCGACGGCGCGGCCGCCAAGGGCTGGATGAAGGCCGTAAGTTGGGGCGGCACGGCCATGTTGCTCGACCCGGACGGGGCCGTCGGCAAGGCCTACGGGGCCAAGACCACGCCCCATATGTACGTCATCGATAAGAGCGGCGCGCTGGTCTACCAGGGCGGCATCGACGACATCGCCACCAACAAGGTCGAGGACATCAAGCGGGCCAGGAATCTGGTGGCGGCGGCGCTGGCCGACGTGCATGCCGGGCGGCCGGTGGCCACGCCCTTCAGCCAGCCCTACGGCTGCTCGGTGAAATACGCATGAGCCTGACCCGCCGCACGGCCCTGATCGGCGGCCTCGCCGTTCCCGCCGCTCTTGGCCTGCCGGGGCTGGCGCTGGCCAAGCCGGCGGCCGACTTCGCGGTCAAGGACACCGAAGGCAAGGTCCGCACCCTGGCGGAGTTCAAGGGCCGCATCGTCGTGCTGGAGTGGCTGAACCGCGCCTGCCCCTACACCCAGAAGCACTACCGCGGGAACATGCAGGGCCTGCAGGTCTCGGCCACCCGCGACGGGGCGGTCTGGCTCAGCGTCTGTTCCTCGGCCAAGGGCCAGCCGGGCTACTGGTCGGATGGCGCCAAGGCCAGGAAGTGGATGGAGAAGAACGGTTCGGCGGCCAGCGACCTGCTGCTCGACGCCGACGGTGTCATGGGCCGGGCCTATGCGGCCAAGGTGACGCCGCACATGTACGTCATCGATAAGGCCGGGATGCTGGCCTACAAGGGCGCCATCGACGACATCCCTTCCAACAAGGTCGAGGACATCAAGCGGGCCAGGAACCTGGTGGCGGCGGCCCTCGCCGACGTCCACGCCGGACGGCCAGTGGCGACCCCGCTGACGCCGGCCTATGGCTGCGGGATCAAGTACGGCTGATCCTCCCCCAGGGCCGAAGGCCCGGTTCGGGGGAGGTGGCAGCCGCGCAGCGGCTGACGGAGGGGGTCCGCTCCCTAAGCCGGCGGCAGCGTACGGAGGTTCCGCCGCTGCCGGCGGTGGGGACCCCCTCCACCACGCGCGTGCCGCGCGCGGTCCCCCTCCCCCGAAAGGGGGAGGAACTTGGCCTAGACCGGCGGAGCCGGCGGGGCGGTGATGACCTCGACGTTGTCGCGCAGCAGGTAGCCGAGGTCGGTCAGGGCGGCGTCCCGGGCCGAGGGGTTGGCGGCCTCCTCGACGGCCTTCAGCTTCAGCGGCAGGTCTTCGCTGATGCCGCGCAGGATGCATTTCAGGTCGCCGTCGGTGCCGCGCTCCTTGAGGGTGAGGTGGCCCTTCATGTCCAGGGCGGCCAGTTCGGTGAGGTTGCCCTTCAGGTTGGCGAAGACGGCGGGTTCGAGCGGCTTGCCCTTCAGGCCTTGCACTTCCGCGCCCAGCTTGCCGGCGCGGGCGATGATGTCGGCGAACAGGGGCTCGGTGGTCAGCGGCGAGGCCGGGGCCCCAACAACACTGGGCGCGGCGGCCGGGGCCGGCGCGGGGGTGTCGCTGGCGCCGCTCCAGGAGGCGAGCCAGAGCATGGAGGCGGCGGCGATGGCTTCGCAGGACATGGCGGTCCCTTCTCGGGGGCGTTATCAGGGTTGGCGCCAACCATGCCCCGGCGTGGTAAACGCGCCGTTTAGATTTGCCGAGAGTTCCGATGCCGCAGACCCCCGCCTGGACCGCCCTGAAAGCCGCCGCCAAGGCCGACAGCGCGCGCCGCATCCGCAGCCATTTCGACGCCGAGCCGGACCGGCTGGAGGGGCTGACGATCGAGGCGGCGGGGCTGACGCTGGATCTTTCCAAACAGCCGTGGAGCCGCGAGGGGGCGACGGCGGCCGTCGAGCTGGCCCAGGCGGCCGGGGTCGAGGCGGCGCGGGCGCGGCTGTTCGCCGGCGAGATCGTCAATGTCACCGAAGGCCGGCCGGCCATGCATATGGCGCTGCGGGCGGCGGCGGGGGCGGACTTCAAGGCGGCGGGCAAGTCGGTCTCCGAGGAGGTCGAGGACGTCCGCGACGCCATGCAGGACTTCGTGGCGGCGGTGCGGTCGGGGATGGCCGGCGGGGCGACGGGCAGGCGGTTCAGAAACGTACTCCACATTGGAATCGGCGGTTCGGACCTGGGGCCCCGGCTGATCTGGGAGGCGCTGCGGCCGCTGGTCCCGGAGATCACCCTGCGCTTCGCCGCCAACATCGACGGCGCCGAGTTCGCCGCCGCCACGGCGGGGCTGGACCCGGAGGAGACGCTGGTCGTCATCGTCTCCAAGACCTTCACCACCCAGGAGACCCTGGCCAACGGGCGGGCCGCCAAGGCCTGGCTGGAGGCCAAGCTGGGGGCCGGCAAGGCTGATTCCCACCTGGCGGCGGTCAGCGCCAATCCGGCCGAGGCCGGGCGGTTCGGGATTGCCGAGGACAGGGTGTTCGCCTTCCGCGACTGGGTCGGCGGACGCTATTCGGTGTGGTCGGCGGTGGGGCTCAGCTGCGCCATCGGCCTGGGCTGGCCGGCGTTCGAGGGGCTGCTGGCCGGGGCGGCGGCGATGGACGAGCATTTCGAGACGGCGGCGCTCGACGCCAACATGCCGGTGATGCTGGCCCTGGCCCATGTCTTCAACCGCAACGGCCTGGACCGGCCGCTGCGGGCGGTCGTGCCCTACGCCCGGCGGCTGGCGCTGTTTCCGGCCTACCTGCAGCAGCTGGAGATGGAATCGAACGGCAAGCGGGTGACCCAGGGCGGCCTGCCGGTGGCGCAGGCGACAGCGGCCAGCGTGTTCGGCGACGCCGGCACCAACGGCCAGCACGCCTTCTTCCAGCTGCTGCACCAGGGGACCGACATCATCCCGGTCGACATCATCGCGCTCGCCGAGGACCACGAGGGACCGGCCGCGCATCGCAACATGCTGCTGGCCAACGCCATCGCCCAGGCCGAGGCGCTGATGATCGGCCAGGAGAATTTGAACGAGCCGCACCGGCATTTCCCGGGCGACCGGCCGTCGAGCTTCCTGCTGCTGGAGCGGCTGACGCCGGAGACCCTGGGGGCGCTGATCGCGCTGTATGAGCACAAGACCTTCGTCGAGGGGGTGCTGTGGGACATCGACAGTTTCGACCAGTGGGGGGTGGAGCTGGGCAAGGTCTTGGCGGGGCGGGTGCTGCGGGAGCTGGACGGCGGGGATGGGCCAGGGCACGACCCGTCGACGGCGGCGCTGATCGCCCGGCTGGCGCGGTAGGGCTTATCGAAGCGGCAAAACCATTATACCGCGCGGGCGAGGACTACGTCGAAAGGCGTGATTTCGGGCTTGGGCGGCGAAGGGCCCGGCCCTGTTGGGTTTTGGGTAGCTGGACCGGCTGCGGATGTGGGCCGTGGCGTAGACTCGGCGTAGGCGCCCGGGCGGGGAATGTAGACCGGTTTGTGAGTGGCGCGGCCTACGGTTTTCGGCGCGCCGCGCTTGGCCCGATTTGGGCTGAAATCGTTATGTCTAGACATATTCATGTTGCCGGATTGGCGCGGTGACCTCCCTCCCCGAATGGGGAGGGCAGGCCCCCCGGGTCCGACCGAAGGTCGGCCCGAGGACAGGCTAAGGCTGGGTGGGGCAGTGGGTAGCCGGCGCCGCCAGTTAGGCTTCTCAGCGCATCGGCTCGGAAGGCAGTGACCGGCTTCCCCACCCGACGCGCGTAACCGCGCGTCTGCCCTCCCCATTCGGGGAGGGAGGTTGGCGCCTCGCGTCCTGTCAGCTATAGCGCACCCCGATGACCGCCCTGCCGCACCATCACGCGCACCACCACACCTTCCCTCGCGGGACGGGTCGGGTTCGCGCGGCTTAAGGCCAAGCCCCTTCACCGCCCCGCCCGATGCGGATGGGGCGAGCGCTCCATCCGGTAGATACCGACCCGATGGACGACCCAATGACCGAAGAGACCTTCCGACCCGAAGCCCGCGCCCCTCGCGGATTCGCCGACAAGCGGGCGGCTCAGCTGCGCGCCGAGCGGCGGATCGTCGAGCAGGTGTCGGCGGTCTATGAGCGCTGGGGGTTCGAGCCGCTGGACACCGGGGCGTTCGAGTACGCCGACGCGCTGGGCAAGTTCCTGCCCGACAGCGACCGGCCGAACGAGGGCGTCTTCGCGCTGCAGGACGATGACGAGCAGTGGATGGCGCTGCGCTACGACCTGACCGCGCCCTTGGCCCGGTTCGCGGCCCAGAACTGGGAGGCGCTGCCCAAGCCCTACCGCCGCTACGCCTTCGGGCCGGTGTGGCGCAACGAGAAGCCGGGGCCGGGGCGGTTCCGCGAGTTCATCCAGTGCGACGCCGACACCGTCGGCTCGGCCCGGCCGGAAGCCGACGCCGAGATCATCGCCATGGCCGCCGAGGGGCTGGAGGCGGCCGGGCTGCCGCGCGGCACGGCGGTGCTGCGGATCAACAATCGCAAGCTGCTCAACGGCCTGCTGACGGCGGCCGGGGTCGAGAGCGCCGGGCAGAAGCTGGCCGTGCTGCGGGCGGTGGACAAGCTGGACCGGCTGGGACCGGACGGGGTGAAGCTGCTGCTTGGCGAGGGGCGGCTGGACGAGAGCGGCGCCTTCACCAAGGGCGCCGGGCTGGGCGGCAAGGCCGCCGAGCAGGTGCTGGCCTTCCTGGCCGCCGGGGCGGGCGACAATGGCAAGACCCTGGATGCGCTCTCGGGCATCGTCGGTGGCTCGGCCGAGGGGGCCGAAGGCATCGAGGAACTGGCGAAGATCGCGGCGGCGCTGAAGGCGCTGGGCGTCGACGAGAGCCGGGCCAGCGTCGAGCCCAGCATCGTGCGGGGGCTGGAGTACTACACCGGGGCGGTGTTCGAGGCCGAGCTGCTGCTCGAGACCGTCGACGACAAGGGCCAGGCCTTGCGGTTCGGCTCGATCGGCGGCGGGGGGCGCTATGACGACCTGGTGGCGCGGTTCACCGGCCAACCGGTGCCGGCCACGGGCTTCTCCTTCGGCGTGTCGCGCCTGGCGGCGGCCCTGAAGGCGGCGGGCCGGGAAGAGGCCGGGGCCGCGCGCGGGCCGGTGGTGGTCATCGCCTTCGACGCCGAGCAGATGGGCGAGTATTTCGCCGTCGCTGGCGAGCTGCGGGCCGCCGGCATCGCCGCCGAGGTCTACCTGGGATCATCGGGCATGAAGGCGCAGATGAAGTATGCCGACCGGCGTCATGCGCCGGCCGCCATCATCCTCGGCGGCGACGAGATCGCGGCCGGGACGGTGACGATCAAGGACCTGGACCTTGGCCGGGCGCTGGCCGCCAACATCGCCGACAACGACGCCTACAAGGCCGAGCGGCCGGGGCAGCAGACCGTGCCGCGCGCCGAGCTGCTGGCCAAGGTCCGCGCCATTGTGGATGCCTCCCTTGGGAGTGGGGGGCAATGAGGCTGGAACGGACCGTCCCCAAGGCGGCCCTGGCGGCCATCCGCGCCCCCTTCGCCGGGGCCGGGGTGGCGCTGGAGACGCCGGTGCTGCAGCCGCTGGCGCTGCTGCTCGACCTGGCCGGCGAGGCGATGCGGCCGCGGCTGTTCGTGGTCCAGGCCGAGGGTGGCGAGGAGGCGGCGCTGCGGCCCGACTTCACCATCCCCATCGCCCGGGCCCACATCGCCTCCGGCGCGGCGGCCGGGCGCTACGTCTATGAAGGCAAGGCCTTCCGGGCGGCGGGCGGCTCGGCCCGCGCCGAGGAGTTCCTGCAGCTGGGCCTGGAGGTCTATGGCGGCGCCGACGCGGCGGCGACCGATGCGGAGATCCTCAGCCTGGCCTGGCGGGCGGCCGCGGCTGGCGGGCGGAGCGACCTGTCACTGGTGCTGGGCGACGTCAGCCTGTTTTCGGCCCTGGTCGAGGACATGGCCCTGGAGCCGGCCCTGGCGGCGCGGCTCAAGCGGGCCTTCAACCGACCGCGCCTGCTGAGCGCCGAACTGAACCCGCAGACGGGTCCGGAGGAAGCGCCGCAGAGCAGGCTGGCCGGCCTGCTGTCCGGCCTGGAAGAGAGTGAGGCGGTGGCCCTGCTGGAAGAGGTCTGGGGCCTGGCGGGGGTGTCGCCGGTCGGCGGCCGCCCGACGGCGGAGATCGCCCGGCGGCTGGCGGCGCGGGGTGGCGAGGGCGCGCGGGCGCGGCTGACCGAGGACCAGATTGGCCGGGTGCGGGCCTTCCTGTCGATCGAGGACACCCCGGCCATCGCCCTGGCGGCGCTGGCCGGCCTGGGCGGCGCCAAGCTGGACGGGCGGCTTGGGGATTGGCGGCGGCGGCTGGAGCTGCTGGCCGAGGCCGGCGTGCCGCTGGACGGGGCGCGGTTCGGGGCCGGCTTCGGGCGGGCCTTCGGCTACTACGACGGGGCGCTGTTCGAGGTGCGCAGCGAGGCGCTGGGGGCCGAGCGGCCGCTGGCGGCCGGCGGACGCTACGACGGGCTGGCGGCGCGGCTGGGCGGATCAGGAAGCGGGGCGGCGGGCTGCATGGTCCGGCCTGCCCGGGCGGCTCTGAACGAGGAAATTGGGGAGGGCGGGGAATGAGCGACGTCATTCTGGGCATTCCCTCCAAGGGGCGGCTGAAGGAACAGGTCGAGGCCTGGCTGGCCGACGCCGGACTGAAGATCGAGGCCGACGGCGGCGAGCGCGGCTATCGCGCCCGCATCGCCGGGCTGGACGGGCTGGAGGTGCGTCTGATCTCGGCTGGGGAGATCGCTCGGGCCTTGAACAGCGGCGAGGTACACCTGGGCATCACCGGCGAGGACCTGCTGCGCGAGCAGGGCGACGACTTCGAGGCGCGGCTGCTGCTCTTGCGGGCGCTGGGCTTTGGCCGGGCCGACCTGGTGGTGGCGGCGCCGCAGAGCTGGCTGGACGTCGAGACCATGGCCGACCTGGAGGAGGTGGCGCACGACCATCTGGCGCGGACCGGCCGGCGCTTAAGGGTAGCAACCAAGTATGTCGCCCAGACGCGGGCCTTCTTTGCGAAGCACGGGGTGGGCGACTACCGCATCGTCGAATCGGCCGGGGCGACCGAAGGGGCGCCGGCAGCCGGGGCGGCGGAGATCATCGTCGACATCACCACCACCGGGGCGACCCTCAGCGCCAACCACCTGGCCACCCTGCGCGACGGGGTGATTCTCAGGAGCCAGGCGCAGCTGGCGGCGGCCCTGACCGCCGACTGGAGCGGCGGGCGCCTGGACGTGGCGCGGCGACTGCTGTCGCTGATCGAGGCGCGGGCCCGGGCCAAGCGGACCCTGACCCTGGTCTGGCCGGCCGACCAGGACGCGGCGGCCAAGGCGGCGACGGCGGCCTTCAAGGGACGGGGCGGCCAGGCGCGGGCTTCGGGCCTGCTGATTCCCCGCGGCGAGCTGGCGGCGGTCGGAGCGGCGCTGGAATCAGCCGGCGTCGGACCGGTGACGGCGGCGGCGCCGGAATACGTGTTCTCGCCAGAATGCCCGCCATACGAGCAGTTGCAAGAGCAATTGCGAGTGCTTCTTAACCAGAATTGACGTAAACGTCAGAAATTAGGGTTTCTCACGGTTGTTTTGACGGCAACGTCCAATGATCAACCCTTTTTGAGCCGTTTTCCCGCAGTTTCTTGCGCGGAGAGGGCTCTGACAGCGTTGACACAGACAGGGATTTGCCGTCTTTTTGACTGGCGAAACAGGGCGGCCGACAAGAGCAACCCGTTTCCGGCGTTTCGGGGAGGAAACGCCCGCTTGGATCGAGTGATCGAGGAATGTTGGGCCCGTTGCGATTATCCCCCGCAACGGGCCCTTCGCCTTTTTGGGCTCCTCCGGCAGAAAAATGACATCACCGTCAAAAAAACTTCGTGGCGTGCTTCTGGTCGTCCTTGCGCTGGTGATTTTCGCCGTCTTCAGGGAACCGATCACGGCGGTTCTGGCCCCTGATCCGCCTGCTTCGCCCTACGTCGCAGTCCCGGGCCGGGCCAGGGGCGGCGAGGACTGCCTGGCCGCCGCGCAGGCGTTCAACGCCGGCCAGACCCTGGCGTCGGCGAAGGCGCTGGAAGCGAAGTGCCGCCGGGCGCACCCCGTCATGGGGTTCGGCGCCTGCCGCCAATGGGCCAGCCGCGCCATGCTGGTCGGCCTGTACTTCCGCCTGAGCCAGACGCCGGACGCGGCAAGCGACCGCGCCTCGCTGAAGAAACACCGTCGCCAGGCGGGCTTCGCGGCCGGGCTCTGCGACCTCGCCGGTTGATCCAAATCCCTGTCATCCTTCGGTTGGCGAAGCCAATCCGGAGGACCTACCCGTAAGCTTGGCGGCTGGCGTTGGGGGGGGTGCTCGACGGGTGATGCCGGCCCTCTGACTCCAGCCGGCTCCGCCCCACGGTGGGTCCTCCGGATCGCTGCGCGACCGAAAGATGACAGTTGGGGTGGTTAGAAATTCGGTGGGACAATCCCGGTCAGAGGTCCGGGCGGGGCGACGAAGAACTCGGGATAGAGATCGCGCCAGTGGGGGTTTTCGGCCTCGATCAGGTTGATCTTCCAGGCGCGGGGCCAGTGCTTGATGCGCTTCTCGCGGTGGATGGCGACGGTGATGTCGCCGTGGACCTCGTACCAGACCAGGCGGTGGACGCCGTACTTGCTGGTGAAGCCTTTGAATAAATCCTGGCGGTGTTGGCTGGTTCGCGCGATGAGCTGTGACGTCACGCCTGTGTAGGGCGTCCCGTTGTAGCGGCTCGCGAGGATGTAGGTGAAGTACATCGCGGCGGAACAATATAGGAACAAATCAACGCTGTCATCCTTCGGTCGCGAAGCGATCCGGAGGACCCACCGTTGGGCGGAAACAGCTGGAGTCGGAAGGTCGGCATCGCTTGTCGAGCAACCCTGCCGACGCCAGCAGCCAAGCTTACGGGTGGGTCCTCCGGATTGTCCCCGGCTTTCGCCGGGGCCAACCGAAGGATGACAGAGATAAGAAAAAAGGGGCGGTCCTGGTGGACCGCCCCTCGTTCACGTTGCTGCGGCGCTGCCTACCAGATCCGAACCCGGTCTTCCGGCTTCACGTACAGCTTGTCGCCTTCCTTGATGCCGAAGGCGTCGTACCAGGCGTCGACGTTCCGGATCGTCCCGTTGACGCGGTAGTAGGCCGGGCTGTGGGGGTCGGTGACGACCTGTTGGCGCAGGGCTTCGTCGCGGATCTTGGCGCGCCAGACCTGGGCCCAGCCGTAGAAGACCCGCTGCTGGCCGGTGATGCCGTCGAGCACCGGGGCCGGCTTGCCGTGCAGGGAGACGAGGTAGGCGTCGTAACCCAGGCTCAGGCCGCCCAGGTCGCCGATGTTCTCGCCCATGGTCAGGGCGCCCTGCACCTTGGCGCCCGGCAGGGGCTCGAAGGCGCCGTACTGGGCGCCCAGGCGGTCGGCCTGGACCTTGAACTTGGCGGCGTCCTCAGCGGTCCACCAGTCGGTCAGGACGCCGTCGCCGTTCGACTTGCGGCCCTGGTCGTCGAAGCCGTGGCTGATCTCGTGGCCGATCACCCCGCCGATGCCGCCGTAGTTGATGGCGTCGTCAGCGGTCGGGTCGAAGAAGGGGGCCTGCAGGATGGCGGCCGGGAAGACGATCTCGTTGTTGACGCTGTTGTAGTAGGCATTGACCGTCTGCGGGGTCATCCCCCACTCCTTCTTGTCGACCGGCTCGAACAGCCGGGAGACGTCGCGGCGCCATTCGAAGGCGCCGGCGCGGGTGGCGTTGCCGTAGAGGTCGTCGGCCTTGATCTCCAGGCCCGAGTAGTCACGCCACTCGTCGGGGTAGCCGATCTTGACGGTGAACTTGGCCAGCTTCTCCAGCGCCTTGACCTTGGTGTCCGGGCTCATCCACGGCAGGTTCTCGATGCGGGTCTTCAGGGCGGCGCGGATGTCGGCGACCAGGCTGATCATCTTGGCCTTGGATTCCGGCGGGAAGTAGCGGGCCACATAGATGCGCCCGACGCTCTCGCCGACCATGCCGTTGGTGAAGGCCACACCCCGCTTCCAGCGCGGACGCTGCTCGGGCTGGCCGCCCAGCGTCTTCGAACGGAACTCGAAGTTGGCGTCGACGAAGCGCTTGGACAGCATCGGGGCGGCGCCATCGACCAGCTTGAAGGCCTGCCAGGCCTTCAGCGTCTCGATCGGCGTCTCGGCATAGGCCTTGGCGAACTTCGGGAAGGCGGTGTTGGTGGTCAGGATGAAGCGGTCGACGCCCTTGGGCAGCTCGGTCTGGGCCAGGTAGGCGTCCCAGTCGAAGCCGGGGGTGTAGGCGACCAGCTCGGCCCGGGTCATCGGGTTGTAGGTCTTGTCGCGGTCGCGGCGTTCGGCCCGGGTCCAGCTGCCTTCGGCGATCTTGGTCTCGAAGGCGATGATGTCCTTGGCGGACTGCGCGGGATTGGCCCAGCCGGCCATGGTCAGCATCTTGGTGATGTAGACCTCGTAGGCGGCCTTCTTCTCCGCGAACTTCGGATCGAGGTAGTAGTCGCGGTCCGGCAGGCCCAGACCGCCGCCGCCGACGGCCACGGCGTACTTCTGAGGAGATTTCGCGTCAGTTGTGATGCCGATGCCGAGGATGGAGGCGTAGTTGGAGGTCTGGCCCTTGCCGCCGAGGGCGGTCATGTCCTTGTGGGTCTTGACCGCCTTGACCGCGGCCAGCTCGGCGGCCAGCGGCTTGATGTCGAGCTTCTCGATGGTCGCTTCATCCATGAAGCTGTTGTAGGCGGCGCCGATCTTGGCGGCGTCCTTGTCCTGCACCTTGCCGGCGGCGGTGTCGGCGATGATGGCGTTGACGCGGGCTTCCGACAGGATCGACAGGGCGTCGAAGTTGCCAAAGCGGGTGCGGTCCGACGGGATCTCGGTGCGGTCGGCCCAGGCGCCGTTGGCGTAGCGGAAGAAGTCGTCGCCCGGCTTGGCGGCGAGATCACGGCCGGAGAGGTCGAAGCCCCAGGTTCCGTAGTGCGGGCTTTCCAGCGAGGTCGGAGCCCCACCCTGGGCCGGGACATCGGCGAGGTCGAAGATCGACTGCACGACGCAGTCGTCGGTGATGCAGAGGTGGTCTTCCCCGGCCTGCGCGCTGAACGCGGCAAGGGACAGGGCGGCCGCGGCGGCGGCGCTCAGCAGGACTTTTTTCATGGAAATACAGAGGCCTCAGGTGGAATTGCGGCGGACAATGCACCCGTTGACGTCCGGGGAAACCTTAAACTTTGTTCATGCCCCGGCGGGGGGTCGACCGCTGAAAAAGAGGGGACACATTGGATTTCGCTCGCGAAATCCAATGTGTCCCCGTTTCCGCTACCAGATGCGGACGCGGTTCTCGGGAGCCACGTACATCTTGTCGCCGGGCTGGACGTTGAAGGCCGTGTACCAGGCGTCGACGTTCCGCAGGGTGCCGATGACGCGGTAGTAGGCCGGGCTGTGCGGGTCCGAGGCGATCTGCTGCCGCAGGGCGTCGTCGCGCAGCTTGCTGCGCCAGGCCTGGCCGAAGGCCAGGAAGAAGCGCTGGTCGCCGGTCAGGCCGTCGATGACCGGGGCTTCCTTGCCGCCGAGGCTGGCGCGGTAGGCGTCATAGGCGATCAGGATACCGCCCAGGTCGCCGATGTTCTCGCCCATGGTCAGGTCGCCGTTGACGCGGGCGCCGGGCAGAGGCTCGAAGCTGGAGTAGAGGGCGCCGAGGCTGGTGGTCTGGGCCTTGAACTTCTCGGCGTCGACCGGCTGCCACCAGTTGGTCAGCGATCCGTCGGCGGCGAACTGGCTGCCCTGGTCGTCGAAGCCGTGGCTGATCTCGTGGCCGATGACCGCGCCGATGGCCCCGTAGTTGACGGCCGGGTCGGCCTGCGGATCGAAGAAGGGCGGCTGCAGGATGGCGGCCGGGAAGACGATCTCGTTGAGCTGCGGGTTGTAGTAGGCGTTCACCGTCTGCGGGAACATGCCCCACTCTTTCCTGTCGACCGGCTTGTGCAGGCGGCCGACCTGGTAGGTCCACTCGAAGGCGCCGGAGCGCTCGATGTTGCCGTAGAGGTCGTCGTTCTTGATCACCAGCTTGCTGTAATCGCGCCATTGGTCGGGGTAGCCGACCTTGACGGTGAAGCTGGCGGCCTTGGCCAGGGCCTTGGCCTTGGTCTCGGGGCTCATCCAGGTGAGCTTTTCGATGCGGGCCTTCATGGCGACCAGCAGGTTGCCGACCAGCTCTTCCATCTGGGCCTTGGACTCGGCCGGGAAGTAGGCCTCGACGTAGAGCTTGCCGACCGCCTCGCCGAGCGTGTTGCCGGTCAGGCCGACGCCGCGCTTCCAGCGGGCCCGCTGTTCGGGCTGGCCCGACAGGGTCTTGGAGCGGAACTCGAAGTTGGCGTCGGCGAAGGCCTTGCTCAGATAGGGGCTGGCCTGGTCGGCGATGTGGAAGGCTTCCCAGGCCTGCAGGGTCTCGATCGGGGTCGCCTTGTAGATGGCGGCGATCTTCGGGAAGGCGCTCTTTTCGCCGACGATGACGTTCTGTTCGGCGCCGAGGCCGGCGGCGGCCAGGTAGCCCGTCCAGTTGAACTCGGGGGCCAGCTTCTGCAGTTCGGCGACCGTCATCGGGTTGACCGAGGCGACCGGGTCCCGTTGCTGGACCTTGGTCCAGCTGGCTTCGGCGATCTTGGTTTCGAAGGCGACGATGGCGTCGGCGCTGGCCTGCGGGTTGGCCCAGCCGGCCAGGGTCAGGAGCTGGGCGACGTAGGCGCGGTAGGCGGTCTTCTTGGCCGCGAACTGCTCGGTCAGATAGTAGTCGCGGTCGGGCAGGCCCAGGCCCGCCTGGCCGACGTAGACGGCGTACTTGGTCGGGTCCTTGGCTTCCGGGCCGATGCCGACGCCGAAGACGGTGTTGCCGAACTTGCCTTGGCCGCCGCCCATCAGCACGGCCAGGGCGTCGTGGGTCTTGGCAGCCTTCACGGCGGCGAAGTCGGGGCTAAGCGGCTTGGCGCCGAGGGCTTCGAGGCGGGCCTCGTCCATGAAGCTGTTGTAGAGGCCGCCGATCTGCTGGGCCTCACCCTTGGCGTTTGGGGTCTTGGCGGCGGTCTCGATGATGGCGCGGCTGCGGGCGTCGCTGAGCTCGCGCAGCTTGCCGGAGACCCCGTAGGAGGCGCGGTCGGCCGGGATCACCATCTGGTCGACGTAGGTCCCGTTGGCGTAGCGGAAGAAGTCGTCGCCGGGCTTGGTCGACAGGTCGCGGCCAGCCAGGTCGAAGCCCCAGGTCCCCATGCGCGGGGCCTTGGCCAGTTCGGCGGCGGTAGCGGGGGCGGTGGCGTCGGCGGCGATGACGGCGGTGCTGACACCGGCGATCGACAGGGCCGCAACGGCGGCGGCCGCGAGCAGGAGGCGTTTCATGGGATGAGGGTGGCCTGTGAGTTTTGAAGGTGGCGGACCATGCTCCCGCGCGGGCGGACCCGCCCCTTAAACTTTCGTCATGAATCCAGGGCCTTTCCGTCGCGGGCGCCGGGCCGGCGGCGGCGGAACGTGGTTAATCGCGTCTTAACGACACAGCCTCACCCTAGGCCCATGCGCCGCCTCGCCATCATCGCCGTCCTCCTGCTGCTGGCCAGTCCGGCCGGCGCGCAGGGCGGCAAGCTGCGGCTGGTGACACAGCCGACGGCGGCGGAAGCGGGGCTGAAGGGCGCCGAACCGAAGGTGGAAGAGGCCGCGCCCGAGGCGCCGGCCCTCGACTTCTCGGTTCAGGGTCGCACCGCCAGCCTGCCGGCCGGCCTGGCCTTCACCCGGCCCCTGCTCAGCACCTCCTCCGGCTCGGCCGGCTCGAACACCGCCAGCCAGTGCCGCACAAGGTGCGCCCAGAGCCGCTATTTCTGCCTGGCCGAGGCCGAGGAAGAGACCTGCAGCCCGCAGTGGGCGCGCTGCGTGGCGGGCTGCTCCTGACCCCACGTCACGGTTGACCCGCGCGTCATCCGCTATAGCGTCACCTGAACAATGATAAGTCAGGGAGTAGCGGCATGACCGGAGCCAATGGGGCGCTGCCCAAGGCCTGCATCATCGGCGCGGGCTGTTCGGGGTTCACCACCGCCAAGCGGCTGAAGGACGCCGGCATTCCCTACGACTGCTTCGAGATCTCCGACGAGATCGGCGGCAACTGGTACTACAAGAACCCCAACGGCATGTCGGCCTGCTACGAGAGCCTGCATATCGACACCTCCAAATGGCGGTTGGCCTTCGAGGACTTCCCGGTCCCGGCCGACTGGCCCGACTTCCCGCACCACGCCCAGCTGTTCCAGTACTTCAAGGACTACGTCGACCACTTCGGCCTGCGCCAGACCATCACCTTCAACACCGGGGTGACCAGGGCCAAACGGCGCGAGGACGGCGTCTGGGCGGTGACCCTGTCGACCGGCGAGACGCGACTGTATGATGTATTGTTCGTCTGCAACGGCCACCACTGGAGCCCGCGCATCCCCGACTACCCGGGCGAGTTCGACGGGGCGGCCTTCCACAGCCACGCCTATTGCGATCCGTTCGACCCGGTCGACATGCGCGGCAAGAATGTCGTCGTGGTCGGCATGGGCAACTCGGCGATGGATATCGCCAGCGAGCTGGCCCAACGGCCGATCGCCAGGAACCTGTGGGTCTCGGCCCGGCGCGGGGTCTGGGTGCTGCCCAAGTACATGAACGGCAAGCCGGCCGACAAAAGCGCCCTGCCGGCCTGGATACCCCGGTCGATCGGCCAGGCCCTGGCCCGCAATGTCATCAAGAAGACGCTCGGCAGGATGGAAGACTACGGCCTGCCCAAGCCCGACCACGAGCCACTGGAGGCCCACCCCTCGGTCAGCGGCGAGTTCCTGACCCGGGCCGGTTGCGGCGACGTGAAGTTCAAGCCGGCGATCAAGGCGCTGGAGGGAAAGAACGTCCGCTTCGCCGACGATAGCGTCGAACAGGTCGACGCCATCGTCTTCGCCACCGGCTACGACATGAAGTTCCCCTTCTTCGACGATCCGGCCCTGCTGCCCGACGCCGAGCATCGCTTCCCGCTCTACAAGCGGATGATGAAACCGGGGATCGACAACCTGTTCTTCATGGGCCTGGCCCAGCCGCTGCCGACCCTGGTCAACTTCGCCGAACAGCAGGGCAAGCTGGCCGCCGCCTATCTGACCGGCCGCTACCGCCCGCCCGGCCAGGCGGAGATGGAGAGCGTCACCGCCAAGGACGAGGCCTTCTACCTGGGCCCCTACTACAAGGCCGCGCGGCACACGATCCAGGTCGACTTCAACCACTATGTGGCCGACCTGAAAAAGGAGGTCGCGCGCGGCGAGGCGCGGGCTCGGGCGGTGGGCTATGCGCTGCCGGTGGCGGCGCGGGCGCGGGAAGCGGCGGCCTGAGGCAAACGGGGACACATTGAATTCGAAGAATTCAATGTGTCCCCTCTTCTAACCTTCCGGCCCAAACGCCCGCAGGAACGCGTCGATGTGGAACCGCACATACTCGCGGTAGGCCTCCGGGCCGGCCATCGGCACGCCGAAGCCGCCGCGCACCAGGGCGATCTGCATGAAGGGGGCGAAGAACAGCCGCACCAGCATGGTCGGGTCCTCGACGGGCCGCAGCTCACCGGCCTGGATGGCGCGCAGGAAGGCCTGGGCGACGCGCATGACGCTGACGGTCAGCACGTTCTCGCGGATCAGGGCCGCGACGTCGGGGCGGCTCTGGGCCTCGTCCATGGCCAGGGCCATGTAGCCCCGCGAAAGGCCATTCTCCTGGATGGCCAGGGTGCCCTCGGCGAAGATCTCCAACAGGCCGCGGATGGGCCCCTGGTAGGCGTCGATGCGGGCGACCAGGGCCTGGGTCGGAACGACCAGGTCCTCCTCCAGCATGGCGCGGATCAGCTTGTCCTTGCCCGGAAAGTAGCGATAGACCGCCGGCTTGGTGACGCCGACGGCGGCGGCCACCTCGTCCATGCGGCAGCCGAATCCCTTCTCGGAGACAAGTTTTCGCGCGGCGTCGAGAATCTGGCGGCGGCGCAGGTCGGCGCGCGTGCCTTGTCGCCCTTCGCTGCCGTCGGCGGCGATCGTCATGTTTCACGGCCCCAGTCCGACGTTACGCGTCGGTATGAAGCGCAGACTACCTCCGGTTCGCGCTCAGCGGGAGTCGCCATTCCACCGTTGGATTCCTTTTCTCCAATGGGCCAAGGCCTGCTAGCTTTGGACGCAATGAGTCAGATCACTGTCCTTTCCACCGGCAAGCGCGAACAGACCAAACAGGCCAACCGCCAGGCGATCCTCGACGCGGCCCGCGCGGTGTTCTCCGAGATGGGCTATGAGGCGGCGACGGTGCGCGACATCATCCGCCGCACGGACCTCTCGGTCGGGGCCTTCTACAACTACTTCCGCTCCCGCGAGGAGGTGTTCGAGGCCCTGGCCGACGATGGCGCCCGGCGCTTCCGGCCGATCCTGCGGGCCTGCTGGGAACAGGCGGACGACTTCGAAGGCTACCTGCGCGCCGCCATCCAGGCCTATTACGACTTCGTGGTCGACCAGCATCAGAACTGGGAGGCCAGCCGGCCGGCCGGCGAGCGCCACCCCCACATCACCATCGAGACCCCGGAAATGGAGCGGGTGTTCGAGGAGGTGCGCGACGCCTTCGGCGTGGCCATCGAGCGGGGCGGAGCGCCTCGGGTCGACGCCGACTACCTGGCCGCCGCCTGTATCGCCATCGCCCGGGAGGTCGGCGACCGGATGATGGCCCGCCGGCCGATCGACACGGTGGCGGCCTGCGACTTCGCGGTGAAGCTGATCCTCGGCGGCATCCCGGCCCTGCCGCGCCTGCGCGAACCGTAAGGAAAGAGAGACGATGGCCGATCAGGGCGTCCAGCGAGCCATCCTGAAGGTGCTGCTGTCGCTGCCGCCGCCGATCCTGCGGCTGCTGTCGGGGGGATCGGCGGTCTACCAGGGCGGGCGGACGCTGGACCCCCGGTTCCAGTTCCTGGCCGCGGGCGCGCGCAGCATGCCGGCCATGTCGTCGCTGAGCGCCCAGGAGGCCCGCGTCGGCAGCGCCCAGGGCCTGGCCATGATGGCCGGCAAGCCCGAGCCGGACGTGCGGATCGAGAGCCTGACCGTTCCCGGGGCCGAGGGCGACATCCCGGCCCGGGCCTATCGGCCGAGCGACCAGGACGCCGAGGCGCCGTTGCTGGTCTTCGCCCACTTCGGCGGCGGGGTGATCGGCGACCTCGACACCTGCCAGGCCTTCTGCAGCATCCTCGCCAAGCATGCGCGCTGCGCCGTGCTGTCGATCGACTACCGGCTGGCGCCCGAGCACCGGTTCCCGGCCGGTCTGGAGGACATGCTGGCCGCCTGGCGCTGGGCGCGGGAGAATACCGCCCGGTTCGGCGCGCCGGACGGCCGGCTGGCGATCGGCGGCGATTCCATGGGCGGCAACTTCGCCGCCATCCTGGCCCAGGAGATGAAGACGGCTGGCGAGCCGCAGCCGGTGCTGCAGCTGCTGGTCTATCCGGCCGTCGATGTGGCGTCGGAGACCCAGTCGATGACCACCTACGCCGACGCCTATCCGCTGTCGCGCGACACCATGACCTGGTTCATGGGCCACTACATAGGCCCCGACGACGACCCGGCCGACCCGCGCCTGTCGCCGATCCGGACCCAGGATCTGAGCGGCCTGGCCCCGGCCATCGTGGTGACGGCGGGCTTCGATCCGCTGGTCGACCAGGGCGAGGCCTATGCCCGGCTCCTGAAGGCGGCGGGCGTGCCGGTGCTGTACCGATGCTACGACGCCCTGGCCCACGGCTTCACCGCCTTCACCGGCGCCATCCCGGCGGCCGACGTGGCCTGCCGCGAGATCGCCGGGCTGGTGCGGCAGGGGTTCGAGGGGAAGCTCTGCTAGCAGCGGGGTAGACTTCCCTGACGTCGCCGTCCGATCCTTGAGCCCATGCGCGCCCTGATCGTCGACCGTCTCGCCCCCGACTACGCCGGTGTCTCCCTGCGGGACATTCCCGTGTCGACGCCCGGGCCTGGCGAGGTGCTGGTCAAGGTGCGGGCGGCGGGGGTCAATTTTCCCGACCTGTTGATGACGCGGGGCGAGTACCAGCTGAAACCGCCGCTGCCGTTCGGGCTTGGCATGGAGCTCAGTGGCGAGGTCGAGGCGCTGGGCGCCGGCGTCGAGGGCCTGAGCGTCGGCGACGCCGTGGTCGGCGGGGCCAAGCTGGGCGGGTTCGCCGAGTATGCCCTGCTGCCGGCGGCGGCAGTGCGGGCCAAGCCGGCGGCGCTGTCGTTCGCCCAGGCGGCCGGCTATGGCGCCGCCTATCTGACGGCCTATGTCGCCTTCGTGCGGCGGGCCAATCTGCAGCCGGGCGAATGGGTGCTGGTGCATGGCGCGGCCGGCGGGGTGGGGCTGGCGGCGGTGGACCTGGCCAAGGCCATGGGGGCCAAGGTGATCGCCACCTCGGCCTCGGACGACAAGCTGGCGGTGGTGGCGCGGGAATATGCGCCGGACGCGGTGCTCAACGTCACGCGCGGCTTCCGCGAACGGGTGAAGGAGATCACAGGCGGCGGGGCGGACGTCATCTACGACCCGGTCGGCGGCGACGTGTTCGACGAGAGCGTGCGCTGCATCGCCTTCGACGGCCGGCTGCTGGTCATCGGCTTCACTTCCGGGCGGATTCCGGAGGTGTCGGTCAACATGCCGCTGATCAAGGGCTTCTCGGTCGTCGGTGTGCGGGCCGGCGAATACGGCCGTCAGTTCCCCGAGCGCGGCCGGGAGAATCAGGCGGCGATCTGGAAGCTGGCCGAGGAGGGAAGGGTGAAGCCCCGGGTGCACGCCGAGGTTCCGCTCGGCGACTGGCGCGAGGCCTTCGAGCTGCTGGCAGGGCGCAAGGTCATTGGCAAGGCCGTCATCAGGCCGGACCTGTAAGAGAAGAGGGGACACATTGAATTTCGCCCTGGCGAAATTCAATGTGTCCCCAATAGCCCAACGGTTGACTCCGCACACCTCATCCCGTATCCACCCCCGCTCAATCGCGACGGGCCTTCCCGGCGCGCATAGCTTGTTATTTCTCGGAGCAGACCTGTGAAGCGCACCTTTCAGCCTTCGCGTCTTGTGCGCGCTCGCCGTCACGGCTACCGCGCTCGCATGGCCACCAAGAACGGTCAGAAGATCGTTGCGCGCCGCCGCGCCAAGGGCCGCAAGAAGCTGACGGCCTAAGAGCCGTCATCCTTTTCGCATCGGGGGGCCAACCCCTGCCCGAGCTTTTGAACATCGAACGCATGACGAGGCGGCCCCAGTTTCTGGCGGCCGCCAAAGGCGCTTATCGCGCCCATGGCGCCGTGGTCGTGCAAGTGCGCCACCGCCAGGACGATGACCCGATCGTCCGCATCGGCTTTACCGCAACCAAGAAGATCGGCGGGGCCGTGGTTCGCAACCGCGCCAAAAGACGCCTGCGCGAAGCGGCGAGAGCGCTGCTGCCCTCTTTCGGACGGCCCGGATGTGACTATGTCTTTGTCGCCCGCGACGGAACGCCCGTCCGCGATTGGGGGCGTTTGCTTGACGATGTGAAAAGCGCGCTGATAAGGCTCGCCGCCGACTTACCCGCCGCGCCCCCCTCCGTCTCTGGGGATGGCGCGCCTCCCTCTCCTTCAGCGTTGGTCTGAACCCGCTCCATGCAAAAAGAATCCCGCAACACGATCGCCTTCTTCGTCATCGCGATCATCATGCTGTTCGGCTACCAGATGTTCATCCTGGAGCCGCAGGCCAAGGCCAAGCGGGCCGAGCTGAAGGCCAAGGCGGCCGTCGAGAAGTCGGTGACGCCGGCTGGCAAGGCGGCCGTGCCGACGGCCCGGGCGGGGAACCTCTCCAGGGCCGCCGCCATCGCCGAGTCGCCGCGCGTGCCGGTGCGCACCCTGGGCCATGACGGCAAGCCGGTGCTGGCCGGCTCGATCAGCCTGACCGGCGGCCGTTTCGACGACCTGGCCCTGCAGCAGTATGGCCAGACGGTCGAGAAGACCTCGCCGCGCGTCGATCTGTTGCGCCCCGAAGGGACCGCCAACGCCTTCTTCGCCGAGTTCGGCTGGCTGGCTGGCAATGTGGCCGGCCTGCCCGACGACAAGACCGTCTGGACCGTCAAGTCGGGCCAGACCCTGACCGAGAAGACCCCGGTCGTGCTGACCTACACCTCGCCGCAGGGCCTGGTGTTCGATCGCACCATCGCCGTCGACGACCACTACCTGTTCACCGTCACCGACACGGTGACCAACACCGGCGCCGCGGCCATCGCCCTGCAGCCCTACTCGGCCGTGCGCCGGGCCGGCCTGCCGCCTGAGGCGGGCAAGGGCCAGAACGTCCACGAGGGCGCCGTCGGCTGGCTGGACAAGGAGCTGCGGCTCAAGAAGTACGTCCCCTGGAAGAAGGACGCCGCCAAGGGCAAGGCCGAGCAGAAGTGGGCCGCCACCGGCGGCTGGCTTGGCATCACCGACAAATACTGGCTGACCGCCATCATCCCGAACCAGGCCGAGAAGATCGACGCCCGCTATCTGCAGGCCACCCAGGACGGCCGCGACTACTACATCACCGACGCGGTCGGAGCGGCCAAGACCATCGCCCCCGGCGCGACGGTCAGCGAGACCACCCATCTGTTCGCCGGCGCCAAGCGCGCCGAACTCCTCAAGACCTACCAGAAGCAGCTGGGCGTGCCCGAGCTGGACCGGGCCATCGACTGGGGCGTGCTGAGCTTCCTGACCCGGCCCTTCTTCATGGCTCTGGAGTTCTTCTACGGCTTCGTCGGCAACTTCGGCGTCGCCATCCTGCTGGTCACCCTGTGCGTGCGCGTCATCCTCTTCCCGCTGGCCAACAAATCCTACGAGTCGATGAGCCGGATGAAGAAGCTCACCGAGCCGATGAACGCGCTGAAGGAAAAGTACAAGGACGACCCGGCCAAGCTGCAAGCCGAGACCATGGCCCTCTACCAGCGTGAGAAGGTCAATCCGGTCGCCGGCTGCCTGCCGCTGTTCCTGCAGATCCCGGTGTTCCTGGCCTTCTACAAGGTGCTGTCGGTGACCATCGAGATGCGCCACGCGCCGTTCGTCGGCTTCGTGAAGGACCTGTCGGCGCGCGATCCGACCAACATCTGGAACCTGTTTGGCCTGCTGCCCTACGATCCGGGCATGCTGCCGCTGGTCGGCGGCCTGCTGACCACCCATCCGTCGGCGGTCGGCTTCGGAGCCGGCGCCCTGGGCCTGGGCATCTGCGTGCTGATCTACGGCTTCACCATGTGGCTGACCACGGCGATGAACCCGCCGGCCCCGGACCCGATGCAGCAGCGCATCTTCCAGCTGATGCCGATCCTGTTCACCTTCATCATGGCCCCCTTCGCGGTCGGCCTGATCATCTACTGGACGTTCTCGAACTGCCTCTCGATCCTGCAGCAGTACATCATCATGCACCGGCTGAAGGTCGATAACCCGATCGACGACTTCCTCAAGCGATTCAGCGCCAAGGCCGCCTGATGACCGACACCCCCCTGTTCACGGACGAGCAGCTGGAGGAGGCGCGCGTCCTCTTCGCCGGCCAGGCCACGTTCATGATGGGGGCGGTGAAGATGGACGGACTGCCGCCGCCGGACATGCCGGAGGTCTGTTTCGCCGGCCGCTCGAACGTCGGCAAGTCGAGCCTGATCAACGGCCTGGTCGGCCACAAGAAGCTGGCCAGGGCTTCCAACGAGCCGGGCCGGACGCGGGAGATCAACTTCTTCGTCCTGGCCGACAGGATCCGGCTGGTCGACCTGCCGGGCTATGGTTTCGCCCGGGTGTCGCGCTCGGCGGCCAACAAGTTCCAGGACCTGGGGCGGGCCTATCTGCGCGGCCGGCCGAACCTGAAGCGGGTCTATCTGCTGATCGACGCCCGGCACGGGCTGAAGGAGGTCGACAAGGAGGCGCTCGACGCGCTCGACCTGTCGGCGGTCAGCTACCAGATCGTCCTGACCAAGGCCGACAAGATCAAGCCGGCCGAGGCGGCGGCCCTGGTCGTCAAGACCCAGGCCCAGATCGCCAAGCGCCCGGCCGCCTTCCCGCGGGTGATCGCCACCTCGTCCGAGAAGGGCGACGGGCTGCCGGAACTGCGGGCCGAGATCAAAGCGGTGTGCGAGGCCTAGAGGCCCCAGTTGCTCCCCCTACGGGGGAGCTGGCACCGGCGTAGCCGCTGACTGAGGGGGTCCGCTCACCAAGTCAGCGGGTAACCTGTCGAAGCTGAACCGCCGGTGGGAACCCCCTCCACCACGCGCTGCGCGCGCGGTCCCCCTCCCCCGAAGGGGGAGGAACTAAGGCCCCTTCACCACCTCGCCGCCCTTCATCACGAACTTCACGCTTTCCAGCACCCGCACATTGGCCAGCGGGTCGCCTTCGACGGCGATCAGGTCGCCCCAGGCGCCGGCTTTGATCTCGCCGACCTCGCCGGTCTGGCCGAGCGCCTCGGCGGCAGTGACGGTGGCGCTCTGGATGGCCAGCAAGGACGTGGCGCAATAGCGGACCATGATGGCGAACTGCTTGGCGTTGTCGCCGTGCGGATAGATGCCGGCGTCGGTCGAGTAGATCTGCTTCACTCCGGCCTTTACCGCCTTGCAGAAGTTCTGCCGCTGGGCCTCGGCGATGTCGCGGTCCTTCTTCAGCTCGCTCTCGCGCACCCCGTTCTTGGGGCCCTCGGCCTGGGTGTATTCGGTGTTGTAGATGTCCATGCCGAAGTAGGCGCCGTGCTTGAGGGCCAGCTTGATGCCCTCGTCGTCGACCAGGGAGGCATGCTCGATGGTGTCGACGTCGCCTTCGATGGCGGCGCGGATGCCCTCGGGCCCATGGGCGTGGGCGGCGACCTTCATCTCGGCCATGTGGGCCTCGGAGGTGACGGCCTTGATCTCCTCGAGGGTCATCTGCTGGACCCCGACCGCGTCGTTGGAGAAGACCCCGCCGGTAGCGCAGATCTTGATCGCCTTGGCGCCGTACTTCTTCAGCTTACGGACCATCTTGCGGGCCTCATCCGGCCCGTCGGCGACGCCGGGGGCGGTGACGTTCGCCGAGGGGGGCAGATAGGTGGAATCGCAGTGGCCGCCGGTGGCGCTCATCGCATAGGCGGCCGGCACGATGCGCGGGCCGACGGCGAAGCCCGCCTCGATGGCCTCCTTGACGGCGACGTCGTTGTAGCGGTCGGCGCCGACGTTGCGCACGGTGGTGAAGCCGGCCGCCAGGGTCGCCTCGGCGTTCTTCACGGCGACCACGGTCCAGAAGGCGTCGGTGAAGGCCAGGCCGCCGTAGCCGCCGTAGAGGGGCGAGGAATCGAGGTGGACGTGCATGTCGATCAGGCCGGGCAGCAGGGTCAGGCCGGGCAGGTCGACCTTCTTGGCGTCGGCCGGCACGGTCATGCTGGCCTGGCTGCCGACGGCGGTGATCTTGCCGTCGGTGATCACCACCATGGGCTTGTCGATGTACTTGCCGGTGCGCACGTCGAGCATCCGCTCGGCGGTGACCGCCACGGTGGCGGCGCTGGCCGCGCCGGCCAGAAGGCTGAAGGCGACGCCTGCGGTCAGGGCCAACTTTAGCATGGTGTGAAGCTCCCCAGAATTCAGTGATGGGACGCTAGGGGCATTTGGCGACGAAGGAAACGTCTTCACGATCCTTCTCCCGCTTGTCGGGAGAAGGTGGCGGCGTAGCCGCCGGATGAGGGCAGCGCCGGCTGATGAAGGTTTGCGAGGTGCGGTCGGCTGACGGCGGCGCTGCCCTCATCCGACCCCCTTCGGGGGCCACCTTCTCCCGACAAGCGGGAGAAGGGATTGCGCAGGCGGCCGTTCATGCGCCACGCTTCGGCCATGACCGAGCATTTTGACAGTTTCGACGGACAGCCCATCGCCTTCCAGCGCGCCGGCGCCGGACGGCCGGTGTTGCTGCTGCATGGCTTCATCGCCACCGCCCGCCTCAACTGGTTCGAGCCGGGAATCGCGGCGGCGGTGGCCGAGGCCGGCTTCGAGGTCATCGCCCCGGACCTGCGCGGACATGGCGAGTCGGCGGCGCCGGAGGAAGCCTCGGCCTGGCCGGGCGATGTGCTGGCGCGGGACCAGGCGGCGCTGGTCGCCCATCTGGGCCTGACCGACTACGACCTGGTCGGCTACAGCCTCGGGGCCCGGACGGCGGTGCGTTTCATGGTCGGCGGCGCGCGGCCGCGGCGCTGCGTGCTCGGCGGCATGGGCGACAGCGGCGTCATGCAGGCGGGTGCAAGGGCGGCGATGTTCGAGGACAGCATCCGCAACGGCGAGAACGCACGCGACCCCCGGGCCGGCAAATACATCCAGGCGCGGATCCGGGCCGGCGGCTTCAATCCCCAGGCCCTGCTGGGCGTGCTCAGCAGCTTCACGGCGACCACGGCGCAGGAGCTCGCGGGGCTGGACGTGCCGACCCTGGTGGTTTGCGGCGAGGACGACGCCGACAACGGCTCGCCCGAGAGGCTGGCGGCGGCCATGCCCAACGCCAAGGCCATCCGCGTGCCCGGCGACCACCTGACGGCGGTGGCCGAGCCGCGACTGGCCACGGCCGTGGTGAACTTCCTGACGGCCTAAATCCTCCTTCGGCGCGAAGCGACGGGGAGGAATTTATCTGAACGGTGGCTCGTCGAAGGCGCGGAGCTTGCGGCTGTGCAGCCTCGGCCCCTCGGCGCGCAGCAGGTCCACCGTGGCGATGCCGATCTGCAGATGCTGGCCGATGGCGCGTTCGTAGAAGGCGTTGGCCTGGCCAGGCAGCTTGATCTCGCCGTGCAGCGGCTTGTCCGACACGCACAGCAGCGTCCCGTAGGGCACCCGGAAACGGAAGCCCTGGGCGGCGATGGTGGCGCTTTCCATGTCGATGCCGACGGCCCGGCTCTGGTTGAAGCGCAGGGCGCTGGAGGTGTAGCGCAGCTCCCAGTTCCGATCGTCCGTGGTCACCACCGTGCCGGTCCGCAGGCGGCGCTTCAGGGTCTCGCTGTTGTCGCCGCTGATCAGCTTGGCGGCGTCGTAGAGGGCGCGCTGCACCTCGGCGATGCTGGGGATGGGGATGTCCGGCGACAGCACCGCGTCCAGCACATGGTCCTCGCGCAGATAGGCGTGGGCCAGCACATAGTCGCCGATCCGCTGGCTGCCGCGCAGGCCGCCGCAGTGGCCGATCATCAGCCAGGCCTGAGGGCGAAGCACGGCCAGGTGGTCGGTGATGGTCTTGGCGTTGGACGGGCCGACGCCGATGTTGACCAGGGTGATGCCCTGACCGCCGGGCGCCATCAGGTGGTAGGCCGGCATCTGGTGGCGGCGCCAATTACCGTTGGCCACGGCCAGCTCGGGGTCGGGGGTGTCCTTGGTGACGTAGACGCCGCCCGAGCAGCTGAGGGCCTCGTACTGGCCGTCCTTCAGCTGTTCGCAGCCCCAGCGCACGAACTCGTCCACGTAGCGGTGGTAGTTGGTGAACAGGATGTACTGCTGGACATGCTCGGCCGGGGCGCCGGTGTAGTGCTTGAGGCGGGCCAGGGAGAAGTCGGTGCGCAGGCCGTCGAACAGGGCCAGCGGCCGGTCTTCGGCCATCAGGGGGTCCCACAGGCCGTCGGCCACCTCGTCGCCGATGTAGGCCAGTTCGGTGGCCGGGAAGAAGCGGGCGATCTCGCTGGCCTGGGCGTCGGCGAGCGACAGGTCGCCGCCGTCCAGAACGTAGGGGAAGGGGATTTCCTGGGTCGAGCGGCCGACGTCGACCTCGACGTCGAAGTCTTCCATCAGATGGGCCAGCTGTTCGACCAGATAGTCGTGGAACATGGCCGGGCGTGTGACGGTGGTGGCGTAGTGGCCGGGATCGGACAGCCGCGCATAGGCGCGGGTGATCACCGGATAGCCGCTCTCCCCCGACCAGCTGAGCCGCAGTTCGGGATAGGCGTAGGCGCCGGTTTCGCGAAGGCTGGGGTCCGGCCGCTTGCCCTCTTCGAGGAAGGCCTTGAGGTTTTCACGCAGGCAGGAGACGGATCGGTCGTATTCTTGTTCCAGTCGCTCGACGATGGCGACTGCTTCTTTTTGCTTTTTCATGGCGCCTTATAGCGGCGACTTGTGAAAAAGGGGAGACGGGCGGCCCAATTCCTTCAAACAACAATTGGGTCGGATCATTACATGAGCGGCTTTGGGGCGTCCCGGGCGCCGCGGCGCCCTGACAGGCGGCGGCCGGCTTGAACAACGCCGGGGCGCCAACCACATCATCGGCATGAACAACTCTCTGCGCACCTTCATGCTGCTGGCGGCGTTGACCGCCGTCTTCCTCGTCGTCGGCTATTTCATCGGCGGGACCACGGGCATGCTGATCGCCCTGGTGCTGGCCGGCGGCATGAACCTGTTCAGCTACTGGAACGCCGACAAGATCGTGCTGCGCATGTACGGCGCCGTCGAGGTCGACGAGAGCCACCCCGAGCCCCTGATCCGCACCTATGTGAGCGATGTGCTGGAGATGGCGCAGCGGGCCGGGCTGCCGAGGCCGAAGGTCTATGTCATCGAGGGCGACCAGCCGAACGCCTTCGCCACCGGGCGCAATCCGGAGAACGCGGCAGTGGCCGCCACCGTCGGGCTGCTGCGCATGCTCGACCGGCGCGAAATCCGCGGCGTCATGGCTCACGAACTGGCCCATGTGCGCCACCGCGACACCCTGACCATGACGGTGACGGCGACCATTGCCGGGGCGGTCTCGGCCCTGGCCAACATCGGCCTGTTCTTCGGCGGCGACCGCGACCGGCCGGCGGGGCTGATCGGGACCATCGCCCTGGCCATCCTGGCCCCGATCGCCGCGGCCCTGGTGCAGATGGCGATCTCCAGGGGCCGCGAGTACGAAGCTGACCGGGGCGGGGCGGAAATCAGCGGCGATCCGGACGCCCTGGCCAGCGCCCTGGCCAAGATCGACGGCTGGGCCCACCGCGAGCCGAACTGGACCGCCGAGCGCAATCCGGCCACGGCCCAGATGTTCATCATCAACCCGCTGTCGGGCGAGGGGGCGGACAATCTGTTCTCGACCCACCCCAGCACTCGCAACCGTGTCGAAGCGCTCCGCAAACTGGCGGTCCAGCACGGTGGCCGGGCGGCGCCGGTGGTCGAGGCGCCGCGCTCGACGGCCGTGCCGACGACGCGGGACGCCCGCAAGACCGGGCCCTGGGCTTGATCCCCAGGCGGACGGTCGCTATCTGACCTGCGTCACTGGGGAGTAGCCGCCCGCATATCCAGCGGGAGCGCCGTCAACAGACTTGGGGTCCGCCCCATGGCGGCGCTAGCCTGAAAAGGCCTGGCGAGACCTTTGGCTTTCGCGCCGGACCATGCGGGGTCTTCGGCGCGGCAAGCCAATGGTCCGTCTTGTCGGCCCCGCTCGGGATACCTTTGATGCAAGCGCTGCTCGTTTCCACCGGCCTGGTGGCCATCGCCGAGATCGGCGACAAGACCATGCTGCTCGCCATCCTGCTGGCGGCCCGGTTCCGCCGGCCGGTTCCCATCCTGCTGGGCATCCTGATCGCCACCCTGGTCAACCACGCCCTGGCGGCCTGGGTCGGCGAACTGGCGGCCGGCCTGCTGTCGGGGCCGTGGATGAGGTGGGTGCTGGGCCTGGCCTTTCTGGCCTTCGCGGTCTGGGCCTTAATTCCCGACAGGCTGGAGGAGGACGAGGCGCCGCCGGCCCTCAAGGCCGGCTCGATCTTCCTGACCACGGCGGTGGCCTTCTTCCTGGTCGAGATGGGCGACAAGACGCAGGTGGCGACGGTGGCGCTGGGCGCGCAGTTCCATAACGTCGCCCTGGTCGCCACCGGCACGACGCTCGGCATGATGATCGCCAATACCCCGGCCGTGCTGCTGGGTGAGGCGGCGGCGACGAGGATTCCGCTGAAGGTGATCCGCTGGGTCGCGGCGGCGGGTTTCGCCTGTGTCGGGGCGTGGGTGCTGATGGCGGGGTAACGGCGGCGGATCGGGCGCTGTCGCGCCTCCCTCCCCTTTATGGGGAGGGACAGCGAGGCGAAGCCTCGCAGGGTGGGGAACTCGGGTTCAAGCTGAGACGACGGGTGCTCTTGGCGTCTCAAGACAACAGGCTCTGGGTGCGCGGCATCCGACTTCCCCACCCGTCACGCTGCGCGTGACACCCTCCCCATAAAGGGGAGGGAGCGCGACGCCGGCGCATTCCCCATAGCAAAAGGGCCCGGAGTTTCCTCCGGGCCCTTCGCTTAAGCTTTGTCGCTCAGATCAGGATCAGAAGTTGATCGAGATCGTCGAGCGGCGGTTCAGGGGTTCCTTCACCCCGTCGCCGGTGGCGACGGCGGGTTCGGATTCACCCTTCCAGTCGACCGACAGCGCACCGCTGTTCACACCCAGACCGACGAGGGCGTCAGCGACGGCCTTCGAACGGCGTTGGGACAGGCCGACGTTGTACTTGGCCGAACCGGAGGTGTCGGCGTGACCGACGACCACGATACGGGTGGCGTTACCGGCCTGAGCGTACTGGGCGGCTTCCGAAACCACCGTCTGGGCTTCCGGCGTCAGGATCGATTGATCGAACGGGAAGTAGACGATGAATTCGCGCGCTTCGTACACCGGAGCCGGCGGCGGGGGCGGCGGTTCCGGAGGCGGCGGCGGGGGCGGCGGCGGCGGGGGCTCGACCGGCGGCGGCGGCGGCGGCGGGGCCGACGCGAAGCTGTACCGGATGCCAACCGTCACCGACTGGTCGGAGAAGTTGCCGCTCATCGCACCGGCGGTGCCGGCGTTGGTGAACTCGAAATCGTCGGTCTGGAAGTAGCGGTAGGTCAGGTCGACGTTGATGCGGTCGGTCGCCTTGGCGGTGACGCCGGCGATGGCCTGCCAGGCCCAGACGGCGTCGTCGTCATCGACGACGAAGCGCGGGGCGGCGGTGGTGTCGAACTGGGCGGCCGCGATACCGGCGCCGACGCCGACGAACGGGCTCAGGTCGCCGTCCGGAATCAGGTCGACGATGACGTTGCCCATCAGCGACCAGACTTCGAAGTCACCGCCGGTGGGGAAGTCGCCACCCGAACTTTCCGGAATTTCACCCGGGCGGTAGGCGCCTTCCAGTTCCACACGCCAGTGCGGCGACAGGCGGTAGCCCAGCCGGGCGGCGCCCATCCACTCGTCGTCCGGATCGACGCTCGGCGCCAGGCCGACGCCGACTTCGTAGTTCTCGTCGTCGGACCAGTGATAGCCGAGGTCGATAGCGCCGTACCAACCGGAGTCCTGCGCCGAAGCGCCGGACGCCACGAGCGTCGCGGCAAGAGCCGCACCCGCCAGAAGCTTCAATTTCATCGAAAGAGCCCTCTCTTGCCCACGATGCGACACGAGGTCGCTTCATTCCCAGTTATAGCAACGCCTTGCGCCGCGCAAAGTGCCCGCGAAGCCACACCGACGTTCATTTTTCCGCCACGGTCCCCTTTTGGGCGAATTAATCGGGTCGCGGTTGCAGTTTGTGCTTACCGCGCGTCCCGCATCCGCCGCCGTCCGCCTAAGGATTCCGGGCGGTTGAGCTCTTTTCGGAACTCGTCGCGCCGTTCGTGGATCGAGGCGATGACCAGACCCATCGGAATGCCAATCTCGACCAGTGCGGCCTCGGAAAGCTGCAAAGAAGCCTCGATCGTCTCCGGAACGGCGTCTGTGGCGCCCAATTCGTAGAGTCGCTTGGCGTGGCGGGCGTCGCGGGCCCGGGCGACGATGGTCAGGTCGGGGCGCATTTCCCGCACCGTGGCGACCACCGCCTCGGCCCCCTCGGGGCTGTCCATGGTGATGATCAGGGCGCGGGCGGCGTCCACGCCGCAGTGTTTGAGGAATTCCGCGCGCGAGGCGTCGCCGAAGAAGATTCGGGCCCCGGACCGCCGGCCGTTCTCGACCAAGCGTGGATCGCGGTCGATGCCGACCCAGGGAATGTCGTGCCGGCCGAGCATGTCGCCGACCAGCCTGCCGACCCGGCCGTAGCCGATGACCAGCACGCCTGATTCGACGGGGCCTTCGACGTCGGGGTCGACCGCCACCGACCCGGGGTTGGCCCCGGGCCGTCCGCCCAGCCGGGCCCCGAAACCGGCCAGGAAGGGGATGCAGATCATCGACAGGGTCGAGGCGACCAGGATGGTCTGGCCCGCGGTCTCGCCGACCACGCCAGCCCCCATGGCGCTGTCGAGGATGACGAAGGCGAACTCGCCGCCGGCCGCCAGCAGCAGGGCGGCCTCGAGCGCGGCCTTGGTCTTCAGGCCGAACAGCTTGCCGAGGCCAAAGACGACGGTCCCGGTCAGGGCCATCAGGCCGATGGCCATGCCGAGGATCGGCAGGGGATCGGCGACCAGCTTGGAGAGGTCCAGGCCAATGCCGATGGAGACGAAGAACAGGCCGAGCAACAGGCCCTTGAACGGCTCGATGGTCCGCTCGACCTCGTGCCGGTACTCGGTCTCGGCCAGCAGCAGGCCGGCGACGAAGGCGCCGAGCGCCATGGAAAGGCCGGTCAGCGCCGCCAGCAGGCCGGCGCCGATGACCACCAGCAGGCTGGCGGCCATGAACAGCTCCTCGCTCTTGGCCTTGGCCACCGAACGCAGCATCGGCCGCAGCAACACGCGGCCGATGATGAACAGGGCCAGCAGCCCGAGCACGGCGGGGGCGAAGGCCAGCAGGTCCTTGAGCGTGAAGGCGCTATCACCCTGGCGGCCGAGGACGGCCAGGGTGATCAGGATCGGGGCGACGGCCAGATCCTGGAACAGCAGGATGGCGAAGGTGGCGCGGCCGGCCTGGCTGTGCTGGCGCTTGCGCTCGGCCAGCAGCGGCATGACCACGGCGGTGGAGCTGAGCGCCAGGGCGGCGCCGATGGCGGCGGCGGCGATCGGCGGCTGGCCCAGCAGCATGGCCCCGCCGGCGATGGCGGCGCCGGACAGGGCGACCTGCAGCCCCCCCATGCCGAAGACATAGCGGCGCATCAGCCGCAGGCGCTCCCAGGACAGCTCCAGGCCGATCATGAAGAGCAGGAAGACGACGCCGAACTCGGCGAGTTGGGAAATATCCTTCGGGTTCTCGACGGTGACTGCCGACAGCCATGGAAAACGGTCGCTGAAGGCGCCCAGGCCGAACGGCCCCAGCACGATGCCCGCGCCGAGGAATCCGAGGATCGGGCTGATGTTCCAGCGTCGGAACAGCGGCACCACGATCCCGGCCGTGGCCAGAAACAACACAACGTCCTTGTATTCGCCCGGAGAAACTTCCGTCGCCATTCCACCTCCTTGTTCGTGTGCGCCCAGTATGACCGACGCGGCGGTTGTTGCGGAACCCCCCGAAGGCGAATAAGGCCCCGGGCATGTCGTTCCGCCGCCAAAAGCGACGCCTTTCCGGCCCCGGCGCCCAGCCCGCTGCTCTGGCGGCGATCCTGGCCGTGCTCGCCCTGCTGCTGCAGGCGCTGGTTCCCGGCATGGCCATGGCCCAGATGGGGCCCCAGACGGGAAGCGGGACGCGGACGATGGTGCTCTGCACCAGCGCCGGCGAGAAGACCGTCACCCTGCCGGACGACAGCGGCCCCAAGCCTATGGCGAGCCACAACTGCCATGACTGCGTGATGGCGGCGGCGACCGCCATGGTTCCGCCGGCGGCGGACAGCCTGCCGGTGCGCTACGCCGCCGTGGTGCGCCACGAGCGGGCGCTGAGCCGGGCCGCCGTCCAGCCCGCCCGGCCGCCGCCCAGACCGCCATCGCAAGGCCCCCCGACCGTCTCCTGACCTGAGCCCCGCCGCGCGCGGCTCCGCGCGCCCTCATGTCCTGAAGACGAAAGCCTCTCCATGTCCCGTTTCCGCGCGCCGCTTCTGGCCGGCGCCGCCGTGCTTTGCGCCGCATCCCCGTCTTTGGCCGCCGAAGACCCCTCGACCCTGGTCGACAGCGTCATCGTCACCGCCCGCCCCGACCCCGAGGACCCCAGGGTGGTCGGCGAGGCCCGCCGCAAGCTCTCGCGGACGCCCGGCGCCGTGTCGGTGATCTCCCAGGAGTCCTTCGCCGGCCGCGAGGCCCTGGCCCTCGACGACGTCCTGCGCGACGCCCCCGGCGTCTACGCCCAGAGGAAGTGGGGCGGTGACGTGCGCATCTCGATCCGGGGCTCCGGCATCGGCAACGCCAACCACAACCGCGGCCTGCTGATCGCCCAGGACGGCGTGCCGCTGAACGAGGCCGACGGCTTCGGCGACAGCCAGGCGGTCGATCCGCTGACCACCCGCTACGTCGAGGTCTGGCGTGGCGGCAACGCCCTGCGCTTTGGCGGCGCCTTGCTGGGCGGGGCGGTCAACCTGGTGACACCGAGGGGCAAGGACGCCGGCTTCGAGACCCGCCTGCGCGTCGATGGCGGCAGCTTCGGCCTGCTGCGCGAGAATCTGGCCGTGGCCCGCGAGGTCGGCGACTGGGACGCCTATGGCGCCGTCACCAACCAGACCGGCCAGGGCTGGCGCTCGCAGAGCCAGCAGAACCTCCAGTTCGCCTCGCTGAACCTGGGGCGAAGCTTCGGTGAGGACCGCGAGGTCCGGCTGATCGTCAGCGGCGCCAACATCAACCAGGAAATCCCCGGGGCCCTCACGCAGGCGCAGTTCGAGGCCGGTCCGCGCCAGACGGCGGTCGCCAACGCCGCCCTCGACTACCAGCGCAACCAGCGGTCCTTGCGCGCCTCGCTGCGGAGCCGCTGGCGGATCGATGACGGCCTGGTGCTGGAGGGAGCCGTCTACGCGGCCTGGAAGGACCTCGACCACCCGATCTTCCAGGTCATCGATCAGCAGAGTCGCAACTACGGCCTCTTCGGGCGGCTGGACTGGGAAGGCCGGATCGGTGGCCTTCGCGCCGACGCCTACGCCGGCCTGTGGCTGCGCAAGGGCGACATGGATTCGAACCTCTATGTAAACGTCGGCACGGCCCGGGGCGCACCCCGCTCGCGCACCCTGCAGAACGCCGAGGCGACCGATGTCTTCGCCGAGGGCCGGCTGTTCGTCACCGACCACCTGGCCATCGTCGCCGGCGGGACCTGGGGGACGGCCCGGCGCGATTACCGCAGCTTCGCTATCCCCGGCGCCGGCTCCAGCTTCGACCTCAAGGCCGGCACGGATTATCAGTGGTTCGCGCCGCGTGTCGGCCTGCTGTGGGAGGGGGAGGGCGGCATGCAGGTCTTCGCCAACCTGACCAAGTCCGTCGAGCCGCCCAACTTCGGCGCCATGTCGCCGACCGGAACCGGCTTCGCGCCTGTCGAGGCCCAGGAAGCCTGGACCGGCGAAGTGGGTACGAGGGGCCGGGCCGGCGCCTTCACCTGGGACGTCACCCTCTACCGCGCCCAGCTGGACGGCGAGATGCTGCAGTACACCGTCGCCCCCGGCATCCCGGCCTCGACCTTCAACGCCGGCGGGACCGTGCACCAGGGCCTGGAGGCGGCGCTCGACTGGCGGTTCGCGGCCGGCTGGCGGCTGCGCCAGACCTGGACCTGGTCGGACTTCCGGTTCGACGGCGACGTCCAGTACGGCGACAACCGCCTGCCCATCGCGCCTGAGCATTTCTACCGGGCGGAGCTGCGTTACGAGCACCCGGCCGGCTGGTTCGTCGCCCCGTCGGTCGAATGGTCGGCCTCGGACCTCTGGCTGGACTACGCCAACACCCGCAAGGCGCCGGCTTACGCGCTCCTGAACCTCGGCGTCGGTTGGACGCTGAACAGGCGGTTGGCGGTGTTCGCGGACGCCCGCAACCTGACGGACGAGGCCTACGCCTCCAACGTCCAGGCCGCCACGGTCTGGACCCCGGGCGCCGCCCTGTTCTGGCCGGGCGACGGGCGCGGCCTGTTCGCCGGCCTGACCCTCGCCTTCTGACCGACTTGCGCCATAGTTTTCAACGAAAGGACCTTCCCATGATCCGTCGCACCCTGATCCTCGCCGCCGCCGCCTCTCTGCTGGCCGGCGGCGCTTTCGCCGCCAAGGCCAGCGCCATCGACATCGCCGGCGCCTGGTCGCGCCCCGCCCCCGTCGGCGGCAACGGCGTCGGCTATGTGACCCTGACCAACCGCGGCAAGGCCGACCGGCTGCTGTCGGCCTCCAGCCCGGTGGCCGGCAGGGTCGAAATCCACGAGAGCATGGTGATGGGCGGCAAGGCGATGATGCACCCCCGGCCGCGCGGCGTGGAGCTGCCGGCCGGCAAGACCGTCGCCCTCAAGCCGGAGGGGCTGCACATGATGCTGATCGGGCTTAAGAAGCCGCTGAAGGTCGGCGAGACCGTGCCGGTCAGCCTGAAGTTCGAGAAGTCAGGATCGGTCGAGGTGGCCTTCAAGGTCCATGCGACCGCCCCGGCGGCTGCCCCCGTCATGGACCACAACCACCACTGAGCCCCCCGTCGAGGCTTGAGCGGATTCACCGCTGTTGACATTTATGTAGGTGCCTACATAATTAGCTGACTGGCGGGGCGCTGGTTGGAGCATCGACGATCGTGACTATTCCCAGACGGGCCTTCCTGCAGGCCTCGGCCGCCCTCGCCGCGACGGCCCTGGCCCCCGGGGCCGCCCGCGCCGCCGACCCGCTCGACCGTCTGTACCGCAACGCCATGATCATCGACGGCAACCTCGTCGCGCCCCTCGATGATGCGGCGCCGCTGGATGCGAAGACGGCGGCGCAGGTCCGCTCCTCGGGGCTGACCGCCCTGAAGATGACCATCGGCGGCAGCCGTGGCGGTTACCCCGACACCAAGGAGGACATCGCCGCCTTCGACAAGGCCATGCTCCAGGACGCCGGCCTCTACATGAAGATCGTCAGGCCGGCCGATCTGCTGACTGCCAAGCGGACGGGCCGGGTCGGGATCATCTACTCCTTCGAGAGCGCCGAGATGCTGGAGGGAAAGCCCGAGCGGATCGATGAATTCGCCGCTCTGGGCGTGCGGATCATGCAGCTGGGCTACAACACCGCCTCGCCCTTCGCCGGCGGCTGCCTGACGCCCCAGCCCTCCAGCGGCCTGACCGCGCTCGGCCGCGAGGCCGTGGAGCGGATGAACCGGGGCGGCGTCAGCCTGGACCTGAGCCACGCCGACGAGCGCTCGACCCTGCAGGCGATCGCCGCCGCCGCCAGGTCGCCGCTGATCACCCACGCCGGCTGCGACGCCGTCTACGCCCATCCCCGCAACAAGTCCGACACGGTCCTTCGCGCCCTGGCCGCCAAGGGCGGCGTGGTCGGGCTCTACGAGCTCAGCTTCATCAGCGCCGGGCCGGCCCAGCAGTCGCTGGACGAATACATGGCCCATGTGGTCCACGCCCTGAAGGTCTGCGGCGAGGAGCATGTCGGCATCGGCAGCGACGCCATCCTGACGCCCTTCGACACCGGGCCGGAAAGCATGGCCATGTGGGACAAAGACATCGCCGCCCGCAAGGCAGCCGGCGTCTCCGCGCCCGGCGAGGGCCGGCCACCCTTTGTCGTCGGTCTCAACCGGCCGGATCGCTCGCGGGTCATCGCCGGCGAACTGCTCAAGCGCGGCTACCGCATCAGGACGGTCGAAAAGGTGCTTGGGTCGAACTTCCAGCGGGTCTTCGCCGAGACCTGGGGCTGACATGATCCGTATGCTGATTGTCGCCGCCGCAGCCCTGCTGCTGGGCGGAGCCGCCCCCGCGCCTGAAGCGCCGCCGCTGGCCTCGCCGCCGGCTGACGCCCAGACCTGGACCATCACCGCCGAGGGCCGCGTCTTCGGGCGGGCCAGCCGCTGGACCGCGGCAGATGGCGTCCGCTGGTCGCGCGACAGCTTCTCCGAGCGCGGCTACGAGAGCGAGATCGAGCAGCAGATTCGCTTCGCCTTCGACGGTTCCGAACAGGCGCTCATCGTCCGCGGACGGCTGCCTTCGGGCGATGCGGCCGAGAGCTTCTCGGCGGAGGCCGGCCGCTACGCCTTCCGGAGTCCGGTCGACCATGGCGAGGGCGCCACGGCGGCCGGGGCGGTCTATGTGCCGTTCGGCGGCACGATCGATTCCCTCTTCGCCCTGGCCGAGGCGCTGGACCGGGCTCCGGGAAAGCGCCTGCCGCTGCTGCCCTCGGGCCAGGCCGTCCTCAAGCCGCTGACCACGGCCACGGTCACCCTGGGCGGCCGGACCCGCCGGCTGACGGCAGTGAGCCTCGTCGGCTTCGACCTTTCACCGTTGCCGATCTGGATGGAGGACGGCCGCGTCTTCGGCCTGGCCGGAGCGATGAGCTACCTGCCGCAGGGCTGGGAAGCGGTCGCGCCGCAGCTGGTGAAAGCGCAGGACGAGGCCATGGCCGCCGGGGCGCCGGCCCTGCTGGCGGCGATCGCGCCGCGGCAGACGCGGCCGACCGCCTTCACCCATGTGCGCCTGTTCGACGCCGAGGCCGGGCTGTTCCACCAGGACATGACGGTGGTGGTCGCGGGGGGCCGCGTCATAGCCGTCGGCCCGGCGGCGGCCACCCCGGCGCCGCGCGGCGCCAAGGTCGTGGACGGAACCGGTAAGACGCTGCTGCCCGGCCTGTGGGACAGCCACAAACACTATGGAGACGACGCCAGCGGCGCTCTGTTGCTGTCGCAGGGGATCACCACCGTGCGCGACATGGGCAGCATCCCGGCCGCCCTGCAGGCCCGCCGCAAGCGGATCGAGGCCGATCAGCTGCTGGGCCCCCGCATCGTGCCCCTGCTGATGGTCGACGGGCCGGGGCCGCAGGCCGACCATGTGGCCGTCCTGATCGCCACCGAGACCGAGGCCATCGCCGCCGTCCGCCGGGCCAAGCGCGAAGGCTATGCCGGGATCAAGATCTACAGCTCGCTCGACCCCGCGCTGATCCCGGTCCTGGCCCGCGAGGCCAAGGCTCAGGGGCTGCGGCTGCAGGGCCATCTGCCGCGCGGGGTGCGGCCCCGGCAGGCGGCCGAGTGGGGCTACGACGAGATCACCCACATGAACTTCGTCCTGATGCAGGCGATGCCGGACGCGGTGGTCGCTGCCGGCAAAGGCGTCGAACAGCGCCACTATGGCCCCGCCCGCCATGGCGCGGGCCTCGACCTGAAGGCGGCGCCGATGGCCCGGTGGCTCGACGAGATGGCGGCTAGGGGCTTGGCGGTCGATCCGACCCTGGTGGTCTTCGAGCGGTTGTGGGCGACCGAGGCCGGCGAGGTGGCCCCGGCCTACCGTCCCTTCCTCGGGCGGCTGCCGCCGCAGTTCGAGCGCAGCCTGCTGCAGGGCGGACTGGCGACGCCGCCGGATCTGTCGCGGGTCCAGATGCGGGCCGGCTTCGACAAGCTGGTCGAGCTGGCCGGCGAACTGCAACGCCGGGGCGTCCCCATCCTGGCCGGGACCGACGGCTTTGGCCTGGAACTGGTCCGCGAGCTGGAACTCTATGTCCAGGCGGGCCTGACCCCGGCCCAGGCCCTGACCGCCGCCACCCTGGCGCCCGCCCGGGCCATGGGGCTGGAGCGGGAGACCGGCTCCATCGCCGTCGGCAAGCTGGCCGACCTCATCCTGGTCGACGGCGATCCGGGGACGCGCATCGGCGACCTGCGCCAGGTGGAGCTGGTCATGCGCGACGGCCGGCTGATGAAGGCCGCCGACCTGCGGGCCGCCGCCGGGCTGGCGCCGTAGCCTATTTCGCCGCCACCGCCTCGATCTCGATGAGCAGTCCCGGCGCGCCGAGCGCCTTGACGATCAGCAGGGTGGTGGCGGCCGGCGGCTGGCTGAGCAGGGCAGCGCCGGCGGGCCCGAAACCCGGCAGGTTGGCCTCGTCGGTCAGGTAGATGGTCAGCTTGGCGATGTCGTCGAAGCCCATGCCGGCCCCGGCCAGCACGCGCTTGAGGTTTTCGACGACGATCGCCGTCTGCTCGCCGATGCCGTCGCCCACGGTTCCGTCCGGCCGCACGCCAACCTGGCCGGAGACGAACAGCCAGCACTCGGGGGCCGAGACCTCGGCGCCGTGGCTGTAGAAGGGCGGCGAAGACGCGCCTTCCGGGTTGAATTTGCGCAGCATGGGGACCTCCTTGGGGTTGGTGACACCCTGCGCCAGGCCTGCTGACAGGGGCCTGTCAGCATGCGTTGACACGACCCGAGGGAAGCCCGCTAACTCTCGCAAAACAACTGTTTGAGGGAGTGACGAGATGGCCGGCTGGACCTTCGCGGACGTGTGGGAAGAGATCGCCGCGGCGGTTCCGGGACGGCCGGCCCAGATCCAGGGCGAGCGGGAGATCAGCTGGCGCGACTTCGACCGGAGGGCCAACGCCCTGGCGGCGCACTTCGTCAACAAGGGCCTGGGCCATCAGGCCAAGATGGCCGCCTTCCTCTACAACGCCCCGGAGTATCTCGAGAGCTACTACGCCGCCTTCAAGGCGGGGCTGGCCCCGGTCAACACCAACTACCGGTACGAGCCCGAAGAGCTATTCTACCTGTTCGACAACGCCGACACAGAAGCGGTCGTCTTCCACGCCGGCTTCGCCGACAAGCTCGCCGTCATCAAGGACCGGCTGCCCGGCGTGAAGGCCTGGGTGGCGGTGGCCGAGCCGGGCGCGGCCGTCCCCGATTGGGCGGACGAGTACGAGAGCGTCGTCGGGGCCGGGGCGGACCGCTACGTGGCGCCATGGGGCCGCTCGGGTGATGATCTGCTCTTGCTCTACACCGGCGGCACCACCGGCATGCCCAAGGGGGTGATGTGGCGCCAGGACGACCTCTTCCAGGTGCTGGGGGCCGGCGGCAACGTCGCGGCCGGCATCCCGCCGCTGGAGAGCCCGGCCGAGGCGGCGGTGCGGGTGACGACCGGCAAGGCCGGCGACATCGTGCTGCCGCCGCCCAGCGTCGTGGTGGTGGCCTGCCCGCTGATGCACGGCACGGCCCAGTTCGGCAGCTTCGGGGCCCTGACCGGCGGCGGCTGCATCGTCAGCCTGCCCTCGCGCCGGTTCGATCCGGTCGAGCTGTGGAACGAGGTCGAGCGGACCGGGGCCAACAGCGTCTCCATCGTCGGCATGGCCTTCGCCGCCCCGATGCTCGATGCGCTCAACGCGACGCCAGGCCGCTGGGACCTGTCGAAGGTGGCCCGGCTGGGCTCGTCGGGGACGGTGTGGTCCTACGAGAACAAGCAGGGGCTGCTCAGCCACCTGCCGGAAGGCTGCGTGATCTTCGATTCCCTGGGCTCGTCCGAGGCCGTCGGGCTGGGCGGTTCGCAGTCGGTGAAGGGGGCGGAGGCCGGCACGGCGCAGTTCCTGGTCGGGCCCAACGCGGCGGTGTTCAAGGAGGGCGGGACACGGGTGGCGCCGGGCTCGGGCGAGCGCGGGCTGGTGGCGGTCGGCGGCTTCATTCCGACGGGCTACTACAAGGACCCCGAAAAGAGCGCCAAGACCTTCCGCGAATTCGAAGGCCGGCGCTGGTCGCTGCCGGGCGACTTCGCCGAGGTGAACCTGGACGGGACGATGAAGCTGCTCGGTCGCGGCTCGCAGGTGGTCAACACCGGCGGCGAGAAGGTGTTTCCCGAGGAGGTCGAGGAGGCGCTGAAGCTGCATCCGGACGTGAAGGATGCGGTGGTGGTGGGGATTCCCGACGCCCGGTTCGGCGAGAAGGTCTGCGCCGTGGTCGATGTGCGGGACGGCGTGGACCTGACCCTGGCCGACTTCACCGCCCACCTGAAGGGCCGGCTGGCCGACTACAAGACCCCGAGGGCGCTGGTGTTGGCCCCGGTGGTGAGGGCCCCGAACGGCAAGGTCGACTACAAGGGCGTGCGCGCCCAGGCCCTGGAGGCGCTCGGGGTGTAGCCCTCCCTCCCCGAATTGGGGAGGGCAGACGCGCGGTTACGCGCGTCGGGTGGGGAAGTCGGTCACTGACTTTCGAGATCAAGCCCTGAGAAGCCTACCCGGCGGGGTGTGGTGACCCACTTCCCCACCCGGCGCTTCGCGCCTGCCCTCCCCAATTCGGGGAGGGAGGTTAGGCGCCGATCACTAACGGCTCCGCCGGGATCTCCCCCGCCAGCAGCTTCCGCAGGTGATCCGCCAGCCCGCCCGGATAGATCGCCTCGTCACTGGCCGCGATCTCTTCCACCGACCACCAGCGCATCGCCTTCACGACCCGCCGCTCCAGATCCGTCCATCCGTGGTCGGACAACCCTTCGTGCTCCACCCGGACGATGAAGTACGACTCCACCAGCCGCCGGTCCTCACCCTCGACCACCATGTCGTGCCAGCGCCGCCAGACCACCGGCCCAAACTCCGCCTCGGCATGCCCGGTCTCTTCCAGCAGTTCCCGCCGAGCCGCCGCGATCAGGCTCTCGCCCTCATCGACCCCGCCGCCGACCGTGCACCAGCCGGCGTACAGCCCGTCATCGAAATTCAGCAGCAACAGCCGGTCGGCCGGCGATAACAGCACCAGCCGGACCGTCAGACGCTCGCGCGGGCTCACACGGTCCGCTTGGCCCGGTCCTTGTCGTTGGTCGCCCGGATCGCCGCCGTCGCCTGTTCCCATTGCTCGTCCGTCCACTCGGTCATCCGCGCGAAGTTGCCGCCCGAGGCGTTGTAGGACGCTCCGTCGATGGCGATGGTCTGGCCGTTCACATAGGTCGACAGCGGGTGCAACAGATAGACCGCCAGGTTGGCCAGCTCGCGCATCTCGCCGACCCGGCCCAGCGGATTGCCGCGCATGTCGCCATAGGCGCTCTGCCCAGGGTTCAGCCGGGCGCTCATGCCCTCGGTCGGGAAGGGACCCGGCGCGATGGCGTTGAAGCGGATGCCCTTGGGACCCCACTCGACGGCCAGCGACTGGGTCATGACGTTGAGGCCCGCCTTGGACATGGCGCTCGGCACCGTGAACGGCCCGCCGTTCCACACCCAGGTGGTCAGGATGGAGATCACCGAGGCCGAAACCCCCTCCTTGATCCACCGCTTGCCGCACTCCAGCGTCACGAAGAAGCTGCCCCGGAAGACGATGTTGGAAATGGCGTCGAAGCCGCGCGGCGACAGGTCCTCGGTGCGACTGATGAAGTTGCCGGCGGCGTTGTTGACCAGGCCGGTCAGCGCCCCGCCGTCGGCCCAGATGGTGTCGACCATGTCGGTGATGGCCTCGGGCACGCGGATGTCGCAGGCGATGCCGACCACCTTGCCGGGACTGTCCGGATGCGCCGCCATCAGCTCCTTGGCGGTCTCGTCGAGCACCCCGCCGCGCCGACCGCAGATGTAGACCTGCGCCCCCAGCATCAGGCAGGCCTCGGCCATCACCTTGCCAAGGCCCGTGCCGCCTCCGGTGATCAGGATGCGCTGGCCGTTCATCAGGCCGGGGCGGAACATCAGGTCGTCGGCGGCGAATGTCATGGCGGGTCTCCCTTGTTCTTGGGGAGAGGGGAGGGGGCTGACCCTAGGGCGGTCAAGGCCCCTCCCAGACTTGTTAACCCCCGCGTCAGCCGCCGTAGGAGCGCCCGCCGCCGCCGAAGCCGCCGCGCGACACCACGGTGCTGCGGGTCTGCACCCGGGCCGGGGCGTTGCGCACCGTGGCCGGCGGGTCGATGCCCTGGCGGCCGACCGTGGTGCGGCCGGTGGCGTAGTCGTGGTTCACCCGGCCGCCCCAGCCGGTGTAGTAGCCGCCGCCGTAGCGGTCGTCGCGCCGGTAAAGCCCGGTGCTGCGATAGCCGCCGCCGTTCATCATCTGGCCGATGATGAAGCCGGTCAGCAGCGGGGTGAAGAAGCTGCCGCCGTTGTGGCTGCGCGGCACGCACTGGCCGGCCCCGTAGACGTCCTCGCAGCTCTTCTGTTCGGCATACTTCGGCGCGTTGGTCTCGTTGTCCTTGAGCGCGGCGGCATAGCCCTTGTCGCACTCCTCGTCGCTGACCTTGTCCTCGGCCTTGCACTGGTCGAGGCTGGCATAGGCGAAGGCCTCGACCGGGTCCTTGTTGAGCTGGGCCTCGGCTTTCGAAACATCCGGCGTCCCGTCGCAGGCCCCGATGGTCAGCGAGGCGCCGCACATCAGGCTGGTCAGGGTGAGGGATTTGGATCGCATCATGGTGGTGCGCCCCTTACGAGGTCATGCAGGCGGCGTTGATCAGGCCGACCGCGATGGAGATGGCGGCGATGTAGACGCCGCTGGCGACCTCGCCGGCCTCGATGCGCGCCTTGACGTCCTTGAGGAACAACACGCGGACGATGGTGAAGGCGACGATCTGGATGACGCCGGCCAGCACGCCCCAGGCCAGCAGTTCCGGCAGGCTGGCGGTGTGCGCCAGCGCCGAGGCCAGCGCCAGGACGTAGCCGATCAGGGCCCCGCCGAGCGCGATGGCGGCGGCGACGTTGCCCTGCTTGATCAGGTCGGTTTCCTTGTAGGGGGTCATCCACTGGTAGATGACCTTGAAGGCGATGGCGAGCACGCCCGACGCCGCGAAGGCGATCAGGAAATAGAGCGCCTGTGTCTTGAAGATGATGAAGTCGAAGCTCATTCGGGTTCCCTCCCGTTGAAATCCATTACGGCTGTCAGGCCGAAAACTCTCCGATGGCCAGCGGCACGCCGACCATGATCTCGTGGGTCAGCTCGCCGCCCTTCTCGGGCTCCATGGCGATGGCCAGCAGCAGCTCACGCCCCTCGCCGCCCAGGTCGCGGGCATAGAGCATGCAGGTCTGGAAGATGCGGGCGTAGGGCGCCAGCGCGGCGCGATCGTCCCAGATGTCTTCCCAGAAGCTGACCGGCGGCTGGCGGCCCTCGTCCTCGGCGAACCAGTAGCGCTGGAAGGGCGGCAGGTCGTCCTCCAGCCAGACCGGATCCTGCAGCCGGTCGAGCCACAGCCGCTTCTCCTGGCCGCTGGCCGGGTATTCGCTGCGCCAGGGGACGAACAGGGTGAAGTCGTTGGCGTCGCTGCCGTCCTTCTCGTCGCTGACCGCCTGAAACATCAGATGGTCGTCGGTGTAGAAGCGATGCACATAGCCGCCGGCGTCCAGCTTGATCAGCCCCTGGGCGGTGATCTCCAGCGTGTCGCGGTCCATCTTGAAACTGGCTTCCGTGCCCAGCCTGCGCCAGGCCAGCGGGTCCAGCCGGATGGTGCGGCCGAAGGTGATGTTGCGCACCACGGCCAGGTGGTCGCTGGGACCCGCCTCGTCCTTGCGCCCGAACAGCTTGCCGAACATCAGGGGGTCCTCACGCGAACATGATCGCGGCGGAGACTGGCCCCGCCCGCGTGATGACGCAATGCCAGCAAAGATGCGGGGGCCAGCAAAGATGCGGGGGCCAGCAAAGATGCGGGGGCCAGCAAAGATGCGGCGGCCTGTGAAGATACGCGAAACCGTCGTGACGGCAGGGTAGCCAAGTCGGGGCGCCTCCTTGCGCCGTTCCCTGATACGACGCCGTTCAAAGCCCCTTGTCAAGCGTTCATGGTACGCATACCTTGAACGCATGCCCAAGGCTCCCACCCGAGCGGACAAGGCCGTCAACCGGACCCGCGAATGGCGCGAGGCCCGCAAGCGCGCGGGGTTCGTGAAGATGGAGGTCTGGGCGCCGGCGTCCTGCAAGGCGGACATCCTGTCCGCCGTGCGGGCCATCGTGATCGACTCCAACCGCGGCCCGGCTCATACCGGCTCCGCACTGAAAGGCATCCGGCCCATGGATCAGGTGATTGATACGGCTTGGACCATCCACGCCCTCAAGACGGAGCTGGACGCCAGTTCCCTGGTGAGGGACGGCGAGATGAAGTTCCAGGTGATCGAGGGCGCCGATCCGGTGCTGCTGGTCACCATGTGCGAATACGGCGACCTGCCGATCTACGTCAGCGCCGGGCCGCAGCAGATCGTCGTCTCGGTCGTGCTCTGGCCGGTCGACGAGCAGGAGGATCAGAACGAGTTCAACCTGTTCCTGCTGAAGGCCCAGAAGCTGGTGCCGCTGTCCAACTTCGGCGTCACCACGGTGAACGACCGCGACTACTACGAGCTGTTCGGCGAGATCGCCGCCAAGACCAGCCTGCAGACCATCCTCATCGAGCTGCGCACCCTTGCCGAGAACGCCATCGACGCGGCCTCGGACCTTCGCGACAGCTTCAAAGCCGCCAAGCGCTAGGAGAACGACCCCATGTCCATCTGGAACAAATTCTCCGCCCTTTTCCGCGGCTCCGTCCATGAGGGCGCCCAGGCGGTGATCGACACCAACGCCCTGCGCATCCTCGACCAGGAAATCCGCGACGCCGACACCGCCCAGGCCAAGGCCCGGGACGACATGGCCGGCCTCGTGGCGCGGCGCCGCATGCTGGAAACCGAAGGCAACCAGCTGGCCCAGCAGGCCCAGAAGTACGAAGCCTCGGCCCGCGCCGCCATGGCCAAGGGCGACCAGGCCCTGGCCCTGGAAGTGGCCCAGCGCATCGCCGACCTGGAGCGCGACTCGACCCAGAAGTCCGAACAGGTGGTCCAGCTGCGCGCCGCCGAGGACAAGCTGCGCCTGATCATCGGCCAGACCGACAGCAAGATCGAAGCCCTGCGCCGCGAGATCGAGGTGGTGAAGGTCAACGACAGCGTCCAGCGCGCCCAGTCGGCCATCGTCGCCCGCAGCGGCAGCGCCAGCTCGACCGTCGGCTCGGCCGCCGACAGCCTCAAGCGCATCAAGGAGCGCCAGGCGATCAACGAGGAGAAGTTCCGGGCCGCCGGCGAGATCGAGGACCGCCGCACCGGCGCCGACCTCGACGCCAAGCTGCGCAACGCCGGCATCCTGCCCGGCGAGACCAACGCCCATGAGGTGCTGGAACGGCTGATGGGCCCCAAGGAAGAGCCCATGAAGCTGGAGGCCCCGGCCCTGCGCATCGAGGGCCCGGAAAAGGTCCCGGCCAAGAAGGACGAGCAATAGCTTGATCCGTCATTCCATCCAGCCGCGGTGGGACTGGAAGACCGAAGCCGAGCGTGTCGGCTTCACCTTCCACCACATGGACGGCCAGCAGTACTGGGACGAAAGCGCCTGGTACGGCTTTACCCTGGCGCAGGCCGAGGAGATCGAGACGGCGGCGGAATCCCTGCACGCCCTGTGTCTCGATTTCGTCGGCGAGGCGGTGAAGAGCGAGCGGATCATGACCCGCCTCGCCATCCCCGAGGCGCACCGCGACTATGTGGCCGAAACCTGGACGCGCGGCGATCCCAGCCTCTACGGCCGGTTCGACTTCGCCTACGACGGCAAGGGGCCCCCCAAGCTGTACGAGTACAACGCCGACACCCCGACCAGCATCTTCGAGACTGCGGTGTTCCAATGGCTGTGGCTGGAGGCGCGGATCAAGGACGGCACGCTGCCGGCCAATGCCGACCAGTTCAACAGCCTGTTCGAGAAGCTGCGCGACCGCTTCGGGGCCATCTTCCCCAACGGCGGCTACGTCCACTTCTCCAGCGACCCCGACCATGTCGAGGACCGTCAGACGGTGAAGTTTCTCGAGGACCTGGCCGTGCAGGCGGGCCTGACCCCGAAGTTCGTGTCGATCCACGACATCGGGCTGGATAGCGACGGCCGCTTCGTCGACGAGCAGAACGACATCATCCAGGCGGCCTTCAAGCTCTATCCCTGGGAGATGATGCTGCGCGAGGACTACGCGGCCAACGTCGCCGCCTCGAAGACGCAGTTCCTGGAGCCGGCCTGGAAGAGCCTGCTGTCGAACAAGGGCCTGTTGCCGATGCTGTGGGAGCGCCATGCGGGACATCCGAACCTCCTGGAAGCCTGGTTCGAGGACGATCCGGGCGCGGCGGGGCTGGGCGACAACTATGTGCGTAAGCCGCTGTACTCCCGCGAGGGCGCCAACATCGAACTGGTCGAGGCGGGCGTCGCCGAGCCGGTGCTGGACCAGGGCTACGGCGCCGAGGGCTGGATCCGCCAGGCCCTGTGCAAGCCGCCGAAATTCGAGGGGAACTACCCGGTCATCGGGGCCTGGATCGTCGGCGAGGAGGCCGCCGGCATGGGCATCCGTGAGGACAGCGGGCCGGTGACCAAGAACATGAGCCGCTACCTGCCGCACGCGATCGTGGACTAGGCGGTTCGCGCAAACGCCAACTCTCCGCCCGCTTTGCGGGGGGAGAGTTGGGATTTCGCTCCCTCAACTCCCCGCGAACAGGATCAAGTTCCCGTCCGGGTCCGCGACGATGAAGGTCCGCGCGCCCCAGGGTTCCGTCCGCAGCGGCTGGTGGAACGCCACCCCCGCCGCCTGGTATTCGAGGAACAGCGGCTTGGCGATGTCGAGCGTCAGGGTGGCGCAGAGGGCGTCGCCCTCCTTGGCGCGGAAGTCGTCGGAGACCGCCGCGACCGAGACCGCGCGCAGGTTCAGCCGGCCGCCATCGCGCGCCACCTGGGCCCAGAAGGGCGGTTCCCCGTAGCTCAAAGCGACCTTGAAGCCGAGCTTCTCCGCATAGAAGGCAAGCGACGTCGCCATGTCGGAGATGAAGACCTGCGGTTCCGAGGCGAGGATGGTCGAGGTCGGGCCAGGGTCGGGTTGGGTCATGGATTCAAGTCCTTGCAGGAGCGCCGGCCAGGACTCGAAGCCTGACTTGCGGGCGACCAGCTCCTGGGCGTCGGCCAGCTTGAATGGGCCCGAGAGGATCTCAGGTTCGGTCAGCTGCGCGAAGCGCGGCAGGACGGTGCGGATCTGGGCCGCCACCGGGAAATAGCCTTCCCGATGCCAGCGCAGATAGAGCTTGGCCTGCTTGCGGAAGTGGTCGTGGCTGGACATGGCTGGGGCGCGTTGTTGACGGGTGGCGTAGGCGGGCCATGCCCCTCCGACCCGAACGGCCGATGCGCCCTACAGCAGCGAGGCTACGCTAGGCTGGCCCCGGCCGGGCGTCAACGCGGCCCTACCCCTTTCCGATCACCCCGGCGAAAGCCGGGGCCCAGCTGGCAAGGCGCGGAAGGGTTCCGCTCTGATCAGAGCCTGCGCTTCATGCCGTGCGGCCTCTGGGCCCCGGCTTTCGCCGGGGTGATCGGATTTTGGAGGGAACCTGGCTCGGTGCTAACCCGCCAACTCTTCCTCGACCTGCCCCAGCCGTTCCTTGCCGAAGAACATCTCCTCGCCGACGAAGAAGGTCGGGATGCCGAACGCGCCGCGCTCAGCCGCCGCCGTGGTGTTGCTCAGCAGGATGCCCTTCGCCTCGTCCGTCTGCGCCCGCGCCAGGATGGCCGCCGCGTCCAGCCCGCCCTCGGTCAGCACTTTCGCCACCACCTCGGGATCGCCCATGTTCTGGCCGTCCTCCCACATGGCTTTCTGCACCACCTCCATGTAGCGTTCGCCGACGCCTTCCAGGCCGGCGGCGGTGAAGGCGCGCATGATCAGCAGGGTGTTGATCGGAAAGTGCGGGTTCATCCGGAACTTCGTCAGGCCGTGCTTGGCCAGGAACCGCCGGGTCTCCAGCATGTCATAGTCGAGCTTGCCCTTGATGGCCCCGAAGGCGGTGAAGGGGGCCTGGTTGCCGGTGGCCTTGAAGATGCCGCCCAGCAGGCAGGGGATGACATTCAAGGTCGCGCCCGTCCGCTCCAGGATGCCGGGGATGACATGCGACGCCATGTAGGCGTTGGGGCTGGCGAAATCGAAGATGAAGTCGAGGGTTTTGGGCATCACCAGGTCTCCGTCCAGGGGCGCAGGTCGATCTCGAAGGTCCAGGCCGAGCGGCCCTGGTTGTGCAGCCAGACATAGTTGCGGGCGATCTCGTCGGGGTCGAGGATCTCGCCCCGCGCCAGCCGCTGGTCGGCGTCGGGCATGCGCTCGCGGGTGAAGACGCCGTCGATGCTGCCGTCGCAGATGATGTGGGCCACATGGATGCCCTGCGGTCCCAGCTCGCGGGCCATGCTCTGGGCCAGGGCGCGCAGGGCGTGCTTGGCCCCGGCGAAGGCGGAAAAGCCCTTGCCGCCCCGGACGCTGGCGGTCGCGCCGGTGAACAGCACCGTGCCCCGGCCGCGCGGGACCATGACCCGGGCCGCCTCGCGCCCGGTCAGGAAGCCGGCCAGGCCGGCCATCTCCCAGACCTTGGTGTAGACCCGGGTCGTCGTCTCACGGACGCCGAAGTTGACGTTGGCCCCGATGTTGAAGACCACCACCTCCAGCGGTCCGATCTCCGCCTCGATGCGGTCGAAGAGGGCGGTCATCTCCTCCTCGGAACGGGCATCGACCCCCATGGCGTGGGCCTCGCCGCCCTCGGCCCGGATCTGGGCGGCCAGCGCTTCCAGCTGGTCGAGGTTGCGCGGCCGGCGGGTCATCACCACCGCCATGCCCTCCTTGGCGAAGGCCTTGGCAATCGAGCCGCCGACGCCGATGCCGGCGCCGACGACGAGGCAGACCTTGCGCCCCTCGCTTTTGGGCATGGACATGTGAGGCTCCCGATGAAACGGCCGGCAAGTTCTGTTTAAAAACTTACACTGTCAACTACCCGTCAGCGTGACCCCCATGCAGCCGCCATTTGGCCCGCATCTCGTCCATCGCCCGGCGCCAGCGGGCCCGCAGGATCGGCGGCCGTTCGGGGTAGCGATCCTCGAGGAAGGCGGCCTCGACCACCCGATCGGTGCGGAAGTTGCGGAAGTCGGTGCGCATCTCGCACCAGGCGATCAGGTTTCGGGTGGTGTCGCGATAGCCGATGGCGATCGGCCAGACGACGCGCTGGCTCTGCCGCCCCTGCTCGTCGGCGTAGGTCAGCTCAACCTTGCGCCCGCCGTGGATGGCGGCCCGTAGCAGGACCATGTCGAGGTTGTCCGGCGTATTGGCGAAGTTGGGCGGGGTGCGGCTTACGGGATCGAGGATCATCGGCCGCAGGTGTTCGGGCACGGTGGCGGCGACCTTGGCCATCAGGTCCTGGGCGGCCCGGGCCAGGGCCGGATCGCCGCGGCTGGCCACCCACTGGGCCCCCAGCACGGCCGCCTCGACCTCCTCGGCGGTCAGCATCAGCGGCGGCATGTCGAAGCCGGCGTCGAGCACATAGCCGACCCCCGCCTCGCCGCGGATCGGAGCCCGCTGGCTCATCAGGGCGGCGATGTCGCGATAGACGCTGCGCTTGGAGGTCTCCAGCTCGGCGGCCATGGCCTGGGCGGTGACCGGCCCGGAGGCGCGGCGGAGAATCTGGATGATCTGGAACAGGCGGTCGGCGCGGCGCATGCCTCACCTTCGCATGCTGACAGCAGGCTGTCAGCAGGGGGCGGCTATCAGTATCGGCATCGAACGACCCCCCAGGAGCAAACGCCATGGTCACCCTGCCACCCATCACTTTGTATGGCGCCGGCCAGGGCTTCGGCCTCCCCGAAGTCAGCCCCTACGCCATGAAGACCGAGATCCAGCTGCAGCTCGCCGACCTGCCCTACGACAAGCGTCCGGGCCGCCGTGAGGATTCCCCCAAGGGCCAGGTGCCCTGGATCGTCGACGAGGGCGAAACCATCGCCGACTCGACCTTCATCCGGGCCCATATCGAGGGCAAGTACGGGGTCGATCTCGATGCCGGCCTGTCCATGGAGCAGCGGGCCCAGGCCTGGGCCTTCGAACGGATGGTCGAGAACCAGCTGGGCTGGGCCGGCGCCCACTTCCGCTTCCTCAACCCCGACAACTTCGCCAAGGGTCCGGCCCACTGGTTCGACCAGGCGCCGGAAGCCATGCGTGAAACCCTGAAGGCGGGGCTCCTGGAGGCGGTGGCGGCCAACATCCTGGCCGTCGGGGTCGGGCGTCACAACGACGAGGAGATCACCTGGCTGGCCGAGCGGTCGCTGACCGCCATCGACGTGGCGCTGGGCGACAAGCCCTTCCTGTTCGGCGACCGGCCGGTCGGCTCCGAGGCGGTGGTCTATTCCATCCTGGCGACGACGATGAACCCCTACTTCGACAGCCCGCTGCATACGCGTTTCGCGGCCCGGCCCAACCTAGTCGCCTATGTCGAGCGGATGACCGCGCGGTTCTATCCCGAGCACGCCCGGATGGCGGCCTGATCCCCGCTGCTGTCATCCTCCGGGCCCGCGCAGCGGGAACCGGGGGACCCAAGGCGGACCTGGAAAAACGCCCTGGAGTCTTCACGCGGACAGTTGGGTCCCCCGGTCCGGCTTCGCCGGCCGGAGGATGACAGCGTTGGGGGGCTCTACCTGGCCCCGAGGCGCAGAAGCACCCGCTTGGGAATGCCGTAGTCGCGGATGGCGGGGCGGTGGTCGCGCAGCCCCATCACCTCGCGCTGCACGAAGTAGCGCCAGACGGCGTCGGCCGCCGCCTTCAGGCAGCCCTCGTCGTCCGGCGCCGCGTTCAGGGCGGCCAGCGACTGCTCGACGGCCCGGCCCAGGCGGCCCAGGGCGCTGGCGCCCTCGCCGGCCAGTTCGGCCTCCAGGGCGGTGTGGGCGCGGTCGGCGCCGCTGGGGCCGGTCAGGCTCTGGGGCAGGCGAAGGGACACATGCCATTGTAACTCGGCGACGGTCCGCGCTACAGCCCCGGCATGTCGACCACCGCCGTCTTTGGCCATCCCCCGCTCGCCCTCGCCGATGTTCCGGCCGGCGCCGTCCAGACCTCGCCGCTTGTTCCGGGATCCCAGGCCCTGGAGGCCCTCGCCCAAGCCAGCCTCGCCGAGATCGTCATGCTGGCCCCGCCGGCGACGGTTGAGCGGCGCGGCGCCCTGGCGGCGGCGCTGAAGGCGCTCAGCCCCGACGGCCGGCTGATCGCCATGGCCCCCAAGGACAAGGGCGGCTCGCGGCTGGCCGGCGACCTGGCGCTGCTCGGCGCCGAGTTCAACGAGAGCGCCAAGCGTCACCATCGCCTCTGCCACGTGCGCCGTCCCGCCGACCTGGCCGCCGTCGACGCGGCCATCGCCGAGGCCGCGCCGCGCACCCTCGAGGGCCTGGGCCGCACCCAGCCGGGGGTGTTCAGCTGGGATCGGATCGACGCCGGCACGGCGCTGCTGCTCAAGGCCCTGCCGGCCTTCAAGGGGCCGGGGGCCGACTTCGGCTGCGGCATCGGCCTGTTGGCGAACAAGGTGCTGGAGAGCGCCGCCGTCACCAAGCTGGCCCTGGTCGACATCGACCGCCGGGCCATCGAGGCGGCGCAGGTCAACGTCGTCGATCCGCGCGCCAGCTTCCACTGGGCCGACCTGCGCGGGACCGAGCCGGCGCTGGCCGACCTGGAGTTCGTGGTCATGAACCCGCCATTCCACGACGCCGGAGCCGAGGACCGGGCGCTCGGCCAGGTCTTCATCCGGCGCGCCGCCGGGGCGCTGAAGAAGGGCGGGACCTGCTGGCTGGTGGCCAACCGCCACCTGCCCTACGAGGCCGTCCTGGCTGAGCACTTCAAGGCCGTCACGCCGCAGGGCGAGGCCGGCGGCTACAAGGTCTATGAGGCCCGCAAGTGATCTCCGTGCGGCTGGACCGCCTGCTGGCCAACATGGGCTACGGCAGCCGCAAGGAGATCGCCGCCCTGGCCGCCGCCGGCCAGGTGGTGCTGGACGGCCAGGCGATCCGCAAGGGCGATACCAAGGTGCTGGTGGCCCGCGACCTGCCCGCCCGGATGACCGTGCGTGGCGCCCCGCTCGACCCACCGCCGGGCCTGGCGCTGATGCTGCACAAGCCGCTGGGGGTGACCTGTTCGCACAAGGAGGTCGGGGCCCTGGTCTATGACCTGCTGCCGCAGCGCTGGAAGGCGCGGGAGCCGGCCATCTCGACGGTCGGACGGCTCGACAAGCAAACTAGCGGTTTGTTGCTGCTGACCGACGACGGCGAGCTGCTGCACCGGATCATCTCGCCGCGCTCCAATGTCCCCAAGCGCTACCTCGTCACCCTGGCGCGGCCGATGGAGGGCTCGGAAGCGGCGGCGTTCGCGGCCGGGACCCTGCTGCTGGAGGGCGAGGACAAGCCGCTGCTGCCGGCCGAGCTGGAGGTCCATTCGCCGACGCAGGCCCACCTGACCATCCATGAGGGCCGCTATCACCAGGTGCGCCGGATGTTCGCCGCCGTCGGCAACCACGTCGAGGCCCTGCATCGCGACCGGGTCGGCGGCCTGGCCCTGCCGGCCGATCTGGAGCCCGGCCGCTGGCGGCTGATGGGCGACGAAGACGTCGCCGCGGTGTTCGCCGGATAGGGGTGACGGTTGGCCGTCTGGTCCCCTCGTGTTACAAAAAACACGGATATGCGGGGGCATTTCAGCATGATGACCAGAATTTCGATGCTCGCGGCGGCGCTCGTTGCCGGGACCGTGGTGATGGCGCCGCCGACGCCGGCCCGGGCCGCCGCCCTGCTCAGCCTGGAGGTCTGCAACAAGAGCGGCCGCAACGCCACGGTGTCGGCCTCCTTCATGGAATCGGGCTCGGAGCAGTGGGTGACCCGCGGCTGGTTCGCGGTCAACGCCGGCGCCTGCATCACCGTCGGCGGCACCGACAACGCCAACTTCTACATGTACGCCGAGACCCTCAACAGCGGCGACCTGACCTGGGGCGGCGGCCACAACCTCTGTGTCCAGTATCCGGGGCCCTACACCGTCTATGAGTCGGGCAACGGACGGACCTGCAACGACAACGAGGAACTGCGCGGCTTCATGCCGATGCATGCCGACGAGGCCGGGACCTACACCTGGACGCTCAACCCCTGATCCGGACAGCCGGAACGGACGTATCCGCAGAGATGGCGCGGGGAACGATCGCGGAACCCGCGCGCTAACTTCAGCAGAACCCCTCGGGCGTCCCATGTCCTACCTCGCCAAGACCGTCATCGCCTTCGCCGCCCTCGCCGCCGCCGGGTTCCTGCTCGGCGCCAGCGGGGCGCAGGCCGCCGGCAGCGTCTGCACGGCCCAGGCCCCGACCGGCGGCGTGGTGCATGGCCCGGTGCTGCAGGTCGAGGACGGCGCCACCCTCTGCGTGGCCCTGGGCGCGACCCCGGACCGCTGGGTGCGCCTGACCCTGGCCGACGCCCCGGCCGCCAACCCCATCCAGCGCGCCGCCAACACCGACGAAAACCCGCGCGGCACCCTGATGGCCGTCGCCTTCAGCCAGACCGTCGACTGCCGGGTTCTGGCCGATGGCCGGGCCGTCTGCGCCCTGCAGGACGGTCGCTCGGTCGGCGCCCTGCTGAAGACCCGCGCCGCCTGGGCCGTCGGCAAGGAATGGCGCTGAACGACCTAGCTTAGCACTGGCGGGCGAAGAATAACACAATTAAATCAATAAGATAGCCATGGTGGTTGCATGGTGTCGGCATGGGTTTTCCCGCGCCTTCGCATGCCGCCGGCATGGGGGTGACATGAGGGTTTCATGGGGGTTTTCAATCCACCCGCTCCTGCAGCGCCTGGGCCCCATGCGGGGCCCGCACCTTGCCCTCATGGATGATGTAGGCGAAGACGTCGCGCGGTTTTGAATCCGGGGTATGGCCTGGGTCGACCACCGGCAGGTCGGCGGGGACGCCGCCGGCCGCGAAGGTCTTCAGCCGGTCGGCCCACTGGTCGAGTTCCTTGCGCGGGTAGGCGGTCTCGCAGTCATCGCTGCCGGTCTGCAGCCGGGCGTAGACGAAGTCGGCGGTGACGTCGGCGATCTCCGGGTACTTGTCGTGTTTGGCGTAGACGCAGGCGACGCCGTACTTGCGGATCAGGGCCGGGAAGTCCGGGGTGCAGAAGCTGTCGTGGCGCACCTCGACGGCGTGGCGCAGGGTGAGGCCGTCCAGGGACTTGGGCAGCAGTTTCAGGAAGCCCTCGAAGTCCTCCGGGTCGAACTTCTTGGTGTGGGCGAACTGCCAGAAGATGGGGCCGAGCTTGTCGCCCAGCTGCGTCAGGCCCTGGCCCATGAACCGCTCCAGCGACTCGCCGGCCTCGCTCAGCACCTTGCGGTTGGTGGTGAAGCGGCTGCCCTTCACCGAGAACACGAAGCCGTCCGGCGTCTCGTCGCGCCACTTCTTCCAGCTGTCGGGCTTGAAGGTCGAATAGTAGGTGCCGTTGATCTCGATCGAGCGCAGCTGGCGGCTCATGTAGCCGAGCTCGTCCTTCTGCTTGACGGCGCCCGGGAAGAACACCCCGCGCCAGGGCTCGAAGGTCCAGCCGCCGCAGCCGGTGCGGATTGTGCCTGACATGCGCGTTTTCCCTTGTGTCTCTTGGTCCCGAGCGGACGCAGCCTACAAGATGTTGGGGGTGAACAAAACGCGAAATCAGCAGTTTCGCCGATTCGGTCATGGTCTGTTTCCAGGCTGTTCGGCGAGCGGTTAACAGGCGGCCGTCCGGCGTTAACCGACCTGTTGAACCGCGACGGCGCCGCGGTAAGCTCCTCGCCAGTCAGGGAGCCGGTGATGTTGCGCAAGGTGCTGGCGGCGTTGGCCGCCGTGATGGTGGGCGCCGGGCCCGCCGCCGCCCAGGTGACGGCGCGGCCGGAGGTGATGGTCGGGGCCTTCCAGCCGGGGTTCATCGGCGAGGCCGACGACGATCGCTATCCGCTGCGCACTGTGCGGATCGGCGAGCTGAACCTGAGCAGCGGGCGTTTGATCCTCGGCGATCCGCTCATCGTTTCCGACCGTGACAAGCCGCTGGCCCTGAAAATCCCGGCCGGCCGCTATCCCGTCGACATCGCGGTGGCCGACACCGGTAAGGGGGGTCACCGGGTGGCGCTGGCGCGGCTGGTGCTGTCGGACGCCGCGCCGGTCCGCTGGGGGATGGCGCTGAACGAGGGCGAGGACATCCGGACGCTGAAGCGTGACCATGTGTTCAGCTATGGCGTCGACACCGGCACGGGCGCCTTCATGGACGCCGGCGCGGTGCAGTGGCTGGCGGCGCAGACACCGGAGACGTCCGAGGCGCTGAGCGAGGACTGGATCCGTCGGGGCGAGGCGGAGGGGCCGAAGGTCGGTCTTCCCCATACCTTCCTGTTGACCCTCGAGGTCGGGCCGGGCGGCATGGTCATGATGTCGTCCGGCTGGGGCGACGGCTACTACGCCTCATGGGTCGGCTATGACGCCAGTGACAAGCCGGTGCAGGTGGTGACTGATTTTGCGGTGATCACGGCGGTGAACATCCCCTGACCGCAGAGCGAAAATCTATATAGTGTCCCCGGATTAGCGCCCACTGGCGGTGGAGATTTCCTGAGCCAGACAAGCAAACGCCCCGGCCGCTTTTCGGCTGCCGGGGCGTGCTTACGCTTACAGACTTTGCCGACTACTGGCGGCGATAGTTGGCCGGATAGCGGTCGTCGCGGACGTCCATGCGGACGTTGCGGGCCAGGCTGTCGAGGCGGGCGTTGATCGCCGCCATGCCACGCGGGCCGAGGCGGCCGCCGTTGCGGCGGCGCATCTGCTCGTCGGAACGGCTGATCTCGGCCAGGGTGGTCAGAGCGCTGCGCGACTCGCGGCGGGTCAGCTGGCCGTCGGCGCGGGCGGTGCGGATGTAGTCGCCGAGCATGCTGGCCCGGCGACGGGTGTCGGCGCCGCTCCAACGCTCGCCGTCGCGATCACGGCCGTAGCCGCGGTCGTTGTCCCGGCGGTCGCCCTGGGCGTAGTCCCGGCCATTGTCCAGGCGCATCCAGCGGCCCTGGCTGTCGTAATAGCCACGGGTTTCGCCGGAGACCCAGCGGCCGTTATCGTAGTAGCCGGGTTGGGCGTCGGCGACCCAGACGCCGCGTTCGTCGCGACGGCCGGGGGCCTCGCCACGGACCCAGCGACCGTTGCGGTCGTAGTAGCCTTGGGCGGGGCCCGAGACCCAGCGACCGTCGTCATAGTAGCCGCTGGACGTACCGGCGACCCACTGGCCACGGCTGTCGTAATAGCCGTTGGCGGCGGCGGGCACCCAGCGACCGTCACGGTCGTTGTAACCGCCGGCACCGCGAACCTCGACCCAGCGGCCGTTGTCGTAATAGCCGTTCGGCTGGCCCTCGACGAAGCGGCCGTCGCGGTCGAAGTAGCCGCTGGCCCGACCGACGCGGCGGTCGTTGGCGTGCCACTGGCCGTGGCTGTCGTAGTAGCCGTAGGCGCGGTCGCAGTCGGCGCTGGAGCGGGCGATGGCGTTGCCGGCGACGGCCCCGACCACGCCGCCGAGGACGGCGCCTTCGGTGCGGTTCTTATTGGCGGCGACATTGCTGCCGACCACCGCGCCGGCGATGCCGCCGATGATCGTGCCGGCGACGGAACGCTCGTCACGTTGCTGTTCGCAGCGGTCCTGGGCGAAGGCCATGGACGGCAGGAGAGTCGCGACGGCGATGCCGGCGACCCAGAATGACTTTTTCAAGGGGATGCTCCTCGGAGCGCGTCAGAGCGATCCGTTGAAGGGATAACGGTCCGAGGTGGTCGGGGGTTCCGGGGCGGTGGGGAGTTCGCCTCGGGTCTCCCTTCTCCCCTTGCGGGAGAAGGTGGCGCGAAGCGCCGGATGAGGGGTCGATGATTGGATCAGCCGCGCTCTGGCGGTACGGCGTGCAGATAGCTCGACGGTAGAGGCGCGCCGGTATCGAGCGTCCAATGATCGACCGGCGCGTCGTAGTCGGTCGTGATGGGCGCTTCAACCGCCTTCAGGATGGCGGCAACCACCTCGTTCGGCCTGTTGGACACGGCGCCGTTTGGAAAGCGCAGCACCCGAAAGCCCTGGGTCTTGAGCCAGGCGTCGCGGACCGCGTCCTGCTCCGGATCGTGAAACGGTCCGTCCGCTTCGACGATCAGGCGATGCCTCAGGCACAGAAAGTCAACGACGTAGCGGCCGAGCGGAACCTGGCGGCGGATCTTTAGATAATCGAGGCGGCGATTGCGGAGAATCTTCCACAGAAGCTCCTCGTGGAAGGTCGGGGCGCGGCGCATCCGACGCGCCAAGGCGAGTTTGGGTTTCAGGTCGGACATGCTGAGATCGAACAAAACATGAACAATGTTCGATGATCAAGAGGAAATCGCTGGTGCGAGCTTGGCCTTTGAGAGCGGCTTTGAGGGTTTTCGACCCCTCATCCGGCGCTTCGCGCCACCTTCTCCCGCAAGGGGAGAAGGGAGACCCGAGGCGAACTCTTCAAGCGTCGAGGAGCTGTTCCGCCCGCCGGGTCACCGCCGACAACCTCGGCCCCCACTCCAGCGCCAAGGCTTCCGGATCGTCGCCGCGCGTGGCGAACAGGGGGGCGTCCCAGACCATGGCGCCGCGGCCGAAGGGCAGGGGAATCATGGCGCCGTCCCAGCTGCCCAGGCGGATGGCCGGCTTGCAGGCCAGGCCGACCAGCAGCACCGGGGCGCCGGTGACGCGGGCGAGGGCAGGGGTTCCGGCCTGCATCACCTCATGCGGGCCGCGCGGGCCGTCGGGGGTGATGGCGATGCCGCCTCCCTCGCCTACCCAGCGGATCATGTCGCGGAAGGCCTGTTCGCCGTGCTTGTTCTTGCCGGGGTCGGACTTCTTCTTGGAGGAGCCGCGGATGGCCGGGAAGCCGATGGCCTGCATGGCCAGGGCGATGAACTCGCCATCGGCGCTGCGGCTGATCAGGGCCCGCATGTCGTGGCGCTCAGGCCCCTGCGGCCAGCTCATCGGCGAGAGCGGGATGCGGCCGTGCCACATGCAGAGGATGGCCCCCTTGCCGGCGTAGGGCGGCTGGCCGGCCCGCCAGCCGGCCCAGACGCCCTCGGCCTGGTCCTGGCCCTCGCGGGTCCAGCGCATGGTGGAAAAGCACAGGCGCAGCCAGCCGGCGAAGACCCGGGCCAGGAAGCCCTGGACGCCCTGGGAGCGGAGCCACTTCTTCATGCGCCGGCGCCTGGAGGTTCGGTGGAATCGAGGTTCTGGGCTTGGGCCAGCCGGGCGTAGAGGCCCTTCCTGCGGACCAGGGCCGCGTGGGTCCCGGTCTCGACCACCCGGCCCTTGTCGATGACGTAGATGCGGTCGGCGTTCTTCACCGTCGACAGGCGGTGGGCGATCAGGATGGTGGTGCGGCCGGCCATGAGGCGTTCGAGGGCGGCCTGGACCTGGGCCTCGCTCTCGGTGTCCAGCGCGCTGGTCGCCTCGTCGAGCAGCAGGATGGGGGCGTCTTTCAGGAAGGCGCGGGCGATGGCGATCCTTTGCCTTTGGCCGCCCGACAGGCGGGCGGCGCCTTCGCCGACGACGGTGTCGTAGCCGGCCGGCTGCTGCAGGATGAAGTCATGGGCGGCGGCCAGGCGGGCGGCCTGTTCGACCTCGTCCTGGGTGGCGGCCGGGCGGGCGTAGGCGATGTTGTTGCGGATGGTGTCGTCGAACAGGAAGGGCTCCTGGGTGACGAGCGCAATGTGGCTGCGCAGGGAGGCGGTGGTGACGCCGCGCACGTCCTGGCCGTCGATGCTCACCGTGCCGGCGGTGACGTCGTAGAAGCGCGGCAGCAGGGAGAGGATGGTGCTCTTGCCGCCGCCCGAGGGACCGACCAGGGCGATGGTCTCGCCGCGGCCCGCCTCCAGGGTGACGCCGTCGAGGGCCGGGGCGCCGGCGCCGTAGTGGAAGCTGACGTCATCGAAGCGAATCTGGCCAAGGGCGGTGGTGAGCGGCTTGGCGGCGGCGTCCTCGGCCACCTCGGGCTTGACGTCGAGGGCGCCGAACAGGCGGCGGGCGGCGGTCAGGCCTTCGGCGAAGACCGTCTGGGTGTTGGCCATCTGGCGCAGGGCGTTGGCGGCGGTGACCAGGCCGAAGGCGAAGGCGGTGAAGCTCTCGGCGTTCATCTCGCCCCGGGCGCCGCGCCAGCCGGCGTAGACGAGGACGAGGGCGAGGATCAGGTAGCCGATCAGCTCGGTGGTCGGGGCCGACTGGGCGCGGGCGTTGGCGCCCTTGATGATGTGCTTCTGGCGCTCGGCGACGGCGGCGGCGACGCGGGCCTCCTCGCGGGCCTCGCTGTTCTCCATCTTGACCACCCGGACGCCGTCGAGGCCTTCCATCAAGAGGCTGGAGAGGGTCCCGGTGGCGGCCATGGCCCCCTTGGCGGCCTTGCGCGAGCGTCTGGAGAAGCGGCGCATCAGCCGGCTGGCGAAGGGGGCGACGAGCAGCACGGCCAGGCTCAGCTGCCAGTCGGCGCTGAACATCACGACCAGCTGGCCGAGCACCAGCATGGCGCCCTGGGCGTAGTTGATGACGCCGGTGGTGGTCGCCTCGCGCATCAGGCCGGCGTCGTAGAGCACCTGGGAGACGAAGGCGCCCGAGTGGGTGGCGCGCAGGCGGGCCAGGTCGGCGCGGACCATGCGGGCGAACAGCTCGACCTGGATATCGCCGACGATGCCGTGGCCGATGGAATTGACCATGGCCGACTGCACCACCTGGGCGATGACCCGGGCCAGGGCGCAGGCGATGACGATGGCCGGCACGATCCAGATGGCGCCCGGCTTGTGGTCGACCAGCAGATCCTGGATGCCGCTGGCGATGATCTTGGTGAAGATGGCGGCCGTCACGGCCACCACCAGGGCGCAGACGACGGCCGTGGTCACGCCCTTCCAGCGCGGGGCGAGATAGGTTCGGGCGATGCGCGCGGCCAGCTGGCGGCTCGTCAACTTGGGCGCGGCGTCGGCCAATGGGCCTCCAGGAGGGTTTGCATCGCGGTGCTGGGCCACTACTTAGGACGCTCTGCGATGGAGCGCCACTTGTCCGGCTATGATCTAAGCACTGCGAAGGGCCGGTTCCGCGCCAACTGGGACTTCTTCTGGAAGGACCACGCCTTCCTGCGCCTGTCGTTCGCCAACGCCCACTGGATCGGGCCGGACATGGTCCGCGCCGCCCAGCCCTGGCCCTTCCAGCTGAAATACTGGAAGCGCGACGGGGTGAGGACGATCATCAACCTGCGCGGCGGCTTCGACGCCAGCTTCCATGCGCTGGAGAAGGACGCCTGCGCGCGGCTGGGGCTGGACATGGTGGATTTCACCATCACCTCGCGGGCCGTGCCGACGCGGGAGCAGGTGCTGGGGGCAAGGGACATGTTCGCCTCGATCCAGTATCCGGCCCTGATGCACTGCAAGTCCGGGGCGGACCGGGCCGGGATCATGAGCGTGCTGTACCGGCATTTTCACCTGGGCGATTCGATCCGCGAGGCGATGACCGAGCTGGGCCTGCGCACCCTGCATGTGAAGCAGGGCAAGACCGGGGTGCTGGACTATGTGTTCGAGCGCTACCTCGAGGAGGCCGAGCCGCAGGGGCTGAGCTTCCTCGAATGGGTGATGAGCGACGCCTATGATCCCAAGGCGATCAAGGCCGACTTCCAGGAAGCCTGGTGGGGGACGTTGATCACCGACCGGTTGCTGGGGCGGGAGTAGGCGAAGGCGGAAGAGGGGACACATTGAATTTCGCCGTCGGCGAAATTCAATGTGTCCCCGTTTCTTACCCCGGAAACCGCTCAAACACCGGGATGCCCTCGGGAATCCGGTGGAAGGCCTGTTTGTCCGCCGCCTGGATGGCCATTCCCGGCGTGAACACGCTCGGATCGTCCAGGGTGCCGACCTTGACGATCACCGCCGGCAGCATGCGCGGCCTGGTCGCCATGTGGGTGCCGCAGTCGGCGCAGAACTCGCGGGTCGCGGCGCCGTCGAGGTCCTCGCGCATGAAGGTCTTGGGGGTCCCCTTGGTGTAGGTCACCGCGGCCAGCGGGAAGGCCATGAACACATTGGGCGAGCCGCCGGTGATGTACTGGCACTCGCGGCAATGGCACTGGCCGCTCATCATCGGATCGCCGTCCACGGCGTAGCGGACCTTGCCGCAGTAGCAACCGCCTTCGAGATGCATGTGATCCTCCCTTTGTTTGGGAGGAGGCTAGCACCGGATGTCGGGGGCGCCCAACCCGCGTTCTTCCATCACCGATCATGCTCGCGAAGGCGAGCATCCATGCCTGGCCGGGTGACTGCGCGCCAAGGGCGGACGACGCATGGATCCTCGCCTTCGCGAGGATGGGCGGGGGAAGGAGGGTTAGTGGTGGTCGCCATCCTCGCTCGGATCCAGCAGCTTATGCGCGTGGATGATGAAGTAGCGGGCGTGGGCGTTGTCGACGGTGGCCTGGGCCTTGGCTTTCCAGGCCTTGTGGGCCTCGGCGTAGCTGGCGTAGGCGCCGACGAACTCGACCTTGGAAAGGTCGGCGAATTCGATGTCGGAGACGTTCTTCAGTTCGCCGCCGACGACGAGGTGGAGAAGTTGCTTGTCCGGCATGTGAGGGGTGTCCTTAGGGGAGGTCAGTTTCGCAGGTCGATATGCGCAACGCGCTCCAGGATCAACGGGTGCATGGCCGGGGCGGCGCAGATCAGGCTGGGCATCAGCGGCGCCGGCTTGTTGTAGCTGAAGGTCCGGCCCTTGTGGTCGGTCAGAATCGCGCCGGCCTCGGACCGGATCAGGTCGGCGGCGGCCAGGTCCCATTCGCTCTTCGAGCTCATCGCCAGGGCGGCGTCGAAGCGGCCGTCGGCGACCAGGCAGAGGCGGTAGGCGACGGAGTTGCGGGCTTCGATGCGCATCTCCGGCCAGGGGGTCCGCCAGGCCGGGTGGGCGAACATCTTGGCGTCGCCGAGCATGCCGCTGCCCGGGAGTTCCGACGTGGTGCTGGGGTGGATCGGCTGGCCGTTCAGGTGCGCGCCCTGGCCGCGCACGGCGGTGAAGGTCTCGCCCAGCTCGGGGGCGTGGACGACGCCGGCGATCGGCTGGCCATCCTCGACGACGGCGATGCTGACCGACCACCAGGGCTTGTACTTCATGAAGGCGACGGTGCCATCGATCGGGTCGACGACGAAGAGCCGCTTGCGGCTCAGGCGGGCCGGGTCGTCGGCGGTCTCCTCCGACAGCCAGCCGTATTCGGGCTTGGCCTGCAGCAGCATGGCCTTCAGCAGGTTGTCGACCTCGATGTCGGCGTTGGTGACCGGGGTGCTGTTGTCCTTGCCCCAGATGCGCAGGCCTTCGGACTGCAGCCGGATGGCCGTCTCGCCGACCAGCTTCGCCGCCTCGACGATGAGGTCCAGATCGCTCACGATCCGGCGATCGCCAGGCCGTCGACCAGCAACGATGGGGCATCGTGGCTGCCGCGGATGACCAGGTCATCGCCCGGCACGAGGCGGGCGTAGATGTCGATCAGGTTGCCGGCGACGGTGATCTCATTGACCGGATAGGCCAGCTCGCCGCCCTCGAACCAGAAGCCCGAGCAGCCGATCGACCAGTCGCCGGTGTTGCCGTTCAGCGAGGGGCCGAACATCGAGGTGACCAGCAGGCCGGCCTTGGCGTCGCCCATCAGGCCGGCGAGGTCCGCGGTCCCGCCGGTGACGATGACGTTGGAGGCGCCGACGCCGGGCGGGCCGGCGAGGCCGCGCGAAGCGTGGCCGGTGGTCTCCATCCCCAGCTGGCGGGCCGAGGCGGTGTTGAGCAGCCAGGTGGTCAGTTCGCCCTCGTCTATCAGGGCCATCGGCTCGGTGGTGACGCCCTCGTCGTCGAAGGGACCGGAGCCCAGGCCGCGCACGCGGTAGGGGTCGTCGAGGATGGAAACGTTTTTGGCGAACACCGGCTGGTTCAGTTTGTCCTTCAGGAAGGAGACGCCGCGGGCGACGCTGGGGCCGCTGATGGCCCCGAAGAAGGGGCCGATGAGGCTCATGGCGATGCGGTTTTCGAAGATCACCGGGGCGGTCTGCGAGGCGATCTTGCGGGCCCCCAGGCGGCGGACGGCGTGGCGGCCGGCCTCGGCGCCGATCCAGGCGGCGTCCGGCAGGTCTTCGTTGTGGCGGGTCGAGCGGCCCTCGCCGCCGCGTTCCATGCCCGAACCCTCGCCGGCGATGGCGCTGGCGCTGACCGAGAAGCCGCTGGCCCGGTGGGCGCCGCTGAAGCCATGGCTGGTGGCCAGCATCCAGCGGCTGGACGACCAGCCGGCGTTGCCGCCGTCGGAGTTGGTGACGCCTTCCACGGCGCGGGCGGCGTCCTCGGCCTCGCGGGCGCGGGCTTCCAGGGCCTCGGCGCTGGGCTCATGGTCGTCGTAGAGGTCGAGGTCGGGATAGGGACCGGCAGCGAGGCGGGCCCGGTCGGCGAGGCCGGCGTAGGGGTCTTCCGGGGCCAGGCGGGCCATGGCGACGACCCGCTCGACCAGCTTGGCGCGGCCGGTCTCCGAGATGTCGCTGCCGGAGACGGAGGCCTGGCGGGCCCCGACGAAGACGCGCAGGCCAAGGTCGCGGGCCTCCTCGCGCTCGACCTCTTCCAGCTCGCCGAGGCGGACCGAGACCGACAGGGATTGGCGTTCGGCATAGGCGGCCTCGGCCGCGTCGGCTCCGGCCGCGATGGCGGCGCCGACAAGCTCATTCAACAGGGTTTCGTCCATCAGGGGCTTATGGGCGCCGGAAGGAGTTGTCGCAAGGGTCCACCAGCCGGGGACTGGCTCGCCGCGGGCTGGAGGTGGACAGTCTTGCACCTCTGTCGCCCGGCGTGCCTGTCCCCGACGCTCGCGCCAGATCGGGGACAGGTACTCCGGGACAGGCCCATGGCTGTCCGGTCAGACCGGCGCGGCGGAGAACCAGTCCCCTTGCTACCCGATAGCGAAGAACAGGCAGGAGGCGATGATGAAGATGTAGGCCAGCCAGGTCAGCACCACGCCGGCCGTGCGCAGCATCGAGACGCCGCCGCTGTTGGAGAGGCCGATGGCGTGCAGCACCCGGCCGACGAACAGCACCAGGCCGCCGACATGGACCAGCAGGGCCGGGGCGCCGGTCAGCTCCAGCACCACCAGGCCGATCAGGGCCGGCGGGATGTATTCGACGGCGTTGCCCTGGGCGCGGATGGCCTGCAGCAGTTCGGCGATGCCCTCGTCGCCCAGCGCCACCTTGTGCTTCTGGCGCTGGCGCACGACCAGCAGGGCCAGGATCAGCAGGAGCAGCAGGTGAAGCCCGACCCAGAGGGCGGCTGCATGGCCAATGGAGTCTAGCGGCATGCGGGTTTCCCGTTCTTGAAGCGCGGGATTAGTCGCTCATTCGGTAAACGGATCAATAGGGCTAACGCGGAAGTTCACGGCCGATGGGGTAGAGCCGATAGCGCGAGTCGTAGAAGGGCGTGCGTTCGTAGAACCAGCTGAGGCGCGCGTCCGGGTCGGCGGCGAACTTGGGATCGGCGGCCAGCTTGGCTTCGAACTCGGTTTTCAGCTCCGGATCGGCGGCCAGCATGCGGTCGGCCAGGGGGGCGACGGCGTAGCCTTCGATGTATTCGACCCGGTTGAGCACCTCGGGGATCATGCCCCAGGCGAAGAAGCTCTCCGACGACTGCGGCTCCAGCAGCAGCACGACGATGTCGCCGAGCGGCTGGTCGGTGGAAACGCGCACCGAGCCGGCGGGATAGACCCAGTCGCGGGCCTGGGGCGTCACCTTGGTGACGGTGATCGGCACATGGCCTTCATTGGTCGAGGCCCCGACCTTGGGGTCGTCCAGGTGCAGCATTTCGACCTTCACCGTCTTGGGCGCGGTCAGGGTCTCCATCTCGACGCCGTGGATCTTCAGCCGCTCGATCAGGTCGGCGCGGTAGCCAGGGACCCAGTAGGCGGCGGGGCGCTTCAGCCGCAGGGTCGGTTTGGAGCCGTAGAAGGGCATGGCCCAGGGCTTGGGATCAGGCTTGCCCAGCCAGCGCAGTTCCTTGCCGCCGGACGAGGGGCTGTCGTAGGTCTCGTAGAGGATGCCCTTGAACGGACGGGTGGCGGACGGCGCCTCGTCGGGGACGAAGTTGGCCGCGATCTCGGCTGGCCGTTCGGCGCGGTCCCTGGCGATGGCGGCGCGCAGGTCGCTCCCCTTGGCGGCCAGGAGATGCAGGGCCTCCTCGATGAAGACGTAGGTTCCCAGCACCCGCTGCTCATGGGGCTTGAGGCTATGGTTCTCGATCAGGATGGTCGGGACGTGGGCGGCCGAGCCCCAGCCGTTGGAGAAGCGTTCCCCCAGCCCGCCGTCGCCGAGGCCCTTCTTCGGATCGCGGTCGTCGAGGGCGAAGACCAGTTCGCCGGGGATGTGGCCCTGCTTCTCCAGCGCCTTGTTCATGGCCGGCTTGAAGGTGGCGTCGAGCCATTTGGAGATGGCCGGCGAGCGGGAGAAGGCGCCGTCCTCGCCGTTGAAGCCGTAGGTGACGTCGTACTGGTAGTCGATGCCGTCGGTGACGTGGACGTCGACGTAGAGGTCCGGCCGGTATTTGTTGGCGAGAGCCCGGACGGCGCGCATCTCCGGCTGGTCCAGCTTCATGTAGTCGCGGTTGAGGTTCTGGTTGGCAGCCGTGTTGCGCCAGCCCTGGATGCGGGGGCCGCGCTGGTTGGGGCGGCTGTAGGCGCCGGCCCGCTCGTGGCCGTCGACCGACAGGATGGGGATGAGGATCAGGTTGACCTTATCGACCAGGCCGTCCTTGCCGTAGAAGGCGATGTCGCGCAGCAGCATCATGCCGGCGTCCTTGCCGTCGATCTCGCCCGGATGGATGCCGGCCTGGACCAGCAGCACCGGCTTCTTGGGGTCGAAGGTGGGGCCGTCCTTGGAGACCATCACCGCATAGATCGGCCGGCCCTCGGGCGAGACGCCGAACTGTTCGATGCGGATCAGGTTGCTGGCGGCGTCCAGCTTGTCGAACCAGGCGCGGGTGTCGGCGTAGCTGGGCGAGAAGTCGTGCTCGGGGTCCTGCTCGAAGGCGCTGGCCCAAGGATCGGAGGCGTCAAGCAGCAGGGCCTTCGACTTGCCGTCCCATTCCGGCGCGGGCGGCAGGAAGGGCTGGTCCCAGGGTTTGGCGTTTGGGATCGATGAGGAGGGCTGCGACATGGCGGGACTCGAGAGCAGGAACAAAGCCGCGAGGGCGAGGGGAAGCTTGCGCATGGCTAACGGATAGTCCGATTGCTCGGGCCTGTCAGGTGTGGGTCTTGGGCCCGCCGATCTGCAGGCGCAGGTGGTTGCCGACCCGGCTGAGCCGGCCGGTCAGGGCCTGGTCGGCCAGGGCCAGGGGGCGCCAGAAGACGTAGAGCGCCTTGCCGGGCAGGTTGGCCGGATAGATCACATACTGGCGCTGGTCGCGGATCCAGGTGCGGGTCTGAGTCTGGCGGAAGACGGCGTAGGCCCCGACGTAGGCGACGAGGGCGAGGATCAGCAGGACCAGGGTTCGACGGGGCAGGCGCATCACCAGATCGGCTTTCCTTCACCCGGCAGGCCAAGCCGGCTCCACATTTCGCTCACCTTGTCGACGACGGCGCGGTCCATCTCGATCTTCACCCCCCACTCGCGCTTGGTCTCCGGCGGCCATTTGTCGGTGGCGTCGAGGCCGATCTTGCTGCCCAGGCCGCTCTCGGGGCTGGCGAAGTCGAGGTAGTCGATGGGGGTGTTCTCGATGACGGTGATGTCGCGGGCCGGGTCCATCCGTGTGCTGAGCGCCCACATGACGTCCTTCCAGTCGCGGGCGTTGATGTCGTCGTCCACGACGATGACCCACTTGGTGTACATGAACTGGCGCAGGTAGCTCCAGACGCCGAGCATCACCCGCTTGGCGTGGCCGGGGTAGGCCTTCTTCATGCTGACCACGGCGATGCGGTAGCTGCAGCCCTCGGGCGGCAGCCAGAAGTCGACGATCTCCGGGAACTGCTGGCGGATCAGCGGGATGAAGACCTCGTTGAGCGCCTCGCCCAGCACGGAGGGCTCGTCCGGCGGCCGGCCGGTGAAGGTGGTGTGGTAGATGGCGTCCTTGCGCATGGTGATGGCCGAGACCTGGAAGATCGGGAACTTCTCGACGCTGTTGTAGTAGCCGGTGTGGTCGCCGTAGGGGCCCTCGTCGGCGAATTCGTCGAGCAGGACATGGCCTTCGATGACGATCTCGGCCTGGGCCGGGACCATCAACGGCACGGTCTTGGCCGGGACGAGATCGAGCTTGGAGCCGCGCAGCAGGCCGGCGAACTGGTATTCGGAGAGGGTGTCGGGCACCGGGGTGACGGCGGCCAGGATGGTGCCCGGATCGGCCCCGATGACGGCGCAGGCCGGCAGGGGCTCGCGCTTGCCGGCCTTCTTGTGACGGCCGTAGTGCTGGGCCCCGCCGCGGTGGGCCAGCCAGCGCATGATCGCCCGGTCCTTGCCGAGCAGCTGCATGCGGTAGATGCCGAGGTTGTAGTCGTCTTCCTTGCTGTCCGACGGGCCCTTGGTGACCACCAGCGGCCAGGTGATCAGCGGGGCCGGCTCGCCTGGCCAGCAGGTCTGGACCGGCAAGCGGTTCAGGTCGATCTGGTCGCCCTTCAGCACCACCTGCTGCACCGGCGCGCTCTTCACCTCGCGCGGCCGCATCGACAGCACCGTGCCGGCGAGGGGGAGGAGGTCGACAGCGTCCTTGAAGCCGCGCGGCGGGTCCGGCTGGCGCAGGAAGGCCAGCAGCTCACCGACCTCGCGCAGTTCCTCGCCGGTGGTGCGCGGCTTGCCGCCGAGGGTGACGCCCATGGCCACCCGCTTCACCGTGCCGAACAGGTTGGCCAGGCAGGGCATGTCGGATTTGCTGCCATCGGCCTTCAGCACATTCTCGAACAGCACCGCCGGCCCGCCGGTCGCAAGCAGCCGGGTGCAGATCTCGGTCATCTCCAGCTCGGTGGAGACCGGCTCGCTGACGCGCACCAGCTCGCCCGCCTTTTCGAGGGCGGCGATGAAGTCGCGAAGCGAGCGATAGGCCATGGAAACGGTCTCCTTGCCGCCGGTCTAAGCCGGGACCGCGCGCCTGTCACCCGTTGCGAATTTCGCCCGAGTGGACTAAGTTAGCTAACATGAAGCAGGTCAATGTCCATGAGGCCAAGAGCCAGCTGTCGCAACTCCTCGCCGACGTCGAGGCGGGCGAGGAGGTGATCATCGCCCGGGCCGGCAAGCCGGTGGCGCGGCTGACGCTGGTGGTGGCCGAACCTGAGCGGAAGATCTATCGGCAACCGGGCGCCTGGAAGGGCAAGATCCACTACGCGCCGGACTACGACGAGGCGGACGCCGAAATCCTCGCCGACTTCGAAGCCTCCATCAACGCGCCGCTGTTTCCGGACGAGACTTGAGCATCGTCCTCGACAGCAATGTCCTGGTCTGGTGGCTTGAGGACTCCCCGCGCCTGTCCCCAGAGTTGATGGGCCGACTCAACAGCGAGCCCGACCTGGCGGTCAGTGTCGTCACACCCTGGGAGCTATGGATCAAGGCGGCGTCCGGCCGGCTCGACATGCCGGGAGATCTCACCGAGCAGCTGAACCTGCGCCGGATTACGGTGCTGTCGCCGACTCTCGACGACGCACGGCTGGCCGCCAACCTGCCGCTTCTACACCGCGATCCGTTCGACCGCATGATCGTGGCCCAGACGCTGAACCGGCGGGCCGTCCTCGTCACGTCCGACAGGATTCTCGGCGACTACGGCGTGGACGTCTTGCTGGTCTGAGCCGCCTCCCAGGCCTTCACCGCCGCCTTCTTGGCCACCTTGCGGAACTGTCGTTCGAGGAAACCCCGCGCCTGTTCGGGCTCCAGGCCGCTGAGCCGGGCCAGGACGATGGGATAGTCCTTGTAGTGGGCGGTGAAGTGGAAGGTGGCCGGGTCGGCCTCGATCAGGAACTCCCGCTCGTCGTGCGGCACGCAGGAAAGGACGGCGCTGTCGTCCTCGCGGCGCAGGCGGGTGAAGAACTTGCCGTCGAGCTTGTAGGCCGGCTGGCCGTAGCTGCTGCCGGTCTCGGCGCCGGGAAAGCTTAAGGCGACGGCGTCGAACTCTTCGCGGGTCATGGGGTCATACCGGGTGCTGGAAGCAGAGGCCGTAGCCGTCGGGGTCGCGCAGATAGAGCTGGCGCATGCCGTAGGCCACGGTCTTGGGCGGCTCCTGGGCGATGCCGTGGGCCTGCAGGTGGGCATAGATGGCGTCGAGGTCGGGGGCGTTGAAGAACAGGCCGGTGTCGAGGTGGGCGTCGATGCGGGCTGGGTCCGGCTCGGCCGGCCGTTCGTGGGCCTCATAGGCGGTGTTGAGCATGAGCCAGGCGTCGCCGAGGTTTAAGAGGCACCAGTCGATCTCGTCCCCGCCGCCCTGGGGATCGACCCGCGCGAAGCCGAGCTTGTCGCGCCAGAAGGCCAGGGACGCCCCCATGTCGAAGACCTGGATCAGCGGGCAGAGCATGCCCAGTTCGATCGCCATCCCAACCTCCTCTAGTAGGCGAGCGCTATGCCGTCCTTGCGCATCTCGGTGGCGGCGGCGTAGCGGCCGGGCCAGCGCTGGATGGCCTGATAGCCGCCGAAGCCGCCGTCGCTGGCGCCGATCTTCCAGCCGATCTTCTCCAGGGCGGCGCGGGTCTGCGCCGGCACGCCGGTCTCCAGCCGCAGGATGCCCTGCACGCCAAGCTGCTCGCCGGTCGGCTCCATGCCGCCCTCATGGTGCCAGCGGGGCGAGTCGCCGGCCGCCTGGATGTCGAGGTCGAAGTCGACGAGGTTGGAGATGATCTGGGCCTGGCCCTGGGGCTGCATGTCGCCGCCCATGACCCCGAAGCTGAGCCAGGGCTGGCCGTCCTTGACCGCGAAGCCGGGGATGATGGTCTGGAACGGCCGTTTGCCCGGCGCATAGAGGTTGGGGTGGCCGTCGGTCAGGGCGAACAGCTCGCCGCGATCCTGGAACATGAAGCCCAGGCCGTCGGGCGACAGACCCGAGCCCATGCCGCGATAGTTGGACTGGATGATCGAGACCATCATCCCGTCCTTGTCGGCGACGGTGAAATAGGTGGTGTCGCCATGGCTGGGGGCCTGGCCCGGATAGATGGGATCGAGGATGGCGTCGGGGCGGATCAGGCCGGCGCGCTGCTTGGCGTAGGCCTTGGAATTGAGCCACTCCAGCGGGGCCGGCGAGAAGGCCGGGTCGGCGAAGTAGCGGGCGCGGTCCTCGTAGGCCAGGCGCTTGGCCTCGACGGCGTGGTGGATGGCGGCGGCCGATTGAAAGCCCATGGCCTTGACGTCGAAATTCTCGAGGATGTTGAGCAGTTGCAGGGTCGACAGGCCCTGGCTGTTGGGGGCCAGTCCGTAGACGTCGATGCCGCGATAGCCGGTGACCAGCGGCGGGGTCCATTCGCTGCGATGGGCGGCGAGGTCGGCCTTGGTCATCCAGCCGCCGATGCGCTTGAAATAGGCCTCGATGCGGCCGGCGATCTCGCCCTCGTAGAAGGCGCGGGGGCCGCCCTTGGCGATCGTCTCGTAGGTGTCGGCCAGCGCCGGGTTCCTGAACACCTGGCCCTCGACCGGGGTCTTGCCATCGATGGTCCAGACCTTGAGGAAGTTGTCGACCTCCTCGATCTTGGAGTCCGGATTGGTGAAGCGGCGTTGGCTGGCGGCCAGGTAGAAGGCGACGTTCTGGGTGACCGGCGCGCCCTCGCGGGCCAGGCCGATGGCCGGGCCGAACAGGTCCTTCCAGGGCAGCCTGCCATAGCGGCCGTGCAGGTCGCCCCAGGCGGCCACGGCGCCGGGCACGCTGACCGAGACGGCACCGAACGAAGGGATGGTTCCGTTCGCGCCGGCCCGTTCCCGCACGGTCGCCAGCGACAGCCCCTTGGGCGATCGGCCCGAGCCGTTCAGCCCGACGACCTTTTTCGTATTCGGGTCCCACAGCAGGACGAAACAGTCGCCGCCGATGCCGCAGGCGATCGGTTCAAGAAGGCCCAGGCAGGCGTTGGCGGCGATGGCCGCGTCGATCGCCGAGCCGCCCTTGCGCAGGATGTCGATGGCCGCCAGCGTCGCCAGCGGATGGGCGGTGGCCGCCGCCCCATTGACCCCCCAGGCCGCCGACCGGCTGGCCCAGGTCGCCCCGGCCACCCGGTCGCCGCCGTGCAGGTCGGGCCGGACGAGGTTGGGGTTGCCGTCCTTCGGCCGCGGAACCTGAGCCAGCGCCGAGCCGGCGGCGAGGGAAGCGGGCAGGGCGGCGAGGAAGGTGCGGCGGCGCATGGGTCACTCCCGAAAGGGCAATACCCTAGGAGAGATTTCAGGCAGCCACCACCGCCTCTAACGAAGGTTAGGCCCCTTCCGATCTAAAATGTGCGGATCGCTCGGGCGCGGACGCTATGAGGTCGTTTATCATGGTGCCGGTTGTTTCTCCAAAGGAGAAGGTTATATTTCCAGAATCGATAAGAACTGACATATCGTTGAGTTTTTCCTTATCAAATACTACAGAAACGCGAAATGTATTCTCTTCTTGCATTCGGACCAAATGAATGTGGAAGTCTGACATTTCCATCGGTCTCGCCGGAATGGTCCCGGTGGGCGCTTCTCCACGCCGCAAGGGGTCTTCACACAGGTGGATGTGAACTTTGGGTCCGTCGGATAGGGGGCTTATCCGAGCAATGTACAGGTGATGTCCCTCGTACCAGCAAGTCATAAGCGGCGCCAACAGATGGGCAATTTCACCTTCCTGTTCCCACTGTATTAGAGAGTAGCTATATTTCTTGAATGTTTTGTTTCTTATGCATATGATTTCATACCAGCCGCCATAACCCTTCTTAATTGCGTGATCGCTGAGTAGCTCTCTGGAAATGGCGAGGGAAACTCTAGGGATCCAGGCGTCAAAGAAGCCGTCCTTATCGGAGCTTGGAGGGGGAGAAGAGATTTGAAGATCTTCGAAGAGGTCTGTTGCGCCTGAGCCGCCAGCGATGCCGGTGAAATGCGCAGCCTCGATATTCCAAACGTTCTGATGAAAGCCTCTGATCTCATGATCTGTAACGGCTTGATGAATTACATATGACTGATCTAATATATTCTCAACATTCTCATTGAAAAATGATATAAAATCCGACAATTTGTACTCTTTATTGAGTCGAATTTCATCATTCAAAGCATTGAAGAACTTGACTGCGGTGCGCCCATTTCCTGACCACATAGCTAAGTGATCACCATTTATTATTGCCGCTTTTTGAGCGCTTCCTGCAGCAAATACAGGGCCGTCTAGCACTGCATACTCGCGCATGGGTGCCATATAGTTATTCGCGGAAAAATCTGTCGATACCAAAACATCCGAAAAAGCAATGAAGCTGTGCCCGTTGATTGAAGCAAATACAGTCATATTTCTACCCACTGAGAAAAATGTATGACTCGAACAAGTCGCCCTAACCTTCCGACCAGACCGCCAGTTCGTTGCCGGCCGGATCGCGGAAGTGGAACCTGCGGCCGCCGGGGAATTCGAAGATCGGTTTGAGGATGGTCCCGCCGGCGGCGGTCACCTTGGCCGCCATCGCCTCCAGGTCGTGGGCGTAGAGCACCGGCAGCGGCCGGTCCGCCGCCTCCTCCGATTGGAAGCCGCCGTCGAGGCCCTCGTTGAAGGCCGCGTAGGTCGGGCCGTAGTCGATGAACTGCCAGCCGAAGGCGTCGGCGTAGAAGGCCTTGGTCGCCGCCAGGTTGGCGCCGGGCAGTTCCAGGTAGTCGAGTTTGCCGTCTTCACGCATGGTCGATCCTCCAGTGTTCCTTATTTGTTCTCAATCGAGACGAAGAGTCAACGCCCTCACGGAAACGCCCAGACGCTGGTCCGTTTCACCTCGAAGTCCTCCAGTTCGCGGGTGGTCGGCACCTGGTACTCGGCCAGGTGGACCAGGCCTTCGCGCGGGAAGTAGGTGCGCATCGGGTCGCCGATCAGCACGGTGCGGCCTTCGGCGCGGGCGGCGGTCAGCCAGGCCAGCACCCGGCCGGCCAGGGGCTGTTCGTAGCAGATGTCGCCGGCCAGGATGACCTCGGCGTCGGGGACGGGGCCGTCCAGCAGGTCGGCTTCGGTGAAGGCGACCTCGACGCCGTTGGCGGCGGCATTGAGGGCCACGGCCGGGGCGCAGAAGGCGTCGACGTCGCTGCCCAGCGCGCTGAGCGCCCCGGCCCGCATGGCGGCGATGGCCACCAGCCCCGAGCCGGTGGCGAAGTCCAGCACCCGCTTGCCGGCCACGACCTGCGGGTGGTCCAGCACATAGCGCGCCACCGCCTGGCCGCCCGCCCAGGCGAAGGCCCAGAAGGGCGGCGGCAGGCCGATCTCGCTGAGCGCCTCCTCGGTCATCCGCCAGATCGGCGTCACCTCATCGGCCAGGTGAAGCTGGATCTCCGGGCAGTGGGGCGGGGTCTGCAGGCGGGTGTTGGCGAGGATGAAGGCCGGGCGGTCGAGGATCATGCCGGGGGGATAGCAGCCGACAGGACGAACCCGAAATGCAGCACGATTTGTGCGGCTCGCCGGGTCTCAGAATGGGTCTAGGGTGGCGGTCCTGGGATTTGGGGAGACGGCGATGGCGAGCATCGAACAAAGTGTTGGCTTGGCGGAGGGGCCGGGCGTCTGGAGCATCACGGTCGAGATCTACAACGCCAGCGGCCAGGACCTGCTGCTCGACCCGGCCAACACCACGCCGCCGATGAGCTGGATCGGAGACCCGCCGGAGTGGGGCTCGACCCTGAATGAGAACGCCAGCGTCACCATCGGCGCCGTCGTCGACATGCCGGAGCCGGGCGTCACCCTGTTCCTCGGCTATCGCAACGGCCAGCAGGTCCCGGTGACCATCTCGGCCGGGGCCGGGCCGGGGACGCAGAACGGCTGCTCGGTCAATCCGGGGTCGGCGACGCAGGGTCAGGTCACCCAGCTGGAGCCGGGCGATCCGCAGCACCTGCTGTTCGCCGTGAGGCTGGTTCCGGCCTAGCGGCGCCGGGTCTAGCTGCTCTGGGCGCGACACCTCGCCCCTCTCGCCAGACCGGCGGGTTTGGTCTAGCAACGCCAGTGTAAGCTAGGGGGCTACCATGAAAATCAATCTCGCGCGGGCGGCCGGTCTGGCCGTCCTGGGTCTTGCGTCGCTGCAACTGGGGGCCTGCGCCACCATCGTGCGCGGCACCAAGCAGAAGTTCACCATCCAGAGCACGCCGCCGGCGGCCGAGGCCAAGACCAGCCTGGGCGTGACCTGCACGACCCCCTGCACCTTCAAGACCGACCGCAAGACCCGCTTCACGGTCACCATCAGCAAGGATGGCTACGAGACGGCGACGGTCCCGGTCGGCCGCAAGGTGACGGCCGAGGGCGGCACGATCTCCTTCGGCGGCAACTGGATCATTGGCGGCGCCATCGGCATGGGCATCGACGCCGGCAGCGGCGCGATGTTCGACCTGTGGCCCAACCCGATGATGGTGGTCCTGAAGCCGAAGGCCGAAGTGGCCGCAACGACGCCGGCCGCGGTCGCGGCTCCGGCTCCGGAAGCGGCCGTCGCCGAACCTGCCGTGGTCGCCACCGCGCCGTCGGGCGAATAGAAGGCCCGTCAGGTCCCCGGCGCGCGGAACCAGGCGGCGACGCTCAGCCGTTCGCCGGTTTCCAGCGCCGTCACCTCATGGGTGGTCTCGGACCGGAAGGCGATCGCGCCGCCGGCCGGGACCGTCGCTGTCCAGCGCTCGTCCTTCGGGCCGTGAAAGACGAGGTCGCCGCCGTCCCAGTCGCCGGGCTCGCTGAGCAGCAGGCTGACGGAGACCCGGCGGTGGCGGGTGTCGTCCCAGATCAGCGGGGTGGCGCCATCCTGGTGGGCGACGAAATAGTCGCCGGGGCCGTAGCGCAGGATCTGCAGAGGTTCGAGCACGCCGAGCGGCTGGTCGAAATGGGCCTCCAGCGCGGGCCGGGCGGCTTCCAGACGGTTGCGCAGCAGGGCGTCCACCGCCTGCTCGGGCGAGAGCCGCGACGAACGACGGGCCGGGCTTTCCTGACCGCCGTTGACGGTCGAAGGCGTCGCCGGCGCCCGCGTCAGTCCGGCCAGCACCCGCGCCAGGTCGGCGGCCGACAGAACCTGCGGCAGGGTCAGGACGGGCGGCGCGGCGAGGGTCATCGGCGATTGATAAGGGCGAGGCGGCGCGGACGCCAGGGCGCGCGCCATTGGTCGCGGCGGCGGGCCCTCGCCAAGCGCCTGCGCCGCGTCTAGGAAGGATCCATCTGTCTGGGGGATTCTCATGCGTTTCAATTTCGTCCACGCGGCCGGCCTGGCCGTTGCCGGTGTGCTCGCCCTGTCGGTCGGCGGCTGCGCCACCATGGCGCGCGGCACCAGTGTCGCCTGGACGGTGGAGTCCGATCCGGTCGGCGCCAAGGTCGAGTCGTCGCTGGGCTGGAGCTGCGTGACGCCCTGCACGAGAAAGCTGTCCCGCAAGGGCGAGTTCGACGTCACCATCAGCAAGCCGGGCTACAAGACGGTCACCGTCCACATCGACAAGCGGTTCTACAAGGGCGGGGCGATCACCTTCGCCGGCGGGCCGCTGAGCGCCGGCATCGACTTCAACAACGGGGCGGCCTTCGACCTGGCGCCGAACCCGCTGAAGGTGACGCTGCAGCCCGAGAGCTGACCCGTCAGGGCTTCATTGCAATTTAACCCGGTCCGATGGACAGCATGGCGGGTGTGCAACGTAGGTCGGCGGTCATGACCCCTGCCCGGGCTCCTTCCAGTACAGCGGTCGACGATGTCGCCGAACGGGGCGTCCACCTGTTCGGCGAGGTGCTCGATCCCGCCGCCTGCACTGACTTGTTGGCCGATCTCAAGGCGGGACGGGACTGGGCTGAAGGTCTGTTCCTCAGCGAGGCCGCGTTCGACGCCGACCCGCGGTACCGGGGGGTGAATCCCCGGCCGGGCCGCAACCTGCTGGAGCGGTTCGAGGACCGGCTGGCCCTGGTCGAGGCCAATCCCGCCATCGTCGCCGGCCTGACCGCCCTGCTCGGCGAGGGCTATGGGCTGATCGACCGCAAGGTGGTCTGCGGCGTGCCGGCCAGCGTCATCCCCGATTGGCTCAAGGCACGGATCGCCGGCAATCCGGTTAACAATCTGGGGGCCTTCGTCAGACCTGAATATCGGGACGTCACCTACTTCTACGGCATCGACTTCCACCAGGACCTGATCGACTTCAAAGGCCGCGAGGCCGACTTCCTGACCCTCTACATCTACCTGGCGCCGGTCACCCGGGCTGACGCGCCGCTGTTCCTGCTGGAGGGCAGTCACCGGCTGGGGGCCTCGGTGTTTCCGCACGACCTCAGCCGCGAGGGCGAGACCTGGCGCTATCGCAGTGACGGCCGCGAGGTCCTGGCCGCCCAGCGGGTGCTGACCGGCGGGACGGGATACGCCGCCATGTGGCACGCCTGCACCCTGCACGGCACCCAGCCGGACGAGGCCGACCACGAGCGCATCTCCCTGCGCTACCTGCTGGCCCGCGGACCGGCGGCGAGCGCCGGGATCGACCGGGTCAACGCCGGCCTGCTGGGACCGCTGGCCCTGGACGAGATCCGCACCGACCTCGATGCCGAGGGCGCGGCGCGGATCAAGGCCAACACCGTCAACCAGGCCTGAAGCGACAGGCCCGCCCCGGAGGGATAGATTCGGCCGATGAGCCCGCAGGCGATTCTCCGCAGCGACAGCCAGGACGCACCGCTCGTCGTGCGCCGCGGGCTGATGCCGGCGGCGCTGATCGGCGAGGCGGTCGACACCCTGCGCGAGATGCTCAGCCCCGAGGGGCCGGGCGAGACCGGGCTCGACACCCTGGTCGACCGGCTGCGCAGCGATGACCGGGCCCGGCTGGGGGCCGTCTACGACGCCTTCCGTGAGACCCTGGTTTTCCAGAAGCTGATCGCCGCCCCGACCCTGGTCGAGGCGGCGCGGAGCATGGTCGGGGCGGCGCGCCTGCATGCGCCGTTCCAGCACGCGGTGTTCCGCATGGACCTGGCGGGCGAGGCCTGGCGCGGCTTCCAGTGGCACCAGGACGCGCCCTACAATGTGCTCTCCGACCGCTATGTGACCGCCTGGCTGCCGCTGACCGACTCAGGGGCGGCCAACGGCTCGATCGAGGCGGCGCCGGCCATGTCCGACCGCCTGTGGCCGGTGGACATCCGCTACAAGCGCGACGCCGAAGGGCGGCGGCTGGGGACGCGCGACGCCTTCATCGCCGAGGCCCTGCAGCCCGGGTTCGAGGCGGCGGCCCAGACCCTGGAGCTGGCGGCCGGCGACGTGGCCCTGTTCCACAACCGGCTGGTCCACCGCTCGGGCTTCAACCCCGGCCCGCGCCACCGCTATTCCGTCCAGGTCCGTTTCGGCGACCTGATGGCGCCGGAGATGCTGGCCCGCGGCTGGCGCAACCGGCGCGTCGACGGCTTCGAGACCTTCAAGGCCCTGCACCCCGACCTGATCGCTTCCGAGGAAACCTGAATGATTCCCGCCCCCAAGATCCCGGCAGACGAGACCCTGCGGTCCCTGCTCAAGGGCCACCTCGACGATCACGACCTGATCGCCAACCTGGGCAGCTTCGCCCGGCGCATGCACTTCATGAAGGCCTTCGCCCACTATGAGGTGTTCAAGCTGATCCAGGACCTGCCCGGCGATATCGTCGAGTGCGGGGTCTACAAGGGCAGTTCCCTGCTCAGCTTCGCCCGGTTTCTGGAGACCTTCTGTCCCGGCGATCGGACGCGCAAGGTGCTGGGCTTCGACCACTTCCGGGGGCTGGCCGACCGCACCGAGAAGGACGGCCTCGACGACCGGGTCGGCAACACCGCCGAGGGCTGGAATCCGGGCGCCTTCCGCGACACCCTGTTCGCCCTGGTCGACGCCTTCAACGCCGACGCCTTCGTCACCGTGCGGCCGCGGATCGAACTGGTCGACGGCGACGTCTGCCAGACGGCCGGGCAATACGTGGCCGAGAACCCGGGGGTGCGCATCTCCCTCCTCCACCTCGACATGGACCTCTACGAGCCGACCCTGGCGGCGCTGAAGGCCTTCTGGCCGCGCATCCTGACCGGCGGCGTGGTGCTGTTCGACGAGTTCGCCATCCGCGAATGGCCGGGCGAGACCGAAGCCGTGGAAGAGTTCTTTGACGGCAAGCCGCCGCGTATCCAGAAGTTCGGCTGGGCGTCCGCGCCGGGCGGATATTTCGTGAAGGGCTGACGGCCGATGAAGCCCCGGATCATGTACATCGAGGACAAGTCCGGCGGCCTGGCCAACGCCGGGCGGATCGGGCTGGTCACCCAGTCCAAGACCGGCGCGACCCTCTACTATGGCGGTCGCGCCTTCCAGAGCCTCAAGGGTTCGGGGTTCAAGGCCAACTACTTCGAGGTCGAAACCGGCAGTGAATTCTGGATTTCAGGGCCTCGCCGCGACGGCGCCGATGGCCTCTATGGTCGAATCACGGGGGCCGACGATGTGGACGCCGACGTGGCCGAGGCCTATTGGCGCGATATCCGGGGAACGACCCCGCAGGGCTAGCGCCGCTTGGCCTGTGACATTCGGCCGGGCAGGGCGTAATCGGGTCAGTCCAAGGCCATGTGTGGAGCCAAGCTTATGCCGTTTGATCGCTGGAGTTTTGCCATGCGTCGCGCCTTCGTCACCTCGTCGCTCATGCTGCTGCTGGGTGCGGGCGTCTTGTTGGTCGCGGCTCCGACCAGCGCCTCGGCGGCCAGCTTCGATTGCGGCAGGGCGGTCAACCAGACGGAGCTGACCATCTGCGCCAACATGAATCTCAACGACCGCGACGTACGGATGGCCCAGCTCTACGACATGGTCCGGCGGCTGGTGCCGATGGGGACGCGGGGGGCGATCACCGACCGGCAGGTCATCTGGCTGCGCGAGCGCAACAAGTGCGGCGCCGATCGGAAATGCCTCGCCCGATCCTACGACCGGCGACTGCGGGAGCTGACCAAGGTGCTCGAGGAGCGGGTGTATCCCCAAGCTCCGTTCTAGAAGGGGGCCCTTCTAGAAGCCCGCCGGCCGCCAGAGGCCGGCGACGAGGCTGAGGACCAGCAGGGCGCCGGCCCAGACGTTCGACTTGAACAGGGCCAGCGCGCCCTGCGGATCGTCCAGCCGCAGGGCCGCCGCCTGTCGCGACAGCATCAGGCCGAAGACCGCCAGGGGCGGCAGGGCCAGGGGGCCCAGGCCGCCGAGCCAGCCGGCGGCCAGCACCAGGCTGAAGCAGAGCCCATAGAAGACCAGCACCCCGCGCGTGGCGTGCTCGCCCAGCCGCCGGGCCGAGGACTTGACCCCGGCCAGGGCGTCGTCCTCGAGGTCCTGCACGGCGTAGATGGTGTCGTAGCCGAGGGTCCAGAACACCAGGCCGGCGTAGAGGATGACGGCGGGCCAGGACGACACTGGATCGGCGACGAGATCCGGCAGTTGCCCTGTATGAAGGTCCCTGAAGTACGCGAGCAGGGAGGGAACCCGTTCATTGATGGGATCGATCAGCGCGAAAATCTTCGAGTTGTGCTCATAGTTTGCAGCAAGCATTCCGCCGTACTGGAAAAGATTCGGCCCACCCATAGCCGCGGCGAAGCCGAGCGGGGCGCCCCAGTTGAAGGTCAGGCCCAGCCAGGCCTGCGGCCACCAGGTGATCCGCTTCATGAAGGGATAGGCGGCGACCAGGGCCAGGGAGGCGACCCCGAGGCCCACCGCCCAGAGGTTCATGGTCAGCAGGATGAGCAGGCTGACCAGGGAACAGCCGATGAGGAAGGCCCAGGCCTGTTTGACGGTGATCTGGCCGGCCGGGATCGGCCGCAGGGCGGTGCGGGCGACCTGGGCGTCGATATCGCGGTCGACGATGTCGTTGAAGGCGCAGCCGGCGGCCCGCATCAGGGCGGCGCCGACCAGGAACTGGACCAGCAGGACGGGGTCCGGCCAGCGCAGCTGCATCGAGCCGGCCAGGGCGATGCCCATCCAGCCGGGCAGCATCAGCAGCCAGATGCCGGTCGGCCGGTCGAAACGGCCGAGCTTCAGCCAGGGGCGCAGGCTCTCCGGCGCATGGCGGTCGACCCAGTTGGTCGGGGCGGCGTCGGGCAGGACGTGGGTCATGGAAGCCGTTATCACCGGTTCGGGGCCGAAATCCAATGCCGGCGACTGCCGGTCGAAGCGGGTTCATTGTAGCAGGAAACCCGCTCGGGCGTGGAAAATTTATCAAGATATTTCAAGGCGATAAGGCCAACTTGAGGCCCGCCTCCGGTCCGCCGAGAGAGCCTTTTCGACCCACCGGCCACCAACCGGAAAACCACCCCAGGTCCCCTCGCCAGCCGTCGGCGAGCCGGCCTGGTCCGGCCCGGCGGGCGCTCTCCGACATTTACCCGCCGCCAGTCATTTGAATCCCGGGTACGGCGCCTGGCTAGGGCTTCAGGCCTTTCATGAGCACGTCGACCAGCCGCCGGGCGCTGTCGGCCCAGCCCGGTTCGCCGTAGCCGCCGAAGACGCCGTTCATCAGCCGCTTGAGGTCGGCGGCCTCGATGTCGGGGCGGATGTCGCCGGCGGCGCGGGCGGCCTCGACCAGCGCGTCCAGCGAGGTGCTGATCAGCTGGCCGGAGGCGGCGTAGAGGTTCTCGGTCGGACCGGCCAGGGCGGCGACGATCAGCTTCTTGGCGGCGACATAGTCGACCAGCAGATGCATCCAGCGGCGCAGGGCCTCGCCCGGCCGATGCCCGGCCAGCAGCGGTTCCACCGCCGCGGCCAGGGCCTCGACCTCGCGGCGGTAGACGGCCTCGACCAGGGCGTCGCGGGTCGGGAAGTGGCGGTAGAGGGTGCCGATGCCGACCTCGGCCCGGCGGGCGATCTCGTCGAGGGTGACCTCCGGGCCGGTCTGCGCGAAGCCGGCCTTGGCCGCCTCAAGCAGGCGCTCGCGATTGCGCTGGCTGTCGGCGCGCGGCTTGCGGACGGGACTTTGCGCGGGCACGGACAGACGACTCCTTGCTAAACGGAGGAACCCTCCGTATATGAAGCGGAGACCTCCTCCGTTTTACAGGCGCGGCCATCGGTTGGCAATGCGCGGGAGGCCAAGGAGAGCCAACATGAGCAAGACTTTCGGAGCTGCCTCCACCACCGACGATGTCCTGGACGGCCTCGACCTGTCGGGCAAGCGTATCCTGGTCACCGGTGTTTCGGCCGGGCTGGGGGTCGAGACCGCCCGCGCCCTGGCCGCCCGCGGCGCCCAGGTAGTCGGCGCGGTCCGCGACTTGAAGAAGGCTGAAGGCGCCACCCAGGTGGTTCGCGACCAGGCCGCGAACGGCGGCTCGCTGGAGCTGATCGAACTGGACCTCGCCTCGCTGAAGAGCGTGCGGGCCGCCGCCGACAAGCTGGTCGCCGACGGCCGGCCGTTCGACCTGGTGATCGCCAACGCCGGAGTCATGGCCTGTCCGTTCTCGAAGACCGAGGACGGCTTCGAGACCCAGTTCGGCACCAACCACCTGGGTCACTTCGTCTTCGTCAACCGCATCGCCTCGCTGATGAAGCCGGGCTCGCGGCTGGTGAACCTGGCCTCCTCGGGCCACCGGTTCTCGGACGTCAACCTCGACGACCCCAACTTCGAGACCACCGAATACACCGAGTTCGGCGCCTATGGCCGCTCGAAGACGGCCAACATCCTGTTCGCGGTGGAGTTCGACCGCCGCCACAAGGACCGCGGCGTGCGGGCCGTGGCCGTGCACCCGGGCGGCATCCAGACCGAGCTTGGCCGGCACATGACGCCGGCGGTGATGAAGGCCCTGGTCGACTCGATCAACGCGGCTCAGCCGGCCGGCCAGGAGTACCGCTGGAAGACCATCCCGCAGGGCGCGGCGACCTCGGTCTGGGCCGGGGTGGTGGCCGATGTGAACGAGGTCGGCGGCCTCTACTGCGAGGACTGCCACCTGGCGCGGCCGGAAGACGGCCCCGATGTGCGCTCCGGTGTGCGCGGCTACGCCATCGACCCGGACAACGCCAAGGCCCTGTGGGCCAAGAGCGAAGAGATGGTCGGGGAGCGGTTTTAGCGGTTCCTCCCCCTTTCGGGGGAGGGGGACCATCGCGCAGCGATGGTGGAGGGGGTCCCAAACCAAGGCGGCAGCTGACCCTGTGTCAGCCGTCGCCGCCATTCGTGGGGACCCCCTCCGACCGCCGCTGCGCGGCGCCCATCTCCCCCGAGGGGGGAGGAACTGTGTTCCGCGCCCTCGCTGTCGCCCGAAAGCCGCGCCGCCTGTTTTTCGGGCGCCGGCCCTCCCGCCGATCGGCGGTCTGGCCTATGTCAGCCGCATCGTGAGCGAGCAGTACGAAGACGAGGAGGTCACCCGCGCGCGGGTGCTGTCCAACGGCCAGGTCCTGGCCTTCATCGCCCGGCTGTGGCTGCGGCGACCCTTCCTGCTGAGCGCCGCGGCCGGGCTGATGATGGTGGCGGTGGTCTTCGACCTGATGCTGCCGACGACCTCCAAGTGGCTGCTCGACGCGGTGGCGGCGCCGGACCGTGACGCCGGCCGGGCCTGGGAGGCCTGGGGCTGGTTCGTCGGGGTCTATGTGGCCTTCGTGGTGGTGCGCAACATCGCCTTCCGGTTCTGGAACCCGCTGGCCGCCCGCAACATGCGCGACATGACCAACGAGGCCTTCCGCCGGGTGCAGGGCTTCAGCGCCGACTGGCATGCCGACAGCTTCGCCGGCTCCACCGTGCGCAAGATCAGCCGGGCGATGTGGGGATACGACAGCGTATCCGACGCCGTGGTGCTGTGGATCGGGCCGGCGATCATCGTGCTGTTCGGGCTGTGCCTGCAGATGGCGATGCGCTGGCCGCTGGTCGGGGCCTTGGCCTTCGCGGTGGTCTGCGGCTACCTGTGGGCCAACCTGTGGCTGGTGAAGGCCTATGTGCGGCCGGCCAACCTGCGCTCCAACGCGCTCGACAGCCGCATCGGCGGGGCGCTGGCGGATGCGATCACCTCCAACCCGACGGTGAAGTCGTTCGGGGCCGAGGCGCGCGAGGAAGAGCGGTTCGGCGAGATCACCGAGGCCTGGCGCCGGGCGGTGAAGGTGACCTGGAACCGGTTCATGGACGTCTGGATCCTGCAGAACATCCTGTCGGTGATCCTGCAGGCCGGCAGCACCGGCATCCTGTTGCACCTGTGGGTCCAGGGGAAGGCGACGCCGGGGGATCTGGCCTTCGCTATCACCGCCTTCATGCTGATGAGCGGCTACCTGCGGAACCTCGGCGAGAACGTGCGGATGCTGCAGAAGGGCATCGACGACACCGAGGACGTCGCCGCCTATGAGCGGACGGTCCCGCAGGTGGCCGACCGCGAGGACGCGCCGGTGTTCTCGGCCCAGCGCGGCGAGATCGTCTTCGACGACGTGACCTTCCGCTACAAAAGCGCCGAGACGCCGCTGTACGACCATTTCAGCCTGACCATCCGGCCGGGCGAGCGGGTGGCGCTGGTCGGGGCGACGGGGGCGGGCAAGTCGACCTTCGTCAAGCTGGTCCAGCGGCTGTATGACCTGAACGGCGGGACGATCCGCATCGACGGCCAGGACGTGGCCGACGTCACCCAGGGCTCTCTGCGGCGCTCGATCGCCGTGGTGCCGCAGGATCCGGCCCTGTTCCACCGGACCATCGCCGAGAACATCGCCTATGCCCGGCCGGGGGCGACCGAGGCGATGGTGCGCGAGGCGGCGCGGCGGGCGCGGGCCGATGGGTTCATCGCCGAGCTGCCGAAGGGGTATGAGACCCTGGTTGGCGAGCGGGGGGTCAAGCTGTCCGGCGGCGAGCGCCAGCGGGTGGCGATCGCGCGGGCCTTCCTGGCCGATGCGCCGATCCTGGTGTTCGACGAGGCGACGAGCAGCCTGGACGTCGAGACCGAGCGGGAGGTGCAGGCGGCGATGGAGGAGCTGATGGCGGGGCGGACGACGATCGTCATCGCGCACCGGCTGTCGACCATCCGTGGGGCGGACCGGATCCTGGTGTTCGAGAACGGGCGGGTCGTCGAGGAGGGGACCCACGGAACGCTGAAGGCGAAGCAGGGGACGTACGCCCGGCTGGCGGCCTTGGCCGAGGGGACGGCGTAGGGTTCTGACGGGCTGGCGCTCTCCCTCCCCTTTATGGGGAGGGACAGCGAGGCGGAGCCTCGCAGGGTGGGGAACTCAGGTTCAGGCGCCGGCGGCGGCAGGTCTTGGGGTTCGATAATCACTGACTCCGGGTGCGCGGCATCCGACTTCCCCACCCTGACCGCTCCGCGGTCTGTCCCTCCCCATAAAGGGGAGGGAGGTTACAGTGCACCGGCGAGAGCCTGCGCCAAATCCCCCTTGCCGACCACCTCGACCCGTTCCAATCCCAGCCACCCCGCCATCAGCTTCAGCTCCGCCGCCAGCGCCGCCGCCGTCTCAGGCCCCGCGTCCGGCTCGCGCCAGGCCGCCTGGACCAGCAGCGCCCCGGCCTTGCGGTCGCTCTTCAGATCGACCCGCGCGGTGATCGCCTCGCCCTCCAGGAACGGCAGCACGTAGTAGCCGTGCTCGCGCTTGTGGGCCGGGGTGTAGATCTCCAGGCGGATGCGCACCCCGAAGATCCGCTCGGTGCGCTCGCGGAACCAGATCAGGTTGTCGAACGGCGAGAGCAGGGCGCGGGCGTGGATACGGCGCGGTATCTTCGCGCCGGGCCACAGGTAGGCGGGCTTGCCCCAGCCCTTGACCGTTACCGGCGTCAGCTCGCCGGCCTCGACCAGTTCGGCGATCCGCGCCCTGGTGTCCTCGACGCCGAGCCGGAAGTAGTCGCGCAGGTCGGTGGCGGTGGCGACGCCCATGGCCCGCGCGCTGATGCGGACCAGTTCGCGCTGGGCGTCCGCCTCGGTCGGGGTCGGGGTGTCGATGACGGCGCGGGGCAGGGTGCGTTCGGTCAGGTCGTAGACGCGTTCGAAGCCGCGCCGGGTCCTGGTGGTGATCAGCCCGGCCCAGAACAGCCACTCCAGGGCCCGCTTGCCCTCCGACCAGGACCACCAGCCGGGCTGGCCGCGCGGGCCGGTGGCGAAGTCGGCGCCGGTGACCGGTCCTCGCCGTTCGATCTCGGCCAGGATGTTGTCGATGTAGTCGCCCCGCTCGCGGCGGAAGCGGTTGAGGCCGGTCCAGGCGCCGTCGCCGTGCTCGGCCCGGGCCATGCGCCAGCGCAGCAGGGGCTGGGTGGCGACCGGCATCAGCGAGGCTTCGTGGCCCCAGTATTCGAACAGGCTGGGCTTTTTGCCCCAGGCCTCGGTCTCCAGGGTCTCGCGGGCATAGGCCCCGAGGCGTGAGAACTTGGGCAGGTAGTGGGTGCGGGTGACGACGTTGACGCTGTCGATCTGCACCACGCCGAGCCGCTCGACGGCCTTGCGGAAGTGGCGGCGCGACGGTTCGGCGGGCCGCGGCTCGGCGAAGCCCTGGGCGGCCAGGGCGATGCGCCGGGCCTGGGCGGCCGAGAGGGTGACGGGCGCCATCATCCTCACCCGTAGCGAAGCGTACGGGGGAGGATGGTGTCAGCTGTGATCCAGCACCGGCTTGGGCTGGTAGGGCTTCTCCAATGCCGCCACCTCCTCGTCCGTCAGCGCGAGGTCGAGCGCCGCCAGCGCCTCGCTCAGGTGATGCAGCTTGCTGGCCCCGACGATGGGGGCGGTGATGGCGTTGTTGCGCAGGACCCAGGCCAGGGCGACCTGGGTGTTGGAGACGCCGCGCGCCCTGGCGATGTCCTCGACCGCGTCGACCACGGCGTGGTCGGCGTCGCGGTAGTAGAGGCGGGGGCTGAACTCGTCGGTGCGCGAGCGTTCTGTATTGCCCTCGCCCGGCTTGGCCCGGCCGCCGGCCAGGAAGCCGCGCGCCAGCGGCGACCAGGGGATGACACCGATACCCTCGGCCTTGCAGAGCGGCAGCATCTCCCGCTCCTCCTCGCGGTAGACCAGATTGTACTGCGGCTGCATGGAGACGAACTTCGTCCAGCCGTTTTTCTCCGACGTGGCCAGCATCTTGGCGAACTGCCAGGCGAACATTGAGCTGGCCCCGATGTAGCGGGCCTTGCCGGCCTTCACGATGTCATGCAGCGCCTCCAGCGTCTCCTCGATGGGGGTGTCCGGGTCGAAGCGGTGGATCTGGTAGAGGTCGATGTAGTCGGTCCCGAGGTTCTTCAGGGAGCGGTCCACCGCGTCCATGATGTGCTTGCGCGACAGGCCGCCGGCGTTGGGGCCGGCGCCGTGCGGGAAGAAGACCTTGGTGGCGATCACCGTGTCCTGGCGGCGGGTGAAGGCCTTCAGCCACTTGCCGGTGACGCGCTCGCTCTCGCCGTTCGAGTACATGTCGGCGGTGTCGTAGAAATTGATCCCGCCCTCGGCGGCGGCCCTGAAGAAGGGCTCGGCGGCGGCCTCGTCGAGGACCCAGGGACGCCAGTCGGGCGAACCGTACGTCATACAACCGAGACACAGCCGTGAGACCTTCAGTCCGGTGGCGCCGAGGCGGACGTAATCCATGGCCTTCTCTCGCTTGAGCGTACCGGCCTAGTTGGAGACCCCTGATGAGTTTGGCAACGGACACCGCCCGTCTGGCGGGGCGCGACCTGGAAAACGACCTCCAGGCCTTCCACCTGGTCCGCTATGCCGGTTTCGTCGACGGTTTCCTGGCCACGGCCAAGAACAGCGGCACCCACTGGCTGCGGTTCATGGCCAGCCACGCCATCGCCCATCACCTGCGCCTGCCGTCGCCGGCGACCTCCAGCGGCCCGGGCAGCGACGCCTTCATCGGCCACCCCAAGCATGAGCGGGTGCATGCATCAGCGCCGCGCATCGGCAGCTCGCACAACATCCCCTCGCGGCTGATCACCGTGGCGGCGGAGACGGGCATGCTGGACCTGCCGCCGACCGTGGTGCTGGTCCGTGACCCGCGCGAGGCTCTGGCCAGCTACTATGTGAAGTGGGCGCAGACCTACGACCTGGGGAGCTTCTCGCAGTTCCTGCGGCGGCCGGCCCCGGGGCGCAAGAAGATCGACGACGTCTGGTGGTTCGTGCGGTTCTTCAATCGCTGGGGCGCGCTGGCGGAGGCCTTGCCCGACCGGGTGCTGGTGCTGCGCCACGAGGACCTGAGGGCCGATCCGGGCGAGGGCGTGCGGCGGCTGTGGGCCCACTGGGGGGTGCAGCTTGACGAGGCGGATGTGGCCGCCGCCGTGGCGGTGTCGAGCAAGGCGGCGATCGCCGCGAAGCTGGACCCGGCCTATGGCGAGGCCATCGTGCCGAGCGAGGCGAAGCGGGCGGTGGCCTGGACCGACGAGGACCGGGCCTATCTGTCAGCCCTGCTGCGGGGGCACCTGCGGCACGATTTTGGGTACGCCGCGCACTGACCTGGGGACATGTTCGGCTTTCGAAGGAAGCCGTACGGGTCCCCGTTTGCGGCGCTGAAAGAGGGGACACGTAGGATTTCCTTTGGAAATCCAACATGTCCCCAAAGGTTATCTCGCCAGCCGCCCGTCGCTCAGCGCCGCCGCCTCGAATGGGAACAGCACGGCCGGGTCGGGCTTGGCGACGCCCTTGCGCAGCTTGGCCGGGGCCAGGGTGTGCAGCAGGTGGCGCATCACCGCCAGCCGGGCCGGCTTCTTGCTGTCGGCCCGCACGCAGGTCCAGGGCGCGGCCGCATGGTCGGTGCGGATCAGCATCAGGTCGCGGGCTCCCGAATAGTCGTCCCAGCGCTTCTGGGCCTCGGCGTCGAGGGGGCTGGTCTTGAGCGCCTTCAAGGGGTCCTCGTGGCGTTCCTTCAGCCGCTGGGCCTGCTCCTCCTTGCCGATGTCGAGCCACAGTTTGACGAGGCGGACGCCCTCGCCGGTTAGCAGCCGCTCGAAGTCGGGCGCGGCGACCAGGAAGGCCTCGTGCTGCGCAGGTGTGCAGAAGTCCATCACCGGCTCGACGCCGCCGCGATTGTACCAGGAGCGGTTGAAGATCACGCAGTCGCCGGCCGCCGGCAGGTGCGGCACGAAGCGCTGGAAATACCACTGCGTCTGTTCGCGGTCGGACGGTTTGGGCAGGGCCACCACCGGGGTGGTGCGCGGCGGCAGGTATTCGACGATCCGGCGGATCGTGCCGTCCTTGCCGGCGGCGTCGCGGCCCTCGAAGATGACCAGCACCTTCTCGCCCTGGGCCATCGACCACTGTCGCCAGGCGACGATGGCGGTCTGCAGGGCGATCAGCTCGTCGTCATAGGCGTCGGATTTTTTTCCCATGCGACACGCTAAACACGGGCGGGTCTGTCGCGCTAGAAGGCGGGCATGATCCGTCTCTTTGTATCCGACGACCTGAAGGCTGGCGCGCCCGTCGCCCCCGGCATGGAAGCCAGCCGCTACCTGATCGCGGTGATGCGGCTGGCCATCGGCTCGGAGATCCTGCTGTTCAACGGCCGCGACGGCGAGTGGCGGGCCACCGTGGTCGACGCCGACAAGCGCCGCTGCCGGCTGACGGTGGGCTCGCGAGTGCGAGCGCAGGAGACGGGGCCGGACCTGACGCTGGTCATGGCCCTGGTCAAACGCGGCCGGCTGGAGACCATCATCGAGAAGGCTGCCGAACTGGGCGCGGCCCGGGTGCAGCTGGTGCTGACCCGGCGGACCAACGCCGACAAGGCCAATGTCGACAGGTTGCAGGCGATCGCGACCGAGGCGGCCGAGCAGACCGGGCGGCTGGACGTGCCGGAGATATTGCCGCCGGTGAAACTGTCGAAACTGCTCGACGGCTGGGACCCTGGCCGGCGGCTGATGTTCTGCGACGAGACCGGCGGGGCGCCGGTGCTGGCGGCGCTCAACGGCGCGGAGGGTGGGCCGTGGGCGATCCTGATCGGGCCGGAGGGGGGCTTTGATCCGGAGGAGGCCGAGCGGCTGCGGGCGATGGACTGCGCGTCGGTGGTCTCGCTCGGGCCGCGCATCCTGCGGGCCGATACCGCCGCGATCAGCGCCATGACCCTGTGGCAGTCAGCGTTGGGGGACTGGCGCGGCTGACGGAGCCTTCGACGTCCCCAGCACCTCGAAATAGCCGGGAAACTGCTTTGACCGCATCAGATAGATGACCTCGGTCTCGTAACTCGGAAAGAGGTGGACGGCGCAGTCGCACTCCTGCTCATCGTCGATCGGCCAGCCGGCGACAGGCGCACCCTGAGTTTTCCAGACCCGCTTTGATGACCCCTTGAGCACCTTGTGGATCACCACCCGGCCGGTGTCGAAGGCCTGCTTGTCCGGCGATTCCGTCACGACGCGGCCGACCACGACCAGATCGCTGACGGCCCGCAGGTAGTCTTCGTATTTCTTATGAGTCTGATGCGGCCAGGTGATGATGCAGCTGCAGGCGGCCGCGATGCTCGGGACGGCCAGGGCGATGACCGGCACGGCCAGCAGCAGGGCCAGCTTTCGGCGCACGCTCATCGGGCCGGCTCATTGGGGTCGGCGACCTCCCCGATGTACTGGCCGGGATTTTGCGGGTCAGGGGCCAGATAGAAACGCCGACGCTGGCCGGGATTCAGCGAGAGAGGTCTGGAGCAGCTGAATTCGGGAAAGGGGTCGATCTCCCGGCGAAAGGTGATCAGGCGACTCCGCGGCGCCCGGCCCTTTTCCAGCCGATCGATGGTGACCTGGACCTTGATGACCTTGCCGAGGCTGGAGTCCGGATCAGCAGGGTCGGAAATTCGTTCCGTCGCCCACCCCTCCTCCAGGACCTTTCCGATAAGGACCAGCGGATGCTCCTGCCAGAGTTCCCGGCGCCAGCGCCGGATCATGTCCGGGGTGGCCTTGCTGCAGGTCGTGGCCAAGGCCGGCGGCGCTTGCGCGACAGACGCCGGCAGCACCAGCGCAAGAGCCACCAGGGATTTCAATGCCAGTCTCATGGCCGTGTCACATCACCTTGCACAAACCGAGATTGTCTCCCACCTGCTGAACAGCGTAAAGATCGCCGCCGGTTGGGGAAGGGCCTCCCTCGCCATCGGACTAAAAGAACCTGGGGAGGCAGACATGGCAGATGCGATGACGGACGACCGTCCGCTGACGCTCGAAGACCTGACGGGCTATTTCGCGCAAGGGTCCAAGCCCAAGAGCGCCTGGCGCGTGGGCGCCGAGCACGAGAAGTTCGGCTTCAACCTCTCCGACCATTCGACCGTGCCCTACTACGGGGACAACGGCATCGAGGCCCTGCTCAAGGGGCTGATGCGCTTTGGCTGGACGCCGGTCACGGAAGACCGCGCCGACGGCGGCCAGACCATCATTGGCCTGGAGCGCAATGGGGCCAACGTCAGCCTGGAGCCCGGCGGCCAGTTCGAGCTCAGCGGCGCGCCGCTGAAGACCATGCACGACATCTGTTCGGAGACCGGCCAGCACCTGGAAGAGGTGAAGGCCGTCGCCGACGAGCTGGGCCTGGGGTTCCTGGGGCTGGGCTTCCACCCGACCATCCGCCGCGACCAGGCGCAGATCATGCCCAAGGGGCGCTATGTGATCATGCGGCGCTACATGCCGCTGGTCGGGGGCCTGGGTCTCGACATGATGCTGCGCACCTGCACGGTGCAGGCCAACCTCGACTTCTCCAGCGAAGCCGACATGGTCGCCAAGTTCCGCACCTCGCTGGCCCTGCAGCCGATCGCCACCGCCCTGTTCGCCAACAGCCCGTTCACCGAGGGCAAGCCGAACGGCTTCCTGTCGGCGCGGGCCAACGTCTGGACCGACACCGATCCCGACCGCACGGGCCTCCTGAACTTCGTCTTCGAGGACGGCTTCGGCTTCGAGACCTACGCCCGCTATGCGCTCAAGGTCCCGATGTACTTCGCCAAGCGCAAGGGCCTCTACATCGACCTCGCCGGCCAGTCGTTCGAGAAATTCATCGACGGCAAGCTGGACGACATGCCCGGCCAGCGGGCGACGATGAAGGACTGGTCGGACCACACCACCACCATCTTCCCCGAGGTGCGGCTGAAGTCCTACCTGGAGATGCGCGGCGCCGACGGCGGGCCCTGGAGCCGGCTCTGCGCCCTGCCGGCCCTGTGGACCGGCATCTTCTACGACGAGGCGGCGCTCGCCGCCGCCTGGGACCTCTGCAAGGACTGGACGCCGGAGGACCGCGAGGGCCTGCGCCGCGACGTGCCGCGGCTGGGGCTGAAGGCCCAGGTCGCCGGCCGCTCGGTCCGCGACGTCGCCGTCGACATGGTGGCCATCGCCCGCGCCGGCCTGAAGAACCGCGCCGAATACGACGGCAGCTTCATCGACGAGACCACCTACCTGGGCGAACTGGAAGTGATCGCCGACAGCGGCCTGACCCCCGCCGACCGCCTGCTGGAGAAGTTCCACGGCGAATGGGCCGGCGACGTGGGCCGGGTGTTCACCGACTGCGCCTACTAAGCGCCAACGGCGCGCCCTTCTCCCGCTTGTCGGGAGAAGGTGGCCGCGTAGCGGCCGGATGAGGGCAGCACCGGCTCGTGGAGGTCGGGCGCGTTCTGGCGCGGTTCGGCGCTGACTTCATTTTTCATGAGTTCGGGCAGCCTAGCCGGGGCCGGCGCTGCCCTCATCCGACCCCCTTCGGGGGCCACCTTCTCCCGACGAGCGGGAGAAGGAACACGGCCGCTACGACAGCGGGTCGATGTCCGCATACGGCGGGTCGTGCGGCGGCACCTTCAGGGGGGCGGCGGCGCTGTCCATCTCGATCTCCACATGCTGCGGATAAAACGCGATGTGGTCACGGATCAGCGAGGCGGACTCGATCGGGTCCTCGTAGGACCAGGCGGCGTTCTCGATCACCTTGGCGTCGCGGTAGATGGTGAAATAGCTGGCGTCGCCCTTGTGCGGGCAGTGGGTCGAATGGTCGGTGCGGCGCAGCGCCAGCATCTCGACGTCGGCGCGCGGAAAATACACCACCGGCGCATAATCGCCCTCCTTCAAGACCACGGCATTGGCGCTGTCGGCGATCTCATGGCCCTCGAACAGGGCGCGGACGCGTCCCGTGGCGGCGGCGAACTTCAGGTAGGGCTCGGTCATGAGGCAGGCTCCTTCGATGCGCGACTTGGCTAACGCCTCAGATGGGGAGCCGGCTCCGCCAAGGCCATCCCCAAGACCATCCCGCGAACGATGTTGGGTAAACCGTTGCTTGTGAAACGATCCGGCGCGTGATTTTCTCCCGGCAAATCGGGGAGGTTGGGGTGGAATCCGTTTCCGCCCCGGCCAGCGAGCTTAAACAGGGTCTGTCGTATGAACATTGTCATCGTGCTGGGGATACTCGTCACCCTGGCCACCGGGATTCCGGTCGCGCTTCAGATGCGCAAGCACCCTCGGGGGCTGCCCATCCTCTTCTTCGCGGAGATGTGGGAGCGGTTTTCCTACTACGGGATGCGCGGCATCCTGATCTTCTACCTGACCCAGCACTTCCTGTTCGACGACAAGACCGCCGGCGGCCTCTACGGCTCCTACACCAGCCTGGTCTATCTGCTGCCGCTGATCGGCGGCATCCTCGCCGACCGCTTCATCGGCACCCGCAAGGCCATCGCCTTCGGCGCCCTGCTGCTGGTCGCCGGCCACCTGACCATGGCCGTCGAGGGCAAGCCCGCCACCCAGTCGCTGACCTACGCCGGCTCCAGCTACGAGCTGGTCGTCGAGGGCCGCGGCGACGGGCGTGACGTCAAGCTGAAGGTCGGCGACGGCCTCTACGCCTTCAAGCCGGCCGATACCGGCCTGGCCATCGAGGGCCTGCCGACCGGCTCGCCGCTCCCCTCCGTGCTGCCCAAGGGCGAGTACGAGGTGAAGGTCACCGAGCGCAGCAAGACCTATGAGAACATCTTCTACCTGGCCGTCAGCCTGATCATCATGGGCGTCGGCTTCCTGAAGCCCAACATCTCGACCATCGTCGGCCAGCTGTACCCGCAGGGCGATCCGCGCCGCGATCCGGGCTTCACCCTTTACTATTACGGCATCAACCTGGGCGCCTTCTGGGCCTCGGTGCTCTGCGGCTATCTCGGCCAGACCTTCGGCTGGTGGGCGGGCTTCGGCCTGGCCGGCGTCGGCATGCTGGCCGGCTACATCGTCTTCGTGCTCGGCAAGCCCCTGCTGGAAGGCAAGGGCGAGCCGCCGAACCCCGAAGCGATCAAGAAGCCGCTGTTCGGCCCGGTCAACACCGAGGGCCTGATCTACCTGGGCGGCATCGGCGGCGTGGCGATCGTCTGGTTCCTGGTCCAGCGCAACGCGCTGGTCGGCTGGGCGCTGGGCATCAGCACCCTGCTGTCGCTGGGTTTCATCGTCTATTACATGTTCGCCAAATGTAACAAAATCCAGCGCGAGCGCATGGCCCTGGCCGTGGTGCTGATCTTCGGGGCGGTGGTGTTCTTCACCCTCTTCGAACAGGCCGGCACCTCGCTCAACCTGTTCGCCGACCGCAATGTCGACCTGTCGCTGATCCCGGCGCCGTTCACCTGGGACTTCCTGGGCAACAGCTTCTTCTTCGGCACCCGCGAACAGGTCATGGCCGCCGGCGTGCCGGACAACGTCCGCTGGATCGACATGGGCATCACCGCCGCCCAGACTCAGTCGTTCAACGCCGGCTTCATCCTGATCTTCGCGCCGATCCTGGCCGGCGTCTGGCTGTGGCTGGGCCGTCACGGCAAGGATCCGAACCCGGTGATGAAGTTCGGCCTCGGCCTGCTGCAGGTGGGCCTCGGCTTCCTGGTCATCGTCTGGGCCGGCGGCATGGCGGATTCCGCCTTCCGCCTGCCGCTGATCATGCTGGCCCTGCTCTACCTGCTGCACACCACCGGCGAGCTCTTCCTGTCGCCGGTCGGCCTGTCGGAGATCACCAAGCTGTCGGTGCCTTCGGTGGTCAGCTTCATGATGGCCGTCTGGTTCCTGTCCAGCTCGATCGCTCAGTTCGTCGGCGGCTGGATCGCCGGCCTGGCCGGCACCGAGACGGTCGGCGGCCAGGTCCTCGACCCGGGCGCGGCCCTGGCCACCTCGCTGGACGTGTTCGGCAAGCTGGGCTGGGCGGGCGTCGGGGTCGGCGTCTTCTTCGTGCTGATCAGCTTCGTGATCAAGCACTGGGCCCATGGCGTCAACGACGCCAGCGCCCACCAGCATCCCGAGATGGCCCTGGACGGCGACCGCCAGTCCGGCCCGGACCGCGACCCGGCGTAAGCCGCAAGCGACCGACAAAGACGAAAGGCCCCGGAGCGATCCGGGGCCTTTTTTCTGTCTGGAGAAGAGGGGGAGCGGCGCCCTGTCCAGCGGGACTGGGTTGGTCCGGCGGGGGACTGACCGCCTGGGGACCAACCCGAAGAACAGGGCGCCGCTCCCCTATCGCCGCCGTCGCGGGGCTTGGCGACGGCGGCGGAGGTCAGAACGTCTTGCGGATCCGGGCGTAGAAGAAGGACGGATAGTCCAGCGGCCGGACCTCGCTGTAGCGGACGCTGCCGGTGTCGCGCGGGGCGTCGTACAGCTGGCGGCTGAAGGTCAGGTCGCGGCCCAGCAGGTTATGAGCCTCGAAGCGGATCGAGAGGTCGGGCCGCGGCTTGTACTCGGCGTACAGCGTCACCCAGGTCTCCAGCTCCAGCTGGTCGGTGCGGTCGAAGCGGTAGTAGCGCTCCTCGAAGTTGCCGAAGACGTCGATGCCCCAGACGGTCTTGTACTTGGCCAGGTCCTGCGAGAAGCGCACCTCCCACTCGAACGGCGACTGGCCGCTGATGCGGCGCTTGTCGCCGGTGGTCGGATCGGTGACCTCCGACTGGCTCCATTCCAGATTGCTGCGGATCAGGCCGCCGGGGATGCCCAGCTTGGAGAGCGGCAGGTTCAGCGAGATCTCGAACTCGTCGTTGACGCCGTCGCCGATGTTGCCAGGGGCGTCGAAGTTGCAGGAAAGGTCGCTGGTGTCCGGCACGCCGGCGACCAGCGGGCAGAGGCTGACGTCGGTGACCCGGATGCGGTCGGTGGCGTCGGTGATCTCCTCGTGGGTGTAGCTCAGGGTGATGGCGCCGTCCTTCCAGAACTTGCGCTCATAGGCGGCCTCGAACACCGTCGCCTTGCTCGGCTCCAGGTCGGCGCCGCCGGCCGTCACCGTGCCGCCGGTCGACAGCGAGATCGAGGAGGCGAAGTCGCGGAAGTTCAGCTGGCCAACCTCGCGCTCGATCCGCACCCGCACCTGGTCCACCGCCGTCGGCGACCAGGTCGCGATCATCCGGGGCTTGTAGTAGGTGAACTCCTTGGAGAGGTTGGTCGCCCCTGTCTGGCTGATGGTCGAGGCCTCGACCTTCAGGCCGCCCTCGACGGCGAACTTGGGGTTCAGCCGCCAGTTGGCGGTCAGGAAGCCCTCGGCGCGCTCCTCCTCGACCCGCACATTGGCCTGCGGCAGCACGACGGGCGCGCCGTTCTCGACATAGTCGGTCGAGGCGTCGAGGTAGTTGAAGGCCGCCTCGCCCCCGCCCTCGACCGTCAGCCCCGGCGAGAAGGTGTAGCGCAGGGTGCCGCGGCCGATGCTCTCGCCGCGCTTGGCGTTCTCGGTGAACAGGCCGGTGTCGGTCCCGTCATCGAACCGCGAGGAGAAGTCGGTCTCGCTGAGGGTCTGCAGGGCGGTGACCTCGAACTTGGCCTTGCCGAAGTCGCGCTCCCAGCTGCCACCCAGTTCGGCGTCGGTCCGGTCGCTGCGGTCCTTGACCACGAACTGGCGGGCGGTGCGGGGGTTGTCGAAGGCGTTCACCGACCACTCGTAGAGGTCGGGGTGGTAGCGGCTGTTGACCGCCAGCCGGCCGCCGAACAGCGGGCTCTTCCAGCCGGCCTTGAGGTCGTAGCCGTGGCCGCCGCCGGTCTCGTCCCAGGCGGTGCGGGTCACCACGCCGGCCGAATCGACGCCGCGCTGGACGCCCTCGCCCGCCCCGTCGTCGATGCCTCTGTAGAACAGGTTGGACCAGGTGAAGGTGCCCGGGCCGATCGGGGCGCTGCCCTCGAAGCGCATGGCCGGCTGGGTGCGGCCGTCCTGGTGGACGGCGTTGGCGACGGCGAACAGCCAGCTGCCGCCGGCGTTCTTCTTGAGGATGATGTTGGCGATCACCGTCTTGCCCTGCATGTCGATGCCGGGGGCGCCGCCGCGGATGATGTCGATGCGTTCGACCTGCTTGGCCTGGATGCGGCGCAGGGCGTCTTCCAGGCCTTCCGACTTGGAGGCGTTGCGCTGGCCGTCGATCAGCACATTGCCGGCCGCGCCGCCGTAGCCGCGCACGCTGTCGCCCTCGTCGAAGGCGAAGCCTGGGATGCGGGCGATCATGTCCATGGCCGAGTTGGGCTGGGCCTCGGCGAAGAAGCTGGCGGGGTACTGCGTCACGCCCTGGTTGGCGACGGGCGCCGCCTGGGCAGCGGCCGGGGCGACCTCCTGGGCGATGACGAGCACCGGCGCGGGCGCGGCCGTGGCGATGACTTCCGGTGACGCGGCCGCCAACAGGGCGATAAACGGGCTCATACAATTCTCCCCCTTCAGAGCCCCCCGGCCCATCAGGTGGCGGCAACCTGCCTGCACGGCGTGGGAGGGGCACGTTACAAGGCTGAAATGTAGATTAAATTTGTGAAATGTTGCGGGACGTCGATGACGAGCGCGGTTCCTCCCTCCCCGAATTGGGGAGGGCAGGCGGGCGCAGCCCGCCGGGTGGGGAAGTGGAAGTTTCCCCGCATTCAAAGATCTGGAGCCGGTGACCGACTTCCCCACCCGACGCGCGTAACCGCGCGTCTGCCCTCCCCAATTCGGGGAAAGAGGTTAGACGGCGGTGCCGCCCACAGTCAGGCCGGTAATCTTCAATGATGGTTGCCCCACCCCAACCGGCACGCCCTGACCCGCCTTGCCGCAGACGCCGATGCCCGGATCCAGCGAGAAGTCGTTGCCGATCATGGTCACCCGGGTCAGCGAGCTCGGCCCGTCGCCGATCAGGGTGGCGCCCTTGACCGGGTGGGTGATCTTGCCGTCCTCGATGAGGTAGGCCTCGGTGCACTGGAAGACGAACTTGCCGTTGGTGATGTCCACCTGGCCGCCGCCGAGCGAGGCGCAGTAGAGGCCGCGCTTGGTCGAGGCGATCATCTCCTCCAGCGTGTGATGGCCGCCCAGCATGACGGTGTTGGTCATCCGAGGCATCGGCATGTGGGCGTAAGACTGGCGCCGGGCGTTGCCGGTCGGGGTCAGGTCCATCAGCCGGGCCGACTGCCGGTCATGCATGTAGCCGGTGAGGATGCCGTCCTCGATCAGCACGGTGCGCTCGGTCGGGGTGCCCTCGTCATCGACGGTCAGGCTGCCCCGGCGGCCGGGCAGGGTGCCGTCGTCCACCACGGTGACGCCGGGCGCGGCGACCCGTTCGCCGACTCTCCCTGAGAAGGCGCTGATGCCCTTGCGGTTGAAGTCGCCTTCCAGGCCGTGGCCGACGGCCTCGTGCAGCAGCACGCCGTTCCAGCCCGGGCCCAGCACCACGTCCATCTCGCCGGCCGGGCAGTCGATGGCTTCCAGGTTGACCAGGGCCTGGCGCAGGGCCTCGTCGACCTGGCCCTGCCAGCTGTCCGGGGTGATCCAGGTCTCGAAACCGGCGCGGCCGCCGGCCCCCGAGGTGCCGGTCTCGCGGCGGCCGTCCTTCTCGACGACGATCTGGACGTTGACGCGGCTGAGGGGGCGCACGTCGCGCACCAGCCGGCCATCGGCCCGCAGGATCTCGACGATGCGGCGCTCGCCGGCCATCGAGGCGGTGACCTGGACGATGCGTGAATCGCGGGCCCGGGCGAAGGCGTCGATCTCCTGGAGCAGGGCGACCTTCTCCGAGAAGCCGGGGGAGGCGACCGGGTTGTCCTCGCCATACAGGCGGATGTTGGTGCTGCGCGGGCCTTCGGCGGCGACGCCGCTGTAGCCGCGCTTGGCCAGCCGGGCCGAATCGGCGGCCCGGCCAATGGCGGCCTCGCTGATCTCGCTGGCGTGGGCGTAGCCGGCCGTCTCGCCGGCCACGACGCGCAGGCCGAAGCCTTCGCCCGAATCGTAGGAGGCGGTCTTCAGCCGGCCGTCGTCGAAGACGAAGGCCTCGCTCTCGCTGTGTTCGAGGAACAGCTCGCCATCGTCGGCCCCCTTGAGGGCGTCGGAGAGGATGGAACGGGCGCGGTCGGTCTCGACACCGGCGGCGTCGAGCAGGGAGGGGGCGAGGGCGGGGAGGCTCATCCCCTAAACGTAGGGATCGCGAGCGCCGCCGTCACCCACCTATCCATCGTCATCACCCCACACCGTCATCCTCGGACTTGTTCCGAGGACCCATGGCGGCGAACGCACGAACGGCCGGGGAGTTAACCCGGCCGTTCGCTCTTCTATGGTCAACCGCATGTGCGGCGGACGGATGGGTCCTCGGGACAAGCCCGAGGATGACGGGCGCTAGTTCCCGTCCTCGTCGTCCTCGTCGATGGTGATGTTGCGGCCGGCGACATAGACATCGCCGCTGCCGGCCACGTCCTGCTCCAGCCGGGTCGGGCTGCGCATCAGGGTGACGTCGCCGGAGCCCGACACCTTGATGATGGCCTCGTCGCTGGCGTCGGCGTTGATGTCGCCGCTGCCGGCGATGGTCAGCGCCGCCGTCTTGGCCGGCAGATAGCGCAGGTCCACATCGCCCGAGCCGGCGACATTGACGGTGAGCTTCTCGGTGGCGCCGCGGCCATCGACGTCGCCGCTGCCGTCGATCGAGATGGCCAGGGCCGGCTGGCTGTAGTCCTTGAGGGTCACGTCGGCGGAGCCGTTGATGTTCACCTTGCTGACCTTCGGCGCGGTGACGACGATCTTCAGGCTGCGGTCGTCGTGCCAGACGATGTGCCGCTCGCGCCGCCCGTGGTCCTCCCAGAAGATGCGGCCGCCCTCGACGCGCACCTGGTCGATGTCGCGCTGCAGGCCGGTGACTACGATGCCGGGCTTGTCGCCCTCCACCAGGGTCACGTCGGCGGCCAGGTCGACGGTCAGTTCGTCGGTCCCGGTCCATTCGAAGGTCTTCTCGACCCTGGGGGTGTCCGGACTGACGTAGTCGTCGCCCTGCTCGATGTGCTCGAGCACAGCGGGGATGACGAACCCGTCGCGGACGATTTCCGGGCCGCCCAGGGCGATGACCGAGGTCAGGCAGACGATGAAGGTCAGGAAGCCTGCCCCGGCGATGATGGCGAGTGTGCGGATCATGGCTGTCTCTCCCCTAAGCCTGATCGATGGCCGGCTTCAGGAGCCGGAAGTGCAGCCTGGCGTACCAGACCAGGAAGTTCACGAGGCCGACGCCGGCCATGATGGTCAGGGCGCCGATGCAGGTGGCCGCGCCGACCAGGCCCAGGCCGGCCAGGACGGCGATGCCGGCCCCGCCGTCGTAGCCGACGATCGGTCCGCCGATCATCACGACCCCGCCCATGACGAAGCCCATGACCACGACCATGGCGATCGAGAAGAAGACGCTGATGACGCTGAACAGGATCGGCGCCAGGATCAGGATGTCGATGGCGCCCAGGCCGAGCAGGGCGAGAATCGCCCCGGTCGCGTTGCGCGGGCTCTTCTTGTCTTCCCAGGCCTTGAGGCCGTATTCGGCGCGCAGTTCGCGGGCCAGGCGGTCCGGATCGCCAAGCGCGGCGGCGGCTTCCTCTTCACTGCGGCCCGCCGCGGCGGCGTCGCTGAAGTGGGCCTCGTAGTCGGCGGTGATCTCGGTCTGTGCGTTCAGGCTGAGCGCACTCAGGCCGCGTCGCAGCCTGGCCATGAATTCGGCTCTGGTCATTGCCCCTCTCCCAGAATGATGCTGTTCACCGCCGCCGAGAAGGCCGTCCAATCGGTCTTCTGCTGTGTGAAGCTGGCGCGGCCGGCTTCGGTCAGGCGGTAGTATTTGCGTGGCGGACCGGCCGGTGATTCCACCAGGTAGGTCTCCACCAGTCCGTCGCCCTGCAGCCGTCGCATCAGGGGGTAGATGGTGCCTTCCCCCATATCGATGGCCGAGGCCAGGCGGCTGGCGATGTCGTAGGCGTAGCCGTCCGCTCGTGAGAGCAGGGCCAGCACACAGAGGGCCAGGACCCCCTTTTTCAGCTGTGGTTCGATAATGTCTGGCACGGCGTTCCCCGTCCTTGTTGATAGCTGCCTTGTATCGACCGGTAGTGAGTGTTGCAAGGTACCTATCATTACATCTTAGCAATGTGCCTGAACGCCGGGCGAAAATGCTGTGCCGATGACCCCGCAAAGGAGGCCTCCACACCCTTGCCGAACGGGGGACCAGCGCGTATGCACCGGCCCGATAATGGCGATGGGCGGGTGCTTGCCGCTGGCGCGCGAGGTGCGGGCCGGGCTAAGCGCTTTTCCACCGACGATGATGACGGCCCGCCTCTGGGGGCGGCCTTAACGGACGTGAGGCTTATGAAGGCGAAGGTTAAGGGGATGCGCTGGCTCGCAACGGCCCTCGGGGCCGGGCTGACCAGCGTTTTGATGGCGGCGCCCGCTCTGGCCGATAACATGGGGCAGCCCACCGACGGGGCGCTGGGCCTGCAGCCGGCGGCCTCGCCGCTGAAGCACCACGCCCACTTCTTCCACGACTGGATCCTGCTGCCGCTGATCATCGTCATCAGCGTCTTCGTGCTGGGCCTGATCCTGTGGTGCGCGTTCCGCTACAACGCCAAGGCCAACCCGGTCCCGGCCAAGTTCAGCCACAACACCTTCATCGAGATCGTCTGGACCCTGGTCCCGGTGCTGATCCTGATGGTCATCGCCATCTTCTCGTTCCGGCTTCTCTTCGAGTACCACGACACCCCGAAGGTCGACCTCACGGTCAAGGCCACCGGCTACCAGTGGTACTGGGGCTATGAGTACCCCGACCAGGAGATCGGCGAGATCACCTCGACAATCATGAGCGAGGAAGACGTCAAGAAGGCCGGCCTGCCGGCCAGCCTCTACAAGCTGAAGGCCTCCGAGCCGCTGGTCGTGCCGGTCAACAAGGTGGTCCGGGTGCAGGTCACCGCGGTCGACGTGATCCACGCCTTCGCCCTGCCGGCCTTCGGCCTGAAGACCGACGCCGTCCCCGGCCGCCTGAACGAAACCTGGTTCAAGGCCGAGCAGACCGGCACCTTCTACGGCCAGTGCTCGGAGCTGTGCGGCGTCGACCACGCCTTCATGCCGATCGAGATCAAGGTCGTCACCCAGCCCGAATTCGACGCCTGGGTCGCCTCCAAGAAGGCTCCGCCGGCTCCCGCCGTCGCCGCCCCGGCCGCCGGCGCCGCGCCTGCCGCCGCCACCCCCGCTTCTACTCCGGCCCCCGCCGCGCCCGTCGCCGCGCCGGCCGCCAAGCTCTGATCGCAGGTACCGATACGATGGCACACGCCGCCGCCGCGCACGACGACACCGACCACAAGCCGGGTTTCTTCACCCGCTGGTTCCTGTCGACCAACCACAAGGACATCGGCACCCTCTACATCCTGTTCGCCATCATGGCGGGCCTGGTGGGCGGGGCGCTTTCCGGCCTGATCCGCTGGGAACTGGCCGAGCCGGGCATCCAGATCTTCAAGGAAGGCTCGTCCATCCAGCTGATGGGCCTCGTTGAGCAGTCCAAGCACGGCTACAACGCCGTGGTCACCGCCCACGCCCTGATCATGATCTTTTTCATGGTCATGCCGGCGATGATCGGGGGCTTTGGCAACTGGTTCGTGCCGATCATGATCGGGGCGCCGGACATGGCCTTCCCGCGGATGAACAACATCTCGTTCTGGCTGCTGATCGCCGCCTGGATCCTGCTGGTCACCTCGATGTTCAGCGACGGCGGGCCCGGCAAGGGCTTTGGCGGCGGCTGGACCATCTATCCGCCGCTCTCGACGTCAGGTCATACGGGCCCGGCCATGGACCTGGCGATCTTCGCCCTCCACCTGGCCGGCGCCAGCTCGATCCTGGGCGCCATCAACTTCATCACCACCATCTTCAACATGCGCGCGCCGGGCATGACCCTGCACCGCATGCCGCTGTTCGTGTGGTCGATCCTGATCACCGTCTTCCTGCTGCTGCTGGCCCTGCCGGTTCTGGCCGGCGCCATCACCATGCTGCTGACCGACCGCAACTTCGGGACCCACTTCTTCGACCCGGCCAACGGCGGCGACCCGGTCATGTTCCAGCACCTGTTCTGGTTCTTCGGCCACCCGGAAGTCTACATCCTGATCCTGCCCGGGTTCGGCATGATCAGCCACATCGTCTCGACCTTCTCGAAGAAGCCCGTCTTCGGCTACCTCGCCATGGCCTACGCCATGGTCGCCATCGGCTTCGTCGGCTTCATCGTCTGGGCCCACCACATGTACACCGTGGGCATGGGCATCAACCTGCGGGCCTACTTCGTGGCCGCGACGATGGTCATCGCCGTGCCGACCGGGGTGAAGATCTTCAGCTGGATCGCCACCATGTGGGGCGGTTCGATCAGCTTCAAGACGCCCATGCTGTGGGCGATCGGCTTCATCTTCCTGTTCACCGTCGGCGGCGTCACCGGCGTCGTGCTGGCCAACGCCGGCATCGACTACAGCCTGCATGACACCTACTACGTCGTGGCCCACTTCCACTACGTGCTCAGCCTCGGGGCCGTGTTCGCCATCTTCGCCGGCTTCTACTACTGGTTCGAGAAGATGTGGGGGGTGAAGTACAACGAGTTCCTCGGCGCCGCCCACTTCTGGATCATGTTCGTCGGGGTCAACGTCGTGTTCTTCCCGCAGCACTTCCTGGGCCTGCAGGGCATGCCGCGCCGCTACGTCGACTACCCGACCGGCTTCTCCTACTGGAACGAGGTTTCCTCGATCGGCTACGTGATCACCCTGGTCGGCGTCGGCGTCTTCCTGCTGGTGCTGATCGAGGCCATGGTCCGCCGCCGCAAGGCCGAGGCCAACCCGTGGGGCGAAGGCGCCACGACGCTGGAGTGGACCCTGTCCTCGCCGCCGCCCTTCCACCAGTTCAACGAACCCCCGGTGATCGAACCCGATCACCACTAAGGACCAGACCCGCCGCGCTCTCCCCAAGTCTTTTCAGGGGGAGGGCGCGGCGGAGTCCCATTACATGCCCAAGCCGACCGCCATCGAGGACATCACGCATCCCACTAGTCCGGGCGCCCGCGCGCCTGGCCAGTGGGGCGACTATGTCCAGCTGATGAAGCCCCGGGTGATGAGCCTGGTGGTGTTCACCGCCTTCGTCGGCCTGATCTGTTCGGGCGTACCGATGAACCCGGTGCTGGCCGCCGTCGACATCTTCTGCATCGCCGTCGGCGCGGGCGCCTCGGCCGCTTTCAACATGTGGTACGACGCCGACATCGACAGCGTCATGCGCCGCACCCAGGGCCGGCCCGTGCCGGCGGGCAAAGTCCAGGGCGCCGACGCGCTGGGCCTCGGCGTCGTCCTCACCCTGCTGTCGGTCATGCTGCTGGGCATGACCGCCAACTGGCTGGCCGCCGGCCTGCTGGCCTTCACCATCTTCTTCTACGCCGTGGTCTACACCATGTGGCTGAAGCGCTGGACGGCCCAGAACATCGTCATCGGCGGTCTCGCGGGCGCGCTGCCGCCGGCCATCGGCTGGGCCGCCGCCGCCGGCGAGGCGCCGGCCAACGCCTGGCTGCTGGTGCTGATCATCTTCCTGTGGACCCCGCCCCACTTCTGGGCCCTGTCGCTCTACACCAGCCAGGACTACGCCAAGGCCGGCGTGCCGATGATGCCGGTGGTCAAGGGCGCCAAATCCACCCGCCTGCAGGTGCTGCTCTACTCGCTGGTGCTGATTCCGGTCTGCGTCGCGCCGTTCTTCACTGGCCTCGGCGGCATCGCCTATGTGGCCGTGGCCGGCCTTGGCGGCCTGGTCTTCCTGCTGCTGGCCTGGCGTCTCTACCGCAGCCACGCCGGCGAGGGCGCCGACCCGCGCAACACGCCTGAGCTCTACGACGTCAAGGCCGGGGCGACCGACGCCCGCAACCTGTTCGCCTTCTCGATCCTCTACCTGTTCGCGATGTTCGCCACCCTGGCGGCTGAGCGCCTGTTGGGACTCAGCCTGTGACCGACCAGCAGCAGTTCCCCGCGCCGCAGAAGCCGCTGACCCCCGCCGAGCGCGAGGCGGCCAAGGCCGCCCAGCGCAAGCGCAATATCGCCATCGCGCTGGGCCTCGTCGGCTTCATCATCCTGGTCTACGTCGTCACCGTCCTGAAGATGGGAGGGGCCATTGCCAACCGTCCCCTCTAAGGACCTCGCCCGCCGCAACGCGCGGATCGCCATCTTCTGCGCCATCGGCCTGTTCGGCATGGTCGGCGCGGCCTATGCCGCCGTGCCGCTGTACCGCGCCTTCTGCCAGCTGACCGGCTTCGACGGCACCATCCGCAAGGCCGAGGCCGCGCCAAGCAAGGTGCTCGACCGCAGCCTCACCATCCGCTTCGACGCCAACGTCCGCGACCTGCCCTGGGACTTTAAGCCCAGCCAGGTGACGCAGGAGGTCAAGATCGGGGCCACGGGCCTGGCCTTCTACAAGGTCACCAACCACGGCAAGCAGGCCATCACCGGCCGCGCCAGCTACAATGTCGTGCCCGAGGCGGCCGGCGCCTATTTCCAGAAGCTGGAATGCTTCTGCTTCAACGACCAGACCATCCAGCCCGGCCAGAGCGTCGAATTCCCGGTGGTCTATTTCGTCGATCCCCAGTTCGCCACCGACTTCGAGACGAAGGGCAAGACCGAGGTCACCCTCAGCTACACCTTCTTCCCGGTGGAAACCCAACAGGCCAACGCTAAGGCCGCTTCGCCTCTTGGCGGGGCGACCAAGGCGGGGCTATAGCGAAACCCAACGGCGTCGCGGTGCGGCGCCGAGTCTGATGAATTGAGAAGGGCAGGGCTTACAGGCATGGCTCACGGCGCCGTCAAGCACGACTACCACCTGGTTAACCCCAGCATCTGGCCCCTGTACGGCTCGTTCGCCGCCACGGTCATGATGATCGGCGCCGTCATCGGCATGAAGGGCCTGTTCGGCCTGGAGAAGGGCAACTGGCTGGTCGCCGCCCTCGGCTTCGCCATGGTGCTGCACACCATGCTCGGCTGGTGGATGGACGTCACCAAGGAAGCCAACCAGGGGGATCACACCCCGGTCGTCGCCATCGGCCTGCGCTACGGCATGATCCTGTTCATCGCCTCGGAAGTGATGTTCTTCGTGGCTTGGTTCTGGATCTTCTTCGAGCAGGCGCTGTTCTGGGAACATCGCACCCTGACCCCCGCCGTCGGCAACTTCGAGGGCGTCGCCGAGGCCTGGAAGCAGTGGCCGCCGAAGGGCATCGAACTGGTGCCGGCCTTCCACCTGCCGCTGGTCAACACCCTGACCCTGCTGCTGTCGGGCACCACCGTCACCTGGGCCCACCACGCCCTGCAACAGGGCGACCGCAAGAGCGCCAAGATCGGCCTCCTGCTGACCGTCCTGCTCGGCATCCTGTTCACCTCGATCCAGGCCTACGAGTACCAGCACATCCTGCATGAGAAGCTGTTCTACTCGGAGGAGGCGGCCAACGCCGGCCTCTATGGCTCCAGCTTCTTCATGGCCACCGGCTTCCACGGCTTCCACGTGCTGGTCGGCACCATCTTCCTGGCCATCTGCCTCTTGCGCCTGATGGGCGGCGGCTTCAGCCCCAAGCAGCACTTCGGCTTCGAGGCGGCGGCCTGGTACTGGCACTTCGTCGACGTGGTCTGGCTGTTCCTGTTCGCCTTCATCTACGTCATCTTCGGGACGATGTAGGCCGCGCGCGTGCAGCAAAAGTGGACACCGGTTTTGCGTCTGCACGCGCGACCACTTTTACGTGGTCACGCCTCCCGGGCGGCGAACCGCTTCGCACTTCGCCTGGAGGCGTGAGCATGACCAATCCTTACCTCGCGGGGGCGGCCGGTCGCTGCCCCCGCTGCGGCGAAGGGTTCCTGTTCGATGGTTTCCTGAAGGTGGCGCCGGCGTGTGATGCGTGCGGCGCCACTTTCACGAAGGCCGACAGCGGGGACGGACCCGCCGTCTTCATCATCCTCATCGCCGGCTTCCTGATGGCCTTCGGAGCCATGTTCCACATGATCGCCTTCAACCCGCCGATCTGGGTGCTGCTGGTGCTGTGGCTGCCGCTGACCGTGCTGGTCGTGCTTGGCCTGCTGCGCCCGATGAAGGGCCTGATGGTGGCGGCGCAGTTCGCGCAATCCGCCAGCGAGGCCGGGCGGGACGATGTCCGCAAGTAGGATGCTCAATAGCCGAAGGGTTCGCCTCTGGGCTTTCCTTCTCCCCTCGCGGGAGAAGGTGGGCCCGAAGGGCTCGGATGAGCAACTGTGTTTAGGCTTGGTAGTTTGGTTGCCAAGTCTGGCCGGTGCGCAGCAAGGCGACGACGATGC
>NZ_JBXASF010000003.1:307500-331006 GCF_058809015.1 Caulobacter sp. GW821-FHT11A05 | reverse complement strand
AGCCCCGGCCGAGCCTGCCGCGCCCGCGCCTCCGGCCGCCCCCGCCGGCGGCGTCGCCCTGGACCAGGAGGGCCTGCGGCTGGTGGCCGAGAGCGGCTCGACCCGGCTGGTCAAGTTCGGCGTTCCCACGGCCGACGCCGTCGCCGCCCTCAGCAGCATCCTGGGCAATCCCGCCGAGCGCGCCACCAACACCGACTGCGGCGCCGGGCCGACCGAGTTCGTCAGCTGGTCCAACGACCTCGACGCCCTGTTCCTGGACGGCAAGTTCGCCGGCTGGAGCGCCGGTCGGGACAGCGGCGGCAAGGTCACGACGATGGACGGCATCGGCGTCGGCTCGACCCGCCAGGCGCTGACGGCCTCGTTCGCCGACCTCAAGGTCGAGGAGACCACCCTCGGCATCGAATTTTCCGCCGGGGATATCTCCGGCATCCTCGACAAGGACGGGCCGGCCGGGAAGGTCGAGGTGATCTGGGGCGGGACCAGCTGCGTGTTCCGCTGATTTATTCCTGGTATTTTACCCAGGTATAATTGACAGGTATTTTCACCCGGTATAAACACCGGCTCATGAAACCCGACCGCAAACAGCTCCTCCGCGACTACAAGGAACGCAAGATCGCCGCCGGCGCCTTCGCAGTCCGTTGCGCGCCTTCTGCCCAGACTTGGGTCGAGGTCTCCCCTAACCTGCACAACCGCCAGAACGGCCTGTGGTTCGCCCTGCGCCTGGGGACCCACCCCAACCGGGCCCTGCAACAGGCCTGGAAGGACCATGGCGAAGAGGCCTTCACCTACGAGGTGGTTGAGGAACTGCCTGACGCCGAACGCTCCCCCTGGGAGCTGACCAACAGCCTCAAGGACCTGGGCGCCAAATGGCGCGAGGCCCTGAACGCGGAGAAACTGACCGGATGACCGACGACGCCCGCTACAGCCTGTTCGAAGGCCATCACCGCCTGGCCCAGGGCGAGATGGCCGTCCTGGCCGCCGTCGCCCGCGCCTCCCTGGCTCGCGACCCCAACACCAGCTTTAGGGTCTTCGACGACGTCACCGGCGAACGCGTCACCCTCGAGTTCGGCCCCGGCGCGCGCAAGACCGCTGGCCGGCCCAAGCTCGGCGTCGTCGCCAAGGAGGTCAGCCTGCTGCCCCGCCACTGGGAGTGGCTCAGCCAGCAACAGGGCGGCCCTTCCGCCGCCCTGCGCCGGCTGATCGAGACGGCCCGTCGCGATCCGGCCACCATCCGCAAGGATGAGCTCAACGCCGCCTACCGCTTCGTCGGCGACATGGCCGGCAACCTCTCCGGCTTCGAGGAGGCCTGCCGCACCCTGTTCAACGACGACCGCGAAGGCTTCCTGGCCAACACGCAAACCTGGCCCACCGACGTGCGCGGCCAGGCGCTGCGGATGCTTGGCTGGGACTAGAACACACCGCTGTCATCCTCCGACCGCGTAGCGGATCGGGGGACCCAACTGTCCGCGTGAAGACTCTTGGGAGTCTTTTCAGAACCGCCTTGAGTTCCCCGGTTCCCGCTTCGCGGGCCCGGAGAATGACAGGGAAATGGGATTCAGAACGGCTTGTCGGTGCCGGCCACCGTCACCCGCTCCATGACCCGCTCGTTGGGCCAGTAGTCGAGCACCGCATAGTGCTGCGTGGCCCGGTTGTCCCAGAAGACGATGGTGTTCGGGGTCCAGCGCACCCGCAGCTGGTACTCCGGCGCCTTCACCCGATCGAGGAGATAGGCGAGCAGGCCGCGGCTCTCGTCCTCCTCGACGCCGAGGATGCGGGTGGTGAAGACGTGGTTGACGAACAGGTGCCTCTCGCCGGTCTCCGGATGGGTGCGGACCACCGGGTGGGCGCGGGGCGGATAGTCGGCCCGCAGCCGCTCGCGGTCCTCGGCGCTGACGCGGTAGCCGAAGCTCTGCAGGATGTCGTGCTCGGCCCGCAGCCGCCCAATCCGCTCCTTCACGTCGTCCGGCAGGTCGGCGTAGACGGCGGCGGTGTCGGCGAACAGGGTGTCGCCGCCCAGCGGCGGCAGGGTGCGGGCCCTCAGGATGCCGCCGAACGAGGGCTTGTCGCGGAAGGTGACGTCGGTGTGCCACTTATTGCCCGGCCGCAGGATCGGCAGGATGCGGTCGGTCAGCTTCAGGCCTTCGCCGGCCTCGATATGCAGGATCTCCGGATGGCCGGGGACGTGAGCGGTGACGGGGTGGCCCTCCAGCTCGCCGAAGTAGCGGCCGAAGCGGACGTGGGCGTCGCAGGAGATGTCCTGGTCGCGGAAGATCAGCACCTTGTAGCGGTTCAGCGCGCCGCGGATCGCCGCCACCTCGCCGGGCTCCAGGTCGTGGCGCAGGTCCACGCCGCTGACCTCGGCCCCCAGGGTCGCGCCGGCGGGACTGAAGGTCAGGCCCTCGACGACCTCGGTCTCGAACAGGCTGTGGTGGGCGATGGCGTTCATGGGTTTGAGGCTCCTGCGGCAGGCCCCGGCCGAGAAGCGCGGACCGGAGTGATCGACCCGGCCCGCGCCCCCTCAGCCACGGCGCCAGGGGAGGACAGACGCCGCTGAGTTAAATCCTATTCAATCTGTAGGAATTGAGTCAGCCGAGAATTTCTGAAAACAGTTCCTCCCCCTCTCGGGGGAGGTGGCGACCGCGCAGCGGTCGACGGAGGGGGTCCCCACAAACGAAAAACGGCGGCTGAACCAGGTTCAGCCGCCGCCAGGGTGGAGGACCCCCTCCACCATGCTTCGCATGGTCCCCCTCCCCCGATGGGGGAGGAACTACAGCCTACGCCTGAGCGCGAGCCGTCGTGTTCGGCCCACGACCGCCACCCGGCCGGAAGCGGCGACGCTTCTTCGGCTTTTCGGCGGCGCTGGCGGCCGGAGCCGCCGTCGAGCCTTCGACCATTGGGTCATAGCCGCCCGGGCGATGGGCGCGCGGGGCGTTGGCGAAGTGCTTGCCGGCCGAGTGCTCGTTGCGCTTGGCGGCCGGGCTGCGGCCACGGGTGTCACGGGGGTCGCGCTCGCGCGGACCTTCCGGCGGCTGGGCGGCCTTGAAGGCCGCTTCCGAGGAACCGAGGTTGCGGTCATTGCGACGGTCCCAGCTGGGGATGGTCTGACGGGTGACCTTCTGAATGTCCTTCAAGAGGTTGCGCTCGTCGTCGGCCACCAGGCTGATGGCCGAGCCGTTGGCGCCGGCCCGGGCGGTGCGCCCGATCCGGTGGACATAGGCTTCCGGCACGTTGGGCAGCTCGTACTGGATGACGTGCGACACGCCATCGACGTCGATGCCGCGGGCGGCGATGTCGGTGGCCACCAGGGCGCGGACGTCGCCGGCCTTGAAGGAGGCCAGGCTGCGTTCCCGCTGGCCTTGCGACTTGTCGCCGTGAATGGCGGCGGCCTCGACACCGATGGTGCCCAGCTGCTTGGCCACCCGGTCGGCGCCGCGCTTGGTGCGGGTGAAGATCAGGACGCGCTTCATGGCGCCGTCGTCCATCAGTTCGGCCAGCAGGGCGCGCTTGCGGCCCGCTTCGATGAACAGGATCTTCTGGTCGATCTTCTCGACGGTGGTGGCCTGCGGGGTCACCGACACCTTGGCCGGGTTCTTCAAGAGTTCACCGGCCAGCTTGCCGATCTCGGTCGGCATGGTGGCCGAGAAGAACAGGTTCTGGCGCGCCTGCGGCAGGGTCTTGGCGATGCGACGGATCGGCACCACGAAGCCCATGTCGAGCATCTGGTCGGCCTCGTCGAGCACGAAGACCTCGGTCTCCGACAGGTTGGCGACCTTCTCGTTGATGTGGTCGATCAGCCGACCGGGGGTGGCGACCAGGATGTCGACGCCGGCGGCCAGGGCGCGGACCTGGGGTCCGTACTTCACGCCGCCGAAGACGACGGCGACAGTCAGGCCCATGTTCTTGCCGTAGGTGCGGAAGCTCTCGGCGATCTGGGTGGCCAGTTCGCGGGTCGGCGACAGCACCAGGGCGCGGCAGCCGCGACGGGGCGCGGGCTTACGGTTTTCGGCCAGGGTCTGGAGGATCGGCAGGGCGAAGGCGGCGGTTTTGCCGGTGCCCGTCTGGGCGATGCCCAGGATGTCCCGGCCTTCGAGCACCAGCGGGATCGCCTGGCTCTGGATGGGGGTGGGGGTGGTGTAGCCCTCGGCCAGAAGGGCCGAGAGGATGGGCTTGCAAAGGCCCAAGGAAGCAAAAGCGGTCAAAGCCGTGGTCTTTCAAATTGCGACCGTATCCGCGCGGGCTCATTGGCCGGCGCGGGGGATCGCGGGGGTCGTTGGAAAACGCCCCGCGTATGGCGTCCTTATGGGGAAGTTCGGGGTCGCGCCTGGGCGAAGCGAATACACGCTCCTCACGCGGCCGGGCGCGGCCGAAGGCGCAGATAAGCTGCGCAGGAGGCTCATGTGGCAGTGCAGCATGGGAAAGTCAAGGATTCATATGGTGTTGCGGGGTGCGCGCTTCCGCACAGCGGGCGAATGCCACAGCGCCTTCGACCCAATTCGAGGTTAGAAGCCCGCCCTCGTTCGAAGCTTCGGGGTCTCCTCAGTTTGCTTAACCGTCGCCTGTTCATCGCCTCGGCCAGCGCCGGAGCCGCCCTGTCGATCGCCGCGCCGGCCCTGGCCGATACGCCGGCCAAGCCTGACACCGCCCGGCTGCTGGCCCGCGCCCGCGCCGAGCTGCAGCGGCTGGGGACCGCCATCCCGCACCACGACCTGGTCGCCGTCGCCGACTACGCCACGGCCAGCAAGGCCCCGCGCTTCCACCTGCTGGACATGGCCGGCGGCACGGTCAGCAGCCTGCTGGTCGCCCACGGCCGGGGCTCGGACCCGGGCAACAGCGGCTGGGTGAAGGCCTTCTCCAACGCCTTCGGCTCGAACGCCAGTTCCGAAGGCGCCTTCCGCACGGCCGAGACCTACAGCGGCAAGCACGGCCGCTCGATGCGGCTGGACGGCCTGGACAGCGGCAACAGCAACGCCCGCGACCGCGCCATCGTCATCCACAGCGCCTGGTACGTCAGCGGCGCCATGGCCGCCACGGCCGGCCGCATCGGCCGCAGCGAGGGCTGCTTCGCCTTCTCCGACACCGACCTGCCGAAGGTCCTGGACCGGTTGGGGCCGGGCCGATTGCTGCTTTCGACGAAGCTCTAGACCCACGCAACAGGGGAGGGGTTAGCGGGTCAGGCCCGCCAGCATCTCCACCGCCTCTTCATGCCCCGCCAAGCTGATGAACGGCGCATCGACGTCGATGCTGCCGTCGTCCTCGCCGTTGTCGACCGGCAGGCTGAGCGCCTTTTCCAGATACTCGCGGGCCTTGGCCTCGGAGGCCGGCACGCCCTGGCCCTCGATGTTGATCTTGGCCAGCTCGACCAGGGCGTCGCCGTCGCCCAGCTCGGCCGCCTTGGCGAACCAGTCGGCGGCGCCGGCGGCGTCGTTCTTTTCGCGGCAGAGGATGGCGATGTTGTTGGCGGCGCTGGCGTCGCCCAGGTCATAGGCCTTGCGGTACCAGTCCAGGGCGGCGGCCTTGTCGGCCTTCACGCCCAGGCCCTCGTCGAGGAAGTAGCCGACGTTCAGCATGGCGGCGATGTCGCCCAGCTCGGCGGCCTGCTTGAAGAAGCCGAAGGCCTTGGCCTCGTCGCCCTCTTCCCAGGCGTCGTCGCCGGCGTTGAACAGGCGGTCGATGGTCTCGTCGTTGTCGGCCATGGCGGCCTCCTGCTGTCGGAACGGGCGATGCGGCGGTATGGAGGCGCGGGGAGCGGGAATCAACCATGTCCAAGTCCATGATCGTCTTCGCGGTGGTCGCCAGCATCGTCGGCGGCATGCTGACCGCCGCCCAGGGGCCGACCAACGCCATGCTGGCCCGGCCGCTGAACTCGCCGGTCAACGCCGCCTTCGTGTCCTTCTTCATCGGCACGGTGGTGCTGCTGGGCCTGATCTTCGCCCTGCGCATCAAGCCGGACCTGCAGGGGGCGGCCAGCCTGCCCTGGTACGCCTGGATGGGCGGCGTCTACGGAGTCGGCTTCGTCTGCGCGGCGGCCTTCTCAGCCCCGCGGCTGGGCGTGGCGACCACCATCACCCTGATGGTCGGTGGCCAGCTGTTGATCGGCGTCATCCTCGACCACTTCGGCGCCTTTGGGATCGAGCCCCGGCCGATCAGCCTCGGCCGGATCGCCGGGCTGGCGCTGGTCGTGCTGGGCGTCCTGCTGGTCCGGCGGACCTAGACCGCGCCGCATTCGGTCTGGTCGACCGCCTGCAGCTGCGAGTGGACGATCGACACCTTGGTGCCCGGATGGGCCTCGCCGACCTGCACCCGGGCCTTCATCTGCCGGGCCAGGGCCTCGACGATACTGCTGCCGAGGCCCGGCACGGCGCTGTCGTCGTCCGGCATGCCGACCCCGTCGTCGCTCACCGAAAGGGTCCAGTTGACCCCGTGGGCGGCGTAGTCGACGAGGATGACCCCATGCCGGTGCTCGGGGAAGGCGTGCTTGAGGGCGTTGATCACCAGCTCGGTGACGATCAGGCCCAGGCTGACCGACACGTCGGCCGGGACCAGGCTGTTGTCGGCCTTGACGTCGATCCTGATCTGATTGTGGTCGCGGATCATCGAGGCGCCGATGCTGCGGCACAGGTCGGTGAAGTAGGCGCGCAGGGCGACGTCGCCCAGCTGCGAGGCGGCCAGCTGGCCCTGCAGGGCGGCCACGGACAGCACCCGGCTATGGGCGTCGTGCAGATGCACGCGGCTTTCCTCGGACTGGACAGTGCGGGCGCTCTGCAACAGGACGCTGGCGATGATCTGCAGGCTGTTGGCCACCCGATGCTGCAGCTCGCGCAGCAGGATGGCCTTCTCCCGCAGCAGATCGTCCTTCAGCTTCTCGCTGATTCGCGCCTCGGTGACGTCGGCCACGGACAGCAGCAGCAGCACCTCTTCCTCGCCGCCATAGGCCAGCTTCTGGGCGTTCAGCACCAGCCGGCGCGGTGGCAGGCCGGGGGGCTCGAGGTCGATCTCGTAGGCGGCGATCTGCGCCTGGCCGGCCGCCGTCGCCGCCAGCAGCGAGTCGACGCGGCGCAGGTTCCATTCACCGTCGCCGATGGCCGCCAGCCGTTGGCCCACAAGGGTTTCAGCGGGCAGGCGGAAGCTGTCGCAGAAGGAATCGCTGGCCGCCACGATGGCGAAATTCCCGTCCAGCAAGAGCAGCGGCGCGTTCGAGGACGCGATCACAGCCATGGCGAGGCTGTTGGCGGTTGTTGCGGTCGGAGTCGGCGCGGCAGCCATCGAAGTGGCTCCATTGACCCGGAGGCGCCCGAGACGGGCGCCGTACCCGGCGTAGATTGTCAGGAACAACTGGCCCTCAAGCGGAGCCATTAATGTTGTTGTATAACACGCAAAGGTGGGCGCGGCCCTATACAATCTCGCGAAAGTAAGGGCGGCGGGCCATTCTCAGATGAACTTCGGGATCGGCCCATCCTGTGGGGTGGCGATTTCCGAGAAGTCGAGGAACACCTCGTCGACATAGCACCAGCCCCATCCCTCCGGCGGGTCGTAACCTTCGATGACCGGATGGCCGGTGGCCTTGAAGTGCTTGGTGGCGTGGGTGTTTGGGCTGTCGTCGCAGCAGCCGACGTGGCCGCAGGTCCGGCACAGGCGCAGGTGCACCCACATGTCGCCGGTCTTGAGGCATTCCTCGCAGCCCTTGGCGCTGGGGTGCACGGTCTTGATGCTGTCGATGTGGCTGCAGGGCATCAGTTCTCCGATCAACGCGACAGTTTGCGACGGACGATGTCGGTTGCGTACACGCCCTGGCCAATATCGACCCTGTCCGAGTAGTTCGCCAGCCAGGGAAAGGTCTCGATGGGCCTGTCCGTGAAGATTCGATCCCGGGTGATCTCGACCGACGCGCGAGTCAGGCTGAAACCCCGCGGCCCGATGCTCCCGTAAGGCAGGAGCCGGATGGAGTTCGGATCATGGCGGTTCTCAAAAACGACCATGGCCGGCAGGCTTTCCGGCGCGACCGGCAACGGTGCGCTGGTCTTGAAGCGGGACAGTCGCTCTTCGGCCGCGTTCTTGCCGTTCTTCCAGTCGTTGTCAGCGGATGCCGAGCCGACCAAAGCGCCGCTGGGCCGCCAGCCAGGGTCGTAGCTCAGGAAGGGTTCGGAGCCGTGCCCTGCATTCCACTGGCGCATCGTGGCGACGAGCACGCGGTCTCCGTCCAGGTTCACGATCGTCGCTTCGCCGCGGTAGCGGGCGATGAGGATGCCACCGGACCACCAATAGTTGGGATCGCTGAGGACAGATTCCATCACCGAGGCGCCGCTGACAGGGCGGCCTTCGAACATGCCGTTGATCGTCAGTCTGTATCGGGTCCGATACTGCCGCACGATGCAGCCGGCCAAGGGTGCGGCCAGGAGTGGTGCTGCCATGAGGCCGCGGCGCGTGATCATTCGACCCCTTCCTTCGCAGCGAGATACTGATGGATGGCGGCGACCACCTGGGCCCCTTCGCCGATGGCCCCGCCGACCCGCTTGACCGAGCCGGAGCGGGCGTCGCCGACCGCGAAGACGCCGGAGACCGAGGATTCCAGCGCCGCCCGGTCCGCCCCGCCGGTGGTGACGAAGCCGGCGCGGTCGCGGGCCACCCCGCAGTCGGCCAGCCAGTGGGTGGCCGGATCGGCGCCGACGAACAGGAAGACGTTGCCGATCTCCCCGCCCCCGTCCTCGCCGGTCTGGCGGTTGGTCCAGGCGACGCGGGCCAGGGCCCCGTCAGCGCCGGCCTCCATGGCGGTGATCTCGGTGTGCGGCATCAGCTCGATGTTGGGGGCCGAGGCGATGCGGTCGATCAGGTAGCGGGACATGGTCTCCTTCAGACCCGGCCCGCGCACCATCACCCGCACCTTGGCGGCGTGGCCGGAGAGGTAGACCGCCGCCTGGCCGGCCGAGTTGCCGCCGCCGACCAGGATCACCTCGCTGCCGGCGCAGAGCTGCGCCTCCAGCGGCGAGGCCCAGTACCAGACGCCGCGGCCCTCGAAGTCGGCGAGGTTGGAGAGCGTCAGGCGGCGATAGGCGGCCCCGCTGGCCACGACCACCGTGCGGGCGGTCAGGCTGGAGCCGTCCTCCAGGGTCAGGCCTCGCAGGCCGTCGGTCCGGGTGCAGTCGAGGTCGACGACGCAGGCCGGGATCAGCATCTCGGCGCCGAACTTCTGGGCCTGCAGCACGGCCCGGCTGGTCAGGGCCTGGCCGGAGATGCCGGTCGGGAAACCGAAGTAGTTCTCGATGCGGGCGCTGGCTCCGGCCTGGCCGCCGTGGGCGCGCCGGTCGAGGACCGCGACGCTCAGGCCTTCCGAGGCGGCATAGACGGCGGTCGCCAGCCCGGCCGGCCCGGCCCCGACCACGGCGACGTCGTAGAGCCGCCCGGCGTCCGGCCGGGTGTTCATGCCGATGGCCTCGGCGATCGCCTGTTCGGAGGGATTGCGCAGGATCTCGCCGTTGGGACAGGCGGCCAGCGGCAGGTCGGCTTCGGCCAGGCCGAGCCGGTCCACCAGCGCGGCCGCCTCGGCGTCGTCGCGCGGATCAATCAGATGGTGTGGCTGGCCGTTGCGGGTCAGGAAGCCCTGCAGGCGGACCACGTCCCGCTGGCCGGCATGGCCGATCAGCACCGCGCCGCTGGCCGCCGCCTCGATCAGCGCCACCCGCCGCAGGATCAGGGCGCGGGTGATCCGCTCGCCCAGCTCCGCCTCGGAGACCAGCAGGTTGCGCAGGCCGGCCGGCGGGATGACCAGGGCCTGGGTGTCGGTCTCGGCGACCGCGTCGACCAGGGCGGCGCTGCCGCCCAGCTGGCTGACCTCGGCCAGGAACTGGCCTGGCCCCTGTTCGACGATGGGGGTCTGGTGGCCCAGGCCATCCCGCTGGCTGATGGCGACGCAGCCGGACAGGATGACGAACATCCCCGGCGAACGCTCTCCCGAGCGGAACAGCACCTCGCCGGCGGCGAAGCGGCGAATCTCGCCGAACCGCCGCATCCGCTCGATCTCGCCCGGGGTGATGGTCGGGAAGGTCTGGTCAAAGCGGGCGAACCCGGCGCCGGGCGCCACGGAGACAGTCTCGTCAGGCATCGGCCCTCCTTTCCCAAGGAAGAAGGCCCGCCAGGGAGGGCGGCGTCAACTGAACCAAGGGATGACGTAGCGTCGGGTCTTGCCCAAACCTGACGCTGGCGTCACTGTTAGCTAAACAACGATAATCTACGGGGAGACGCGCCAGATGGCCGACCGCTACGACTACATCATCATCGGCGCCGGTTCGGCCGGTTGCGTGTTGGCCGGGCGTCTGTCGGAAGACCCTGGCGTCAAGGTTCTGCTGCTGGAAGCGGGCGGCAAGGACAGCTCCATCCTGGTCAAGATGCCGGCCGGGGTCGGGGCCCTGATCAAGGACAAGGGCGACTACAATTGGGGCTTCTGGACCGAGGAAGAGCCGCACCTGGGTAACCGCAAGCTCTGGTGGCCGCGCGGCAAGGGCTGGGGCGGGTCGAGCTCGATCAACGGCATGATCTACATCCGCGGCCACGCGCGTGACTATGACCAGTGGCGGCAGATGGGCCTGGGCGGCTGGGGCTACGCCGATGTGCTGCCCTACTTCAAACGGGCCGAGAGCCTGGAGGGGGGCGGCGACGAATGGCATGGCGGCGACGGTCCGCTGCACGTCTCCAAGGCCAGTTCGCCCAACCCCATCTATTCGGCGGCGATCGAGGCGGGGCGCCAGGCCGGCCATCCGGTGACCAAGGACTTCAACGGCTTCCAGCAGGAAGGCTGGGGCCCCTACCAGATGACCATCAAGGACGGCAGCCGCTGGAGCGCCGCCAAGGCCTACCTCTACCCGGCCCTGAAGCGGCCGAACCTGACCTGCCTGACCGGGGCCCGCACCACGAAGATCGTCATCGAGAACGGCAAGGCGGTCGGCGTCGAATACGCGGTCAAGGGCGGCGAGCGGACGGTGGCCTATGCCGACGCCGAGGTGCTGCTGAGCGCCGGCGCCGTGCAGTCGCCGCATATCCTGCAGCTGTCGGGCATCGGCGCGCCGGACCAGCTGGCCAAGCAGGGGATCAAGGTGGTGGCCGAGTCCAAGGGCGTCGGGGCCAACCTGCAGGACCACCTGGACGTGACCTTGAGCTGGCTGACCCAGGGGGTCGAGACCGCCTACAGCTACAACAAGGGCCTCAAGCAGCTGATGACCGGCCTCAACTACATGCTGTTCAACAAGGGGCCGGGCCGGCAGAACTTCCTGGAATCGGGGGCCTTCCTGCGCTCGCGGCCCGACCTCGACCGGCCGGACCTGCAGATCCACACCGTGTTGGCCATCATGCAGGACCACGGCAAGGTGGTCATCGAGAAGGACGGCTTCACCTTCCACGTCTGCCAGCTGCGGCCCGAGAGCCGGGGTTCGGTGGGCCTGCGCTCGGCCGACCCGTTCGACGATCCGACCATCTTCGCCAACTATCTGGCGGCCGAGGAAGACCGCCGGGCCATGCGCGAGGGAGTCAAGATCGCCCGCGAGGCGGCCCATCAGGCAGCGCTCGACCCCTATCGTGGCGAGGAGTTCGCGCCGGGCAAGGAGATCCAATCGGACGCCGACATCGACGCCTGGATCCGCCGCACCGGCGAGACCATCTACCACCCGGTCGGCACCTGCCGCATGGGCGTGGCGGGCGACCCGATGGCGGTGGTCGACGGCGAGCTGAAGGTGCAGGGCATCGCTGGCCTGCGGGTCATCGACGCCTCGGTGATGCCGACGCTGGTCGGCGGCAACACCAACGCCCCGACCATCATGGTGGCGGAGAAGGCCAGCGACCTGATCCGCGGCAAGGCGGCCTTGGCCCCCCTGGACGCGCCGGTTTATGACCCGTCGGCGGTGAAGGCGGCCTGAAACGGTTGATCCCTCTCCCGCTTGTCGGGAGAGGGTGGCCCCGCGTAGCGGGGTCGGGTGAGGGCAGCGCCGGCCGCTGTAATCGCCCACGTTCTGGCGCCGTCGTCGATGACGGCCTAATTCCATACCGCAGCCGCTGGTGCTGCCCTCATCCGACCCCCTTCGGGGGCCACCTTCTCCCGACGAGCGGGAGAAGGATCTGGAGAAGAAGCTATGCAAAAGCGCCCGCTTGGCCGGTCCGGCCTGTCCATCGCCCCGCTGGTCCTCGGCGGCAATGTCTTCGGCTGGACGGCCGATGAGGCGACCTCGCACCGGGTGCTGGACGCCTTCGTGGCCGGTGGTTTCGACTGCATCGACAGCGCCGACGTCTATTCGGCCTGGGTTCCCGGCCACAAGGGCGGCGAGTCCGAGACGGTGCTGGGGACCTGGCTGAAGGCGCGCGGCAAGCGGGACGACGTCGTCATCGCCACCAAGGTCGGCATGTGGCCGGCCCGGCCAGGGCTGTCGGCGGCGAACATCGTCGAGGCCTGCGAGGACAGCCTGCGCCGGCTGCAGACCGACTACATCGACCTCTATCAGTCGCACCGCGACGACGCCGCGACCCCGCAGGAGGAGACGGCCGAGGCCTTCGACAAACTGCTCAAGGCCGGCAAGGTGCGGGCCCTGGGGGCGTCGAACTTCGACGCCGCCCGACTGGGCTCGGCGCTGGATGTCTCGGCCCATAAGGGCGCGGCGCGGTACGACAGCCTGCAACCGGCCTACAACCTGATGGACCGGGGCATCGAGGGGCCGCTGCTCGACCTCTGCATCGAGCGGGAGGTGGCGGTGATCAGCTATTATGGTCTGGCCAGCGGCTTCCTGACCGGCAAGTACCGCACGCCCGACGACTACGGCAAAAGCCCGCGCGGCGGCGGCATGAAGAAGTACCTGGAGACCGACAAGGGGCCCCGGGTGTTGGCGGCCCTGGACGCCGTGGCGGTCGAGACCGGGGCGACGCAGGCGCAGGTGGCGCTGGCCTGGATCATGGCGCGGCCGGGCCTGACGGCGCCGATCGCCAGCGCTACCAGCGTCGAGCAGCTGGATGAACTGATGGGGGCGGCGCGGCTGACGCTGTCCGACGCCCAGATGACGCGGTTGAACGAGGCCTCTGCCTAGGACCTTGAGGCTTAGGCGATCTGCCGCCCATCCAATGCCGCGAGCCGCAGGCGGGGGCCGTCCTCACCGGAGCGCGAGACGGTCAGCAGCTTCAGTTCGCTGACCGTGCGGCCCATCAGCCGGGCGGTCATGCCCAGCGGCTGGTAGAGGCCGATGAAGCGGTCGATCTCGCCGCTCGGACCGACCAGCGGGGCCAGCATCATCTCCAGGGACACCGCGCCGCCGACGGCGTCGGAGCGGATTTCGCCGGTGATCTGCAGCGGCTCGGGCCGACGGCGGATCTGCTCGACGGCCAGGCGCAGGGCGGCGCGGTCGGCCGGGTGGAACAGGGTCAGGAGGTTGACGCCGCGCAGGTCGCGCTGGTGCAGCTGGGCGATCAGACCACCGACGAGGCGGAAGGGCAGGTCGCCGGCCTCGCGGCGGCCGACGATCAGCACCTGGGGCAGGATGTCGACGAAGTCCATCGGATCGATATCGGCGCGCGACGGCGCGGCGTAGGCGCCGGCGCGGGCTCGCCAATACTCCGTCAATCGTTCCGTGTTGGGATGGGCCATCGCTCCACCCTGCCTCCTGACGGTCCATGGCGACCGCACGGGGGTTGCAGGGAAGGGTCGGGCCAGGGGGATTCTGTTCCGGAATGGAACACTCCGGCGCGGTTCTTGCATGGGGAGCAGAAGGCATTTGGCGGGAGCGACCCCATGGGTTTGCGCAATACATTCTTGGGTCTGGCGGCGGGGGTCATCCTGCTGTTGATCGGTTCAGCCACTCCGGACGAGGCGGCCGCGCAGTGCTGCGCGCCGCCGCCGCCGCCGTGCTGCACGCCGCCGGCTCCGCCGCCGTGCTGCACCCCGCCCACGCCCCCGCCGCGTCCTCCGAGCCCGCCAAGCTGCTGTGACAGCGGCGGCGGACGGGTCAACGTCACGGTCAACGCCAACGTCACGGCCGTCGCCGTGGCCGGCGCGGGCGGCCGCGCCGGCGCGGTGGTCTACGGCGGTGGCGGCGGTGGCGGGGGCGGCTACGTCGGCCCCGGCACGACCGGCATCATCCAGGGCCTCAACGTCGAGGGCGCCCTGAAGAAGAAACAGGTCGCCTACGAGGCCAAACGCACCCGCACCCGCCGCGTCGTCATCCGCGCCTACTGCGTCGACGACCGCGACACCCCGCACCCCGCCAGCCAGGTGTTCGCCGGCGAGGAAGTGGCCGACGGCTACGAGGGCGAACTCTACCGCTGCATCGCCGGCACCCGCATGCAGTGGACCGTCATCGAATGGGAGCTGCGGGCCAGCAACCAGGGCGGCAAGAGCTACTTCTGCGGCAAGAACGAGAGCCTGTACTACGAACAGGGTCTGGCTGGCGGACCCGAAGGCGGCCCGGCCGTCGAGGGTGGTTCGCGGGCCGGTCGGGTGGCCTGCCGCCCGCAGCGCCCCGCCCGCGACTGCAATGAACGCTCCCTGCTGCGCCGCTTCGGGGCCGGGGTGAAGGTGATCACCATCGTCGAGGTGGAGACCTACACCGCCTATCGCGAAGAGACGGTCCGGGAAGAGTCCTCCAGCAGCTTCAACATGAGCCTCGACGGCGGCGTCGGCGGCAGCGTCTACTAGGTCTTTGGAGGGGCGGTGGCCGGCAAGGTCGCCGCCTCCCGAAGGCAACGATCCATGGTCTCGCCCCAGGTGGCGATCATGAAGCCGTCGCGGTCTTCCGTATCGGCCCACAGCGCGATGTCGCTGTCGAAGGACTCCAGCAGCTTGGCCTGAACCGCATCGGCCCGCTCCTTGCCGAGGGCGTCGGCCAGGGCGTTGGTGTGGGCCTCCATCCGCGCTTCCAGGCCATGGAAGGCCTCGACGGACACCCGGATGCGCGGATCGGCGCCGCTGTCCGCCGTGGCGGCCTCGTAGATGGCCCCGACGGCGGCGCATTCGCCCCAGTGGTACAGCGCCTCCTCATCGGCATCGGCCGCGAAGGCAGGGCCGGCGAGGACAGCAAGGGTCAGGCTGATGGCGAGCGCTTTCATCATTTGTCCTTCGGAACCACGACCAGGCGCCAGGCCTTGCCTTCGGCGAGGAATTCCCGGGCCGCGGCCTGAACGTCCGCCGCCGAAACCCGCTCCACGCCGGCCAGCTGCGAGCGGACCGCATCGAGGCGGCGGCCGTCGGTCTGGGCCCCGGCCAGCTGGCCGGCCCAGAACTCGTTGGTCTGCTGGTTGCGGGCCAGGCGTTCGAGATAGGGCTTCTTGGCCCGGGTCATCTCATCCTCGGTCGGCGGGTGGTCGCGCAGGTCGGCGGCGATCTTGTCGACATCGCGGAAGAAGCCTTCGGCCAGGGCCGGCGGCACCTCGACGCTGGCCATGACGTAGCCCCAGTCGGTCCACACCGCGCTGGCGTTGGCCGAGGCGTTCGGCGAGTAGGTCGCGCCCTGCTTCTCGCGCAGCTCGGCGGTCAGCCGCAGGCTGAGGACCTCGGCCATGACGTTGACGTTGCGGGCCCGCTGGACGTTGCTGAAGAAGTCGTCGGTGCGCCAGACCACCAGGGCCGCCGACTGGTCGGCCCGGCCGTTGTGGGTCAGGCGCATCGGCGCGGCGTTGGGGGCGGGGAAGCCGACCACCCGGGCGCTGGCGGGCAGCGGGGCGGCGGCCGGGCGCGGGGGCAGGGCGCCGAAGGTGGCGGCGGTGATCTCGATGGCCTTGTCGACGGTGATGTCGCCGACAATGACCACCTCGATCGGGCCGGTGGCCAGGGCCGGGGCGACGGTGGCCTTCACCTGCTCCAGCTCGGTGGCCTTGATCTCGGCCGGCGAGGGCCAGGTCCAGCGGCGGTCGCCGTTGTGCAGCAGGCCGGCCAGGTCGCGGGCCATCACCCCGCCGGTAGTGGCCTGGTACTGCTCGTCATAGGTGGCGGCGACGTTGCGGATCCGCTGGAAGGCGGCCGGGCGCCAGGCGGCGTCGGTGGCGTAGGCGGCCAGGACCTGCATCTGGATCTCGGCGTCCTCGGGCCGGGTGCCGCCGGAGAGCACGAAACCGTCGTCCTCGACCCCGAAGCTGGCGCCGTACACGCGGCTGGCCAGCACCCGCTCCATGTCCTCGGTGGTGATCTTGCCAAGCCCGCCCTCGATGATCGACGGTGCGGCCCAGGTCGGGCTCTGCTTGTCGGCGGGCAGGCTGAGGGTGCCGTTGCCGATGCGCACCCGGACCATGATCTGGTCGTCACGGAACTTGGTCGGCTTGACGGTAAGCCGCACGCCGTTCTCGAAGCGCACGAAGGTGGTGTCGAGGTCGACGATGTCCCTCTGCTCAGCGATCTTGCCGGGCGCGCCGAACGACTCGTAGGGCCAGGAGCCCTGGGCGACGGCGCTGGGGGCGGAGACGTCGCCCTTCAGCGAGGCCTCATAGGCCTCCATGACGGCCACTTCCGCGCCGTTCACGGCGGTGGGGGTGGCCAGGAAGATCAGCGGGCCCTGGCCCTTGAAGGCGGTCTTCAGCGTCGCCGAGACAGTGTCGGCCTTGAGGCCCTTCACGATGGCCTCGAACTGTTCCAGATCCTGGGCCGGGCTGGTCACCACCTCGGCTTCGTCCAGGCTGCCCAGGATGTCGGCGGCCAGGCCCGGCGTGCGGCGGGTGGCGGCGCCGGCGACGCGGCTCTTCAGATAGGTGCGGAATTCCTCGACCTCACGGTCCAGTTCCGGCTGCAGCACGCCGTACTGCACGGCGCGGCGCTGTTCGGCCATGGCGGCGGTGAGGGCCGTGCGCCATTCGCCGGGACGGCTGACCACGGCGATCGAGGTGGCTTCGGCGGCGTGCAGCTGGTCGCCCTTGAAGGCGCCGGCGCTGATGAAGGGCGGCTCGGCCCCGCGCATCAGGGCGCTGAAGCGGCGGTTGAGGACGGCGAAGCCCAGCTGTTCGGTGAGGTCGGCGCGGCGCTTGGCCAGGCTGTCCTTGGCCAGCTGCGGCGGGCTCATCCAGGTGATCTGCAGGGCGGTCGGCGAGCCCGGCTGCACGGCGACCAGGGCCTCGGGCTTGCGCGGGGCGACGGGGCCCAGGTCCGGCTCGCCGCCGTCGGCGCCGCGGGCGGTCCAGTCGCCGAAGCGGGCCTTGATCTTGGCCTCCATGGCATCGAGGTCGAAGTCGCCGACCATCACCAGGGTGGCCCGCTCGGGCCGGTAGAAGCTGTCGTAGAAGGCGGCGATGCGGTCGCGCGAGGCGGTCTTGAGGATCTCGACCTGGCCGATGGTCTGGCGCCTGGGCGGCAGCTGGCCCTTCATCTGGAATTCCAGGCGCTTCTTGTAGGTCTGCCAGCCGGGGGTGTCGCGGGCGCGTTCCTCCGACAGCACCACGCCGCGCTCGCGATCGACGGCCTCGGCCTCGATGAGCAACTCACCCGCTGTTTCCCGCATCATCTGCAGGGAGACATCGACGGTCTCGTCGTCGGTCTTGGGCAGGTTCAGCTGGTAGATGGTCTCGTCGAAGCTGGTCGAGGCGTTGGTGTCGGCCCCGAAGGCCAGGCCGTGGCGCTCGAGGATCTTGACCAGTTCACCTTCCGGGATGGCCTTGGAGCCGTTGAAGGCCATGTGCTCGAGGAAGTGGGCCAGGCCCTGCTGGTCGTCGGCTTCGTTCAGCGAGCCGGCGCGGAAGTGCAGGCGCAGGGCCGCCTCGCCGGGCGGGGTGGCGTTCTTCATCAGCGCATAGCGCATGCCGTTGGGCAGGGAGCCGAAGCGGATCTGCGGGTCGGGGGCGATGTCGCTGGAGGCTTGCGGCCACTGGCCGGCGGGCAGGAGCAGCGGATTGACGGTGGGGGCCTGGGCCCGCGGCGCTTTTGGTTCCTTCGGTGGTTTGGCCGGGGCGGTGGCGACCGCGTCGGGTTTCTGGCCGGGGAGGAAGCTCTTGACCTGGGCGCAGGCGGCAAGGGCGGCAACCGACGCGGCGACAACGGCCACGCGGGCGAAACGGGTCATGTAGGGCAAGTCCAGAGCACTCGGAGTTCTTGTTTGACCGGCACCTTCGCCGCGCGCTGCGGCCATGGCAAGGCGCTGATGTGGCGGGGAGGGGATGCCTGCCGCGAGGCTGTATGGCGCTGTGAAGACCGTCGCGGCGTGTTTCCGGCGGCTTCAGGCTCGCCGGGTCGCCACGAAGGCGCCGGCCAGGGCGGCGATCAGCTTGGTCGAATAGGAGACCGGTTCCCAGAGCCAGTCCTTGGCCTCGATCCCGGAAGCCAGCAGCAGGGCCGTGTCGACGGCGATATAGACCAGGGCCACGGCCCCGGCCGCCAGCAGGGCGGGGCGGCGCTCACGCTTGCGGGCGATCAGCAGGCCGGCGCCGAACATCAGCGGCATGCCGGCGACGATGCTGCTGATCGGCGCGGCCTTGAGGGCGAAGGCCTGATACCAGGCCTCGGTGTGGCCGGGCTCGACGACCATCGACCAGGCCCAGACGACGGCGAAGGCGACCAGGACGTTGAGGACCATCACCGCCAGGGCGAAGGCCGGGACGATGAAGAAATCTCGCAGGCGCATTGGCGGCTCCCCCGGACCGTGAGGTCCGGCGGCAGGTTGCTGACGCGGCGCCCGATAAGTCAATGCTGCGTCGAACGGTGGATTGTCGGCCGCAGAGGGGCAGGCTAGGCTCGCCTCATCCGGGGTGAGCGGTCCCCCGGTCAGGCAGATGCCCAAGCACCGAGCCTTGAGCCGTGCGGAGACCGTCCCTTGAGTGATTTCCAACCCCCAGTCGCCGGTCTTGGCGTTCCAACTTTCCGGGAGTTCGTCCTCTCCAGCCTGAAGGTCGGCTGCCTGGGCTTTGGCGGGCCCGCCGGGCAGATCGCCCTGATGCATCGCGAGTGGATCGACGAGAAGAAGTGGATCGACGAGCCGCGCTACCTGCACGCCCTCAGCTACTGCACCCTGTTGCCGGGGCCGGAGGCGCAGCAGCTGGCCACCTATGTCGGCTGGCTGCTGCACGGGGTGCGCGGCGGGCTGGCGGCGGGGCTGCTGTTCGTGCTGCCGGGGGCGGTGGTGGTGACGGCCCTGGCCTGGCTGTACGCGGCTCATGGTGAGACGCCCTGGCTGGTGGCGGCCTTCTGGGGGGTCAAGGCGGCGGTTCTGGCCCTGGTCGCCGAGGCGCTGCAGCGGGTCGGCAAGCGGGCTCTCAAGGGCCGGATCGACCTGGTCATCGCCATCCTGGCCTTCCTGGCGCTGGCGGTGTTCAGCGCGCCGTTCCCGGTGGTGATCCTGGCGGCGGCGCTGATCGGGCTGGTCGGCAGCCGGGGCAAGCCGGCGCCGGCGGCGGTGGCGCGGGTTCCCGTGCCATGGCTCCGCACCCTGGGGACGGTCGGGCTATGGCTGGTCATCTGGCTGGCGCCGCTGGTCGTGGTGGTCCTGGCGCTCGGGTCCGGCCATTGGCTGAGCCGGGTGGGCGAGGTGTTCGCGGCCCTGGCGGCGGTCACCTTCGGCGGCGCCTACGCCATGCTGGCCTGGCTGCAGCAGCAGGCGGTCGAGGTGCAGGGCTGGCTGTCGACGGCGCAGATGATCGACGGCCTGGGGCTGGCCGAGACGACGCCGGGGCCGCTGGTGCTGGCCAACGGCTTCGTGGGGTTCATGGCCGGCTGGAACAACGGCGGCCAACATCAGGGGGGACTCCCCTGGGCCCTGGCGGGGGCGGCGATGGCCCTGTGGCAGACCTTCGCACCGTCCTTCCTCTACATCTTCGCCGGCGCGCCCTATGCCGAGCGGCTGCGCCAGAGCCCGGCGGCGACGGGGCTGCTGCGGGCGGTGACGGCGGCGGTGCTGGGGGTGATCGCCAGCTTGGCGCTGTGGTTCGCGCTGCATGTGGTGTTTACCGACGTGGCGGCGGTGGCGACGCCCTGGGGCGGGCGGATCAGTGTGCCGGTCTGGGGGAGTTTCGACCTGTGGGCGCTGGTGCTGGCCGTGGCGGCGGGCGTGGCGCTTATCCGGTTCCACGTGAATGTGGTGCTGGTGATTGTCGGGTGCGCGGTGGTGGGGTTGGTGAAATGGGGGTTGGGGTTTTAGGCCCTTCTCCCGCTTGTCGGGAGAAGGTGGGCCCGAAGGGCTCGGATGAGGGCAGCGCCGGCGACGGAAGATCGGCGGCCGCGCTGACCGCGCCAGAATGTGGGTGTGCAGGATGAGCTGGCGCTGCCCTCATCCGACCCCCTTCGGGGGCCACCTTCTCCCGACAAGCGGGAGAAGGGACGCGGCTAGTTCCCCGGCCGCGTCACGTAGAAGCTGGCGTTGTTGCCGGTCGCCGTCGAGACGCCCACCACGCTCCGCCCGCCCTGGACCCCCACCGAATTGGTCGCCGAGCTCGAGACGTCGCCGTTGTTGGTCTGGCTGTTGTTGACGCTCATCGTGCCGGTGCAGTCGCTGCAGGCGTAGCCCGTCACGTCGTTCCCGACCGCCACGGCCTGGGTATAGCTGTCGTAGCCGTCCGTGCCGGAGAAGGTGGCGATGACCTCGACGCCGCCGACGCCGTTCCACTGGGTGTTGTCGAGCACCAGTTCCTCGCCGCTGTTGCCGGCGACGGCGGTGTTGCCGGCCCCGTAGGCGCTGACCTGGGCGGCGCCGAACTGATAGGCAGAACTTTCCGACTGGCTGCGGACGTAGGCATTGTTGACCTGCTGGCTGGTCACATCCAGCAGCGGACCTTCGTTGAAGACATTGGCGCTGTTGCCGGCCGCGGTGGTGCTGGTGATCGCCTCCTGGACGTTGCCGTAGGCGGTGAACTTGCTGGCCTGGACCAGGGCGCCGTCGTTGGTCTGGCCGACGGCCAGGCGCTGGGCCGAGGTCGTATCCCCAACCGCGCTGATGTTGTTGCCGACCGCGACGCCGCTGATGGCGCTGGTGCCGCTGACGTACTGCATGACCGCGCCGCCGTCGGCCAGCACGTCCGCGCCGCTGGTCTGGTTGACCCGCACCCCGGCCGCGCCGTTGGTCAGGCCCAGGGTGGCGTTGTTGGAGATGGCCGTGGTGGCGGCGGTGATGTCGCCGGCCTGGGCCACATCGCCCTCGATCTGGGTGCGGGCGGTGATGTTGTCGCTGAAGGTGGCGGCCTGGGTGATCACCCCGGTCACGGTGGCTTCATTGATGCCGATGTCGGCGGTGTTGCCGAGCGCCGTCGTCGAGATGGCCGAATCCTCGCCGAGGTTCGCATCGACGTTGACCACCGTCTGGGCGATCACCGAGCCAACCAGGGTCTGGTTGGAGGTCACCGCCATGTCGGTGCGGTCGCCATAGGCCTGGACGCTGTTGCCGGTCGCCGAGGTGGACTGGGTGACCCCTTCCTCGACGGTGACGACATTCAGCGTGCCCGAAGCGAAGACGTCCCCGGCCTGGACCTGGTTGTTGATGACCTCGCTGGGCTGCGCGTGGGCCCCGGTGGGAAGGGCGCTAGTAGCGGCCCCGCAGAGCGCGGCCAGCATCGCCATCGCGCTTGTCGTTCCAACGATTTGGATCTTCACGGGTTTCCGCATTGTTGGTCCTCAGGTTGTCGTAGGCGGGTGTGAACCCGCCGGTCATGCCCGTGGTGCCGCCGGCAAGCGGGTCGGCGGTCAGGCAGGATTGCGGCCCCGGCATGCCGTACAGGTTGGCGGTCATCTCGACGGTGGCCCGCTCGATCAGGGATCGCACGGCCAGCTGCAGCGGCTCCTGGGCCCCGGCCCCGGCCGAGACGTCGAAGATGTTGCCGTTCAGGAAGTCGAACAGGCCGATGCCGACCTCGCGGCCGACGATCTGCTTCTGGTAGGAGATGACGTCGACCACCTCGGTGGTGCGCACGTTGACGAGGCGCAGGTCGATGGCGACGTTCATCACATAGATGCTGTTGCGCGCCGTGCCCTTGAGGCCGGTGGTGTCCTTGTCGCCGACATAGGCGTCGGCCCCGACCGAATAGATGTTGTAGTTCAGCTCGGTGATGCCGCCGACCAGGTAGAAGTCGACGCCGGCCATCTGGCCTTCGTAGATCTTGCGGCTGTCGGTGGGACCGGCTCCGCCGCCCGGGCCCCGGGGGCTGTCGCTGATCAGCTTGTTGTTGCTGTATTTGAGGTCCAGCTCGCTGATCGAGGTGTCGAAGCGCTCGACCAGGGGCATGCCAGCTTTGGCGAAGGCGGTCATGGCCATCAGCGAGGCGCCTTGCGTCACCTTGCGGCCTGACCCGTCGGCCTCGCTCTTGCCGGTGTAGTCGCTGATGCGGCCGACGGCGATGCGTGGGGCGCCCAGCTTGTTCTGGCGGGCGTACTGGCCGATGCAGACCAGGGCCGCCGAATAGGGGCTGGGGTTGGCGGTCACCGGGGCGGTGCCGATCGGCTTGGCGTACAGGCCGTTGGGCTGGGCGACCGGAGTCACACAGCCGGCCAGGCCGAGCGCCGCGATGGAGAGGAGGGCGCCGACCCGCGCCACGGGCTTAATCATCATCGCCGGTCCCCGCGTTGGCGGTCACGTCGCCATTGTTTGTCTGGGTGCTGTTGACGATCACCGTGTTGTAGGAGCCCTGGGTGATCACCACGAGATTGTTGCCGATGGCGGTCGAGCTGCCGCCCTGGCTGCCGACGCCGCTGTAGCTGTCGAGCGAGCCGCCGGCCCGGGTGAAGGTGGACTGGTCATCGCCCGTCAGCATGACGCCATCGACGATGACCCGGTTGCCGTTGGCGTCGCGGGTCGAATAGTCGACCATGCGGTTTTCCTGGCCGGCGGTGCGGCCGTAGCCGGCGTTGTAGCTGGCTGAGCCTGTGTTGCTCTGGGCCAGGGCCGGCAAGGCCGCCAGGCTGAGCGCCGCTCCCAGAAGGATGATCGAAACCTTGGCCATCGGATGTTGCTCCACGCCTCCCCGCATACGTCGCCGTTAACCATGCAATCGGCGTGCCAGAACGGGACGAGACCCATAGTGGGGACCAGGTCTGGCCAATTGGTTAAGCGGAGGTGTCGGATTGTGTCACGATGAGCTGTCGGCGGAGCGGACGTCAGCGCGGTTGATCTGTGCGTCCATTTGAGCGACCCTCTTTATGTCTAGAGATAACCGAGGGAGGACGACCCGGTGCTGGTATCCCAGATTCTCAAGGACAAGGGCGACATGGTGTTCACGGCCAGTCCGTCGGACACGGTCGGCGCGGTGGCGGCCTTGCTGCACAGCCGCCGCGTCGGGGCGATGATCCTTGTCAACGAAGACGGGGGCGTGGCGGGCATCGTTTCCGAGCGCGACGTGGTCACGGCGGTGGCGCGCGAGGGCGCGAGCAGCCTGCAGAAACCCGTCTCTATATGCATGACCGTCGATGTGGTGTTCGCCGACCCGAAAGAGACGGTGGACCAGCTGCTGGAGCGGATGACCGACCGCCGCATCCGCCACCTGCCGGTGCTGCGCGACGGGCGGCTGGCCGGGATCATCTCGATCGGCGACCTGGTGAAGCACAAGATCTCGGAAGTGACCGCCGAGGCGGATGGGCTGAGGGCCTATATCGCGG